>JASJDN010000085.1 GCA_030065205.1 Crocosphaera sp.
TATAGCATTTTCTGTGGCAACAGTTAACGCTTTGCTGCTAGTATCTACAGCATGAATGGTAGCTTGGGTAAAACTGTCTGCTGTCGGGCCATTGGGTGGATCTGGGAACGGGAAGTGGTGCGATCTCCCTTGGCCTAGCAGACAGTTTTACCCAAGCTACCATTCATGCTGTAGATACTAGCAGCAAAGCGTTAACTGTTGCCACAGAAAATGCTATAAATGAGGGATTTTCTTCTCAAATTGAGTTTTATCAAGGATCGTGGTGGACTCCTTTACAACATTTAAAGGGACAAGTCTGTGGGATGGTATCTAACCCTCCTTATATCCCCACTTCTTTACTGTCTCAACTCCAACCAGAAGTTAAAGATCACGAACCCATCCTTGCTTTAGACGGGGGAAATGATGGCTTAGAGGCAATTACTTATCTTATCAATACTTCTCCCGATTATCTGGTGTCAGGGGGCATTTTTTTAGTGGAAATGATGGCGGGACAAGGGGAAGAGGTGAGACAATTATTAGAAGCATCTGGCTGTTATCAGGCTATTGAGATTTTACCGGATTTAGGGGGAATTGGTCGTTTTGCTCTAGCTTATCTGGGTTAAAGAGAATTACTTTATATAGATAAAAACCTATTCAAAATAATGTTAAAATAAAATATAATCTATACTTATTGTAATAATTAACTTTTTTTTATAATTTCTTAGCTTAACCATAAGTTTTTTTAACACAAAGATGGTAAACTAATTCATGAAGTTAGCCAACTCAGTCAGTTAACTTATTAAAAAGCTCCAATCATCTCAGCTATGTTATTGATTTCCTCTACAACCAAATTGCCCAGGATAATGATGGGACTTAGTTTCTAATTTAAGTGTTATTTGCATGACTTTGGGGTGCGTTAAAAACGCACCTTTTTTTTATTATCATCAACTTTTTGATGTCAATGTTACTGTTATTTCATTGGGATGTTTGAATAGTTGATGATTGTTTTGATAAAAAACTTCATAATCTGGTGAAAGTTCAAGACGTAACTGTTGCCATAGAAGAATTCCTTCTTGATTAAAATCAATTTCAGCTTGTTGATTAGGAAAATTAGATAAAGGTGTATAGTCTTGATTTAAAGTTTGATCATAAGTATTCTGCCATGCGTTTAAACGTTTAATTGTTGCTTGACTTAAGGGTAATTCTTCAGGAGCAATATTATCAATTTCATCAACTCCCCAAATTGGATAACTCTCATAATCTGCCCAAAGTTTGATTTTTATTGCCATAACTATTATTCCAGCATAAGTTTATTAATTAATCGAGTTGGCGTGGGATTAGCACTAACGAAGATATTAAGATTATAATAAAAAAGCCTACTTTCGGATAATAACCGTGAAATGAGATGAGAAGAAATTATGAATATTGATACAAAAATATTACAAACCGTTTCAACAATGCCGCAATCTCTCAAGTTGGAACTTCTACATTATGCTAAGTATCTTATGGATAATCATGCTCAAGAGTCCTTATCGAAACTAGAGGAACAGCCTGTTAAAAAACGTCGCTCAGGTATATTAAAAGGAACATTTGTTTTACCTTTACCTGATGATTTTGATGAACCTATAGAAGATTTTAAGGAATATATGGAATGACAGATTTTCTATTAGATACTCATGCTTTTATTTGGTTATCTGAAAATGATCCTAATTTACCTAGTAATCTTAGAGAGATGATTAATGTAGCTGATAATGTTTATCTCAGTATTGTTAGTCTTTGGGAAATAGCTATTAAGCTTAATCTAGGTAAATTATCACTGAAACGGAGTTATGAAACTATTGAGCAAGAATTGAAATCATCAGATATTTTATTATTACCGATTAGTTTTATTGACACTTTACAAATTTATCGTTTGCCCTTACATCATCGTGATCCCTTTGATCGAATGTTGATTGCTCAAGCTATCAGTAAATCCCTAATTTTGATTAGCCGTGATACTCAATTTGATGCTTATCCTATTCAACGGATATGGGAGTAAAAAAAGGCGTTTTTATGAAATAAAAAATCCCCCTCAACTCACTAAAATTAAGGGAGAATGAGTTATAACAAAGGGCAATTTAACCTACTTTTGTGGTTTCTTTTGCGATAGAATTAGAAGGTTTTAATTTACGTTTTAGGGTTGCACCTGCACCAAGTATTCCAAGGGAAAGAAGGCTTAATGTTGTAGTGGGTTCGGGAACAGGATGTGGATTGAAACTTATATTAGTATTATTTCCATCCACCTCTCGTATAATTTGGCTAGGATCACTATTATCTTGAATGATAACAGAGCCATCTTCAAAGAAAAGCCAGTTCCAAATTCTTTCTGTTACATCCTCTGTGCGAATATGAATTGGATCATAATTAGGCATAGGAACGTCTACTACAGTTTCCATAATGCCTGCTCTGTTAGTTATTTTTCCACTTTCAGCTTTAATATCAACATCTACAGTCCATTCACCAGAAGGAAACAAAGGCTGATTACCAAAATCAATAGTGCCTGTAAGAGTTGCTGCTAAATTAGGACTATTCCAATTTATCAACACAGTGAACGTACTAAGGGCAAATAATGTTTGAATTTTATTGATATACATATAAAAACTTTACGTCTAATTGAATACAGCCTCTAAAGTCTAAATAGACGAAAATTAACTTTCAAGACTTTTAAAGTAATATAAAAACATATAAAGCAGTATTAAGAAAAATAACTTGAATCTAAAAATAATATTAAATTAAGCGTACATCTTATGATGTCATATAATGTCAGGTAAAAGTCTAATAATCTGAATTTGTGTTTAAAAATGAACGGTTTTGATATTCAATCTCTAATTACAACTATTGATAATCTTATCTTTTCCTACACAGGAGAACATTTAGATGATGTTCAATCTGAAATTTTAGAAGGCGTAATTAATCATCAAAAATATACAGAAATCGCTAATAATCATCATCGTTCTGATAAATATGTAAAAGATGTTGCCGGTAAGCTATGGAAAACGTTATCAGAAATTTTAGGAGAAGAGGTTAATAAAGCTAATCTAAAGTCTAGTCTGCGAAGATATTATTATAATGTTGCTAAGGATAATGTATTTGGGATACAACAAATTAGTGAAAGAAATATCTGTAATAATTGGTCAGAAAATGCACTACAAAAACTAAATTATGATGAAGAATATAAACTAGAAATTGCTCAAGAATTGATCAAAGAAGGGTTGACAGTTGAACAAATTTCTAGAGTTTTAAAACTTCCCTTAGAATTAGTAAAAGATCATGTTAACGAAGATAAGTAAATCTGCGATCGCTTATCTTGTAGCTTGGTTTTCTCCTAATAAATCTTACTTCGATGAGCAATTTTAATTACAATTACTTGAACAGTTTGATCATCAATTTCATAAATAATACGATAATCTCCCACACGATAGCGATAATATCCTTTTAACTTACCCTTAAGAGATTTAATATTAGGGTGTTGGTAAGGAGTTTATTCTAAAATCTCAAAACTTTTTGCTAATTTTTTAGCAAATACTTGATCAGCATTAGCATAAAATGCCTTAGCTTTTCTGGTTAAAACAACCTTATACATCGGTTCTAACGTCTCTCCAATCTGTCAATTTTTCCTGATCAATATCTTGTTTAGCTAACTCGATATCGTCTAATAACTCAGGAATTTCTAACAATTCTATGGTGGCTTCTTCTCTTTCTTTTTCTGCTAAATTAGACATGAATTCATAGACCAGTTCTAAGTTAGATTCAGATAACTGATTCATATATTCGCCGAGTGATTTTTTAATATTTTTAACCTTTGACATAAACGACCTCATGGAATAATGATTATTTTAATACTAGCATATTATTCAAGTGAGGAAAGAATATCAACACAAATTTAGTGAGCCGATGTATCAATTTTTTTGTCAGTGTTAACTAAATGGTCAGGAATTAGTTCTAAAAGCAACTGAATCGCTTCTTTTAGATTGGCTATAGCTTCCTCTTTAGTGTCCCCACAAGAAGAAATGTAATTTAATTCTGGACAAGTTACTGAAAACGCTTTTACCTCGTCATCCCACTGTAAAACTGCTCTAATAATCATAGGTGTTTTGAGATTAAACGATTCAATCATATTTTATCATAATTTCTTTATATTAAGAGATAGAATATAATAAAGATTGTATTTTTAAAATTCATTAATTTTCATGACTATCAAAGGAACCATTAACCTGATTATGATTTTGATTTAATAAGTTAGTAACAGGATCTAAACGAAATCCTGGTGCGCTATAATTTTCAGGTAAATAATCGGCTGGAATGGTATTATGATTCCCGTCACGAATAGCACTATAATGAGGAGATAATATTTCAATATCAGCCTCATTACATTTGTCTTGAATGTTTTGATGTAACTCGGAATAAATTTCTGCCATTTTGGTTGATTCATTGGTGTAAGCATTAATTTCATAGCTAACATAAAAATCATTTAACCCGGTTTGTAAAACAAAGGGTAAGGGATTTTTTAAGATATAATTAGTAGATTGAGCAGCAGTAATTAACACCTCATGAACTTTACGCCAAGGAATATCGTAACCAAGGGTAATAGTCGTATGTAAAATTAACGGTCGTTGTAAGTCTCGTTTTAAGGCACTATAATTAACAACATTACTATTAATAATAACAGAATTAGGAATAGTAATAACGACATTTTTAACCGTTCTAATTCTCGTAACTAATAAGTTTTTTTCAAGAACATCTCCTACAGCATCCCCAATTTTTACCCGATCAGATAGTTGAAAAGCACGAGTATAAATCAAAACTAAACCTGATACGGTATTAGAAATAACTCCCGTCGAACCTAAAGTAAATAAAAGCGCAGCAAAAGCTGAAACTCCCTTAAATGCAGGAGAATTAAACCCTGGTAAATAAGGAAAAGCAAACACCGCAGCTAACATAATGGTTAGCCAACTCAGGAGTCGATAAGTGGGTTGCGCCCATTCAGGATAAAAGCCAGAAAATTGTAAATTACCTGTTTCTATTTCATCAAATATAAATTTCAAAAATCGTAAAAGATAATAGGTTAAATAGACAATAACCCCGACAACAAAAATATTAGGTAGATAACCAATCAATCCAGTAAATACAGTATTGATGGCACGAATTAAATAATCAAATAATAAATTAGAGATTTTTCTGGTTTGTGGAAAGAAACCTAAAACAATTGGCACAAAGATATAAAGAATAAAAAAAGTTAAAGTGATGCGAAATATCTTAATAATTGTCTTAAAGGTTTTTGTTAATCTTTCTGCTGATAAAAGTTCAAGATTTTTGATCCGAATAGATGGAATCAAGGTCCCTTGCCAACTATCCAAACGAGAGTTGAGATAAGGAAAAATAAGATCAAATATTTTTAATATCAATAATAAAATCAATAAACTGATAACCGTAAAAATAATTCCAATTACCCAATAAAAAGGACGACGCTCAAGTTGATAAGCTTTTAGGGCTTTTTTGAAAGTTTTTAAGTAGTTTTCTGCTAATTCTTGACGGGAAGTATCTGCAGCGATCGCATCATCTGCTGTTACCGTCATTAATAGTTCTTTATTAAATACAATGAGAACAAGATGACCTTTATCATCAAGGTCAAACTTATCGTCCGTAATTTCAATATGATTATTGTTAGCAATCTTATTTAATCGGCGGGTGATAATAGCGGCTCTTTCTTCGGCAGACAAAGACCCATTACCTTCGTAAATATTCAATAATTCAATATGGTCAAAAATGACAGGAAATCCTTTATTATTGGCCCCATCTACCAAGCTAAAGCTAGGTAAATAGATGCTTTGAAACATCACTAATAACAAGGTAACTATTCCTAAAATAATAGTTCGATAGGGTTTATTTTTATAAAAATTCAAAAAATAACTTTTCATTTTAATGCTAGAAGCTAACTTTTAATTAATAAGTCTTCGGTTATGCTCAACTCCTAGAGTAATTTTGCCTAAGCTTTAGGGCATAAGACCGATTATTTTAGATTAATTTCAGAAATGACTGCATTTTGATAACCTGCTGTTAAAGTCAATTTTCCCTCTTCAAATCTAAAGATGTTGTAAAAATAATTATTAAACCCAGAAAAAACGTTTACAAAAGAAAATGAAGCAAAATTAATACAAAGAGGCTTTTATTGATTTTTTATGGAACCAATCATACAAAACTCTCTCATAACACCCTATCTTGCTCTACATATTCCTGATGGCTTTTTGAGTCCGTCGGTAAGCTTATTTTGTTGGGTAATCACCCTAGTCTTAGTTGTCGTTTCTCTCAAAAAAGTACAAAAAGACTATCAAGAAAGAACCGTCCCGTTGATGGGGGTTTGTGCCGCCTTTATTTTTGCAGCACAAATGATTAACTTTCCCATTCCTGGAGGAACCTCCGGTCATTTAGTGGGGGGAACTCTGGCCGCTATCTTACTCGGTCCTTGGGCCGGGACCTTAGTGGTAACTGTTGTCTTTATTGTGCAAGCGGTTTTGTTTCAAGATGGTGGTTTGACTGTCTTAGGGGCAAATATCTTGAATATGGGACTCATTGGCACTTTTGGGGGATATTATCTCTATAAAGCGATTCGTTTCAGCTTAGGCCGTCGTTCTTGGAAAAGTATGACCATTGCAACCGTTGTGGCCGCTTGGTGTAGTGTGGTAATCGCTGCGATCGCAACCGCCCTACAATTAGCTTTATCGGGAACTGTTCCCTTAATGGTATCCATGATCGCTATGGTAACGTGGCACGTTGTCATTGGGGTAGGGGAAGCCATTATTACCTTTATCGCTGTAGGATTTGTTTGGCAATCTCGCCCGGATCTCATCTATGATCGTCCTTCATCTATCAAGTTAGATGTCAGAGAAAATATTCATAGTGCATAAAAATATTAACCCGTAATCAAAGAAGAATTCTGAAAATGACGAATCAACATTCTAATACAAAGGGTAATCGTTCTTTTATCCTAGCTGGAATGGGTATTGCTCTCATTGTCGCTGTTTTTGTCTCTCCTTTTGCCAGTTCCAACCCCGACGGTTTAGATCGGGTTTCCCAAGACTTGAAATTTGAAGACAAGGCTATAGAAGATGCACCTGCCCAAAAGTTGCCTTTCTACAGTGTTTTTGAAGAATATGGCTTACGAGGGGTTCCCGACGCTTTAGCCACCCCCTTAGCGGGTTTAGCAGGGACTCTGGTAACTTTTGGTCTTGCCTGGGGAACAGGTAAATTATTAGTTCGGCCTTCCGTCCATCAACCAGAAGAAGAGTAATGGATTTTGACCATTTTTAATTCAATATGTTGCTACACATCCATTCTTTTCTCAATCAACAGAACCAACAACCTTCAACCCTTTGGCATTCCCTCGGTTCTCAAACACGAGTTTTGTGCGCTTTTGTTGGTGTTTTTGCCATTGCTTTAACACCGAATGGACAATGGATAACTTGGGGAGTGTATGGGGTTGGGGTTGTGTTTTTGATCTTAATTAGTCGGGTTTCTTGGCTGACTTTGTTATCGAGAGTCATCATTGAGTTTTCTTTTGTGGGAGTGGTGTTATTAGGGACCTTATTTCGTCCTGAAGGGGATGTAATTTGGTCTTGGGGTATCCTCCAAATTACCACCACCGGGGTAATGGTGTTAGGCAGCGTTACCATTAAAGTTTTGTTATCCTTAATGTTATTAAATACATTGATTTTAACTATAGCAATTCCTGATTTATTTAAAGCTTTATTAGCTCTAAAAATGCCGCCTTTATTGGTAGCCATTATGGCTTCTATGTATCGTTATATAGATGTATTAAATCGAGAATTTACCGCCATGAAACGGGCGGCTATTTCTCGAAATTTAATGAGTAATGATAAAATGATTCGTCATGTAATGGGAAATGCCATCGGCTCTTTATTTATTCGGAGTTATGAACGGGGAGAATTAATTTATCAAGCGATGTTAGCCCGTGGATATCAAGGCATTCCGACAACTTGGGAAACAGTATCTTATAAAAATCAAGATATTTTTGCTTTAATTATTACAGGAATAATCGTTATTTTAGGTCAAGTTATTTATTTAAAAGTTTGATGAGTATAAAAAAAGTATGGCGTTTAATTCCTCCCATTGAAGCATCAGGAAAAGTACAAATGGCCATTGATCGCTGGTTATTTGAACAACACGAAACTGAACAAATATTACCTAGTTTACGATTTTATACTTGGTCAAAACCTACTATTTCCTTAGGTTATTTACAAAAAAAGTATCCTGAAGATTGGCACGATTTAATCTGGAAAAATCACCCGTTAGATGTAGTAATTCGTCCCACAGGAGGAAGGGCAGTTTTACATCAAGGTGATTTAACTTATATGATAGTTATGGCTTTAGATAATCGTAAAACTTTGGCCATTTATCAAGATATTTGTACCTTTTTAGTTCAAGGTTGGAAAGCGTTAGGTATTCCCTTAGAATATGGCAGAGCAAAACGGGGATATATTCATAATTCTAGTTGTTTTAATACAGCAACTATAGCCGATTTAATAACAGCAGATGGGAGTAAATTAATCGGTAGCGCACAACGCCGAGGAAAACAGTCAATCTTGCAACATGGTTCTATGGTTTTGTCAACAGATAAACAGTTATTTGAAACGATTTTTAATCAAGTTGCCCCTTGGAATTTCAACTTAAGGGAACAATTATCTAGTTATTATTCTATAGAAGATATTATTGACATTTTAACCCAAGCAGCCAAAGAACATTTTAATATAGAATTAGATACACAACCTTTATCAGAAGAAGAATGGCAAGACATTTTAAAAATTGATCAGGGAGAATTGAAAATTAATGTCTAATCAATCTGAGTTTAAATTGTCTCATCTCAACGAACAAGGAGAAGCAAACATGGTGGATGTTTCTTCTAAAAAGATAACCCGTCGTCAAGCAGTTGCTAAAGGACAAATAAGAATGAAATTATCAACCTTTGAAGCCATAGAAAACGGAAATAACCCCAAAGGTGATGTTTTAGGGACTGCCAAATTAGCCGGTATTATGGCCGCCAAACAAACAGCTAACTTGATACCGTTATGTCATCCGTTACCCTTACATAAAATCGACGTAAAGATAACAGGAGATCAAACATTACCAGGCTATCAAATAGAAGCAACCGTGATCACAAAAGCCGAAACAGGTGTAGAAATGGAAGCCTTAACCGCCCTTTCAATCGCTGCTTTGACCCTTTATGATATGGCCAAAGCGTTGGAAAAATCGATGACTATTGAAAGTATACATTTAATCAGTAAAACTGGGGGGAAATCAG
The DNA here is from genome assembly GCA_030065205.1 of Crocosphaera sp. Lineage (GTDB taxonomy): Bacteria > Cyanobacteriota > Cyanobacteriia > Cyanobacteriales > Microcystaceae > Crocosphaera. The sequence goes on from JASJDN010000085.1 coordinate 9,335, forward strand.
GAGATTATAGCGCGTAAAATCTTAACTTTCCCTCATTAAAAGGGGGTCTAATTTATTATTTCCATCCAGGGAATATAACTCATCACATCCCCCAATATGTTGATTATTAATAAAAATTTGAGGAACGGAGCGTTTTCCAGAAGAACGTTGTGCCATTTTCTCCCTAGCTGTTTCATCTCCATCAATTTTATACTCAATAAAATTGCTCCCTTTCCACCATAAAAGTAATTTAGCACGGATACAAAACGGACAAGTTTGCCAAGTATAGATTTCAACATTCGCTTTCATCTTGTCAGGATGACGACCTAATAAAGAGTTAACAAAATCAAACATAGTTACTTCTAACGTTTTTACTTTAACATTATAAAAGATAAGATAGATTGAGTGCAAAAAGAGGACTCTAGTTAGAGCAATAGCTTAACGGTGAAATGAATTTTTGCTAACCAATAAACCGACCAACGGGAGAGGATTAAATTAAGTTTTGTGTTAAAATTGAAAGGCTAATGCACCCAAGTGTGCCTAGAGTAGCAAAATTGGTGGTTCTCGCCAGACAAAATGCCCGGGCCTAGGTAAAATACCTGAGAACAGGGGCGACATAGTTTGTGAAAGAGAAATCGAAACATAATCCAAGTTTTTTCGTTGTCTGCTGTCGGGCAGTCAGTGGACGTTAAACAGATGCTTGTGGAGGGGAATCTGGACGGGGTTTTAAGTCAGTGATGACTTAGGACTAGACAAACCTTATGAAACAAGAATCTCCCGTTACAGCGTAGCTTGACGGCGAGAGTGTCAAAAAGGGCATAATAGAAGGTAATCAGAAATTCACGTCATTTGAAAATTGAGTGGAGAGAGGTTGTGGACCATTGTGGGTTGTCATCGTTGATGAGTGATAGTGCGGAGTTAGAGACACATACCTCCTGTGAGGTTTCTGTTACCATTAGAGAAGCTCAATTACAGGATGTTAAAGCCTTAAGTGAGGTGCTAACCCTTAGTTTTCATCCCGCTACTGGGTGGTTTTCTTTTCTGCAACCTATTTTAAAATTAGGAGTCTACGAAGATTTGCGATCGCGTCTTCGAGGAACCCTTCCTTATTATCTTTGTTTAGTCGCGGTGGAAGTCAACTCAACGACTGACCAAACCCAAGAAAAAGTGATTGGAACTATTGAACTCAGTGTCAAAAGTGGTTTTAATTGCCATTATCTCTATATTAGTAACTTAGCAGTTATGGAGAGTCATCGACGAAAAGGTATTGCCAAGCAGTTACTACAAAAATGCGAAGAAATTGCTTTAAAATGGGGATACCAGACCCTCAATCTCCACGTTTTAGATAATAATTATCCGGCTAAAAAATTGTATTTAACCAACGGTTATCAAATATCGGAAACCGAAATCACCTGGAACAATTGGCTTTTGTTTCGTTCTCAACGATTATTGTTACAAAAACAGATATAAACCCATGTCCAATGATGTTATCAACCAAAAAATGAGTTCCAAGAAACAAGAGCAAATTGAGGAAATCCTTCACCATTTGCACGATAAAGAACTATTGGTTATTAACCCTCGTCGTAAAAATGGGTTGATTCTCTATAAACCCTATCATGCCGAGTTTGCAGGACCTGGGGCAGCCATCGGGGCAAATTTTGATCACGATGTCATTGATGTACTACCAGTGGGTAAATTATCCTTAATGACCCCCAAAACTGCCCAAGAACGAATCAATAGTTATTTAATTCGGCGACAATGGGTTAAATTGGCTAAACAAATTAGTGATAACACCATTGCTCAACAAAGGGCCCAAGTCATTTTAAACCAGTTTGAAAATTGGTTTGATCTCGAAACCGCTAGTCTTTTACCCGATGAAACCTTTGCTTTATTAGTCGGGGTACTGCCTCAAACCATGAGAAAAGTCCGCACCCAAAGCGAACTCTTTTCACAATAACCTTTTAACCTGATGTCGGGCAGAATTCCCTTATCCTCTACAGGTTAGGGATGAATGCAAGGGCCAGAATATAAACGGCGTAGCCTCCACTTCTTCTTGCGCTGTGTTATCCTAAGAACGTGGTTGCGACCCACCTGACCGACTAAGAGGCCCCGCAAGACGGATAAAGTATGTACTCGGCGGTAGTTCAGGGAAAAGATTGTACAAGAATACAAAGTAGGCAGCTTTCATCGTAAGTCCAAAGTGCAATCTCGACTAAAAGTAATAACTCTTGCGGAAGGCGAGAGTCTGCCTGTGGAGGCTGTGTAAGACCAAGACAAGAATTGTCTTGTGGAGGCGACGGCCAATGAGACGGGAAACCTCGAAGACGAATAAGACCGTCCTTGAGTTGAGTTGTGGTTGGGAAGCCCCAACTTCAGCAAAGCAAGTTGGGGTACTTCACGGAAACTTAAGATTCTCTGTTTAACTTCCTTTCTATCATGGGGTTAGGTGACAACAAGGATGACGCTTAATGGAACTCTTACCCTCAGAAATTCTGGCAACCAATAAATTTGAGCAATGTGTTCTCAGTCTTGCCCTGATTAATATTTGTAACCAAGAAAGTTATGTGGGTAAAGCCATGAAACAACGTTACAATGCTTGGAAATCTGAGACGGATGAACTTATTAACAATCCTTGGTTAGACTTGCATCAGTTTACTATTTATGTGCCTCATCCCGAGCAAACCTACGAAGAAACGACCTTAGAAGAAGGACTAACCCTAGGCTATAACGTCGAGGTGGAACCCATTGTTGATCGGGACAGCATTCCCTACAATATTCCTGAAGGCGGTCATTTCGTGGCTGTTTTGAAACAAAAGAAGGTCAACGGAAAATTTGAAATTGCAGCCACCGGCATCTTTATTCAACCTTTAGCAGTGTTGAGTTTAGATATTGTCACGGACCCAGATGAAGGTAAATATCAATCGATGGTGATCAAACATCCCATTATTCGAGATTATCCCCAAAACTTTCTTGAGCAAATTAATCAATATCTCAATGGAGACATTCATTTTAAACAACTACCGAATGTAGTGGGATACGTTGATCAAAGCCAAAACTCAGATTATCGTCAACCCTCTTGGCAAGAACTGTATTTAGAACATCAAGGAGTCAAGTTATTTTAATTGACACAGATGAATGATTTTATTAACCACTTCTTCAATGGTTAAACCATCGGTATTCAATTCCATCGCATCTTCAGCCTTCTTTAAAGGGGCTAAGGTTCGGTGACTATCTTGATAATCTCGTTGTTCAATATCCTCTTCTAGTTGTTGAATATCGATCTTATCTTGTCCTTGTGACTGAAAATCAATCAATCGTCGTCTTGCTCGTTCCTGCACTGAAGCCGTCAAAAAGATTTTAACCTCTGCATCGGGAAAAACGTTAGTGCCAATGTCTCGCCCTTCCGCTACCAGTCCCCCTAATTTCCCTAATTCTTGTTGATAAGCGACTAATTTCTGGCGAACCGCAGCATAAGCAGCAATAGGAGACACTAAAGCAGTGACTTGAGGGGTACGAATGGCTTGGGTGACATTTTCGCCATTAATCATGATTTGTGGCGGTTGTTCGTTATTAGAAGGAATAAATTCTAGGGTAGCTTGAGAGACTAATTCCGCGATCGCACTTTCATCGTTTATGGGTATCCCAGATTGCAATACTAACCAAGCCATGCCCCGATACATAGCCCCAGTGTCTAAATAGGTTAAATTGAGGGCTTGAGCTACTTTACGGGTAACGGTGGATTTTCCGGCACCAGCCGGCCCATCGATGGCAATAATCGGTTTTCTAACTCGTAGAACCATATTATCAATTAGTCGAGTTGACCCTACATAAGCAGCCATGGCCAGTAACCCGGCTTCTTCGATAGTTTCTAAAGGTTGTAAGGTTTGGGGATGGACACATTCAATATATTGGACGGTTATGGCGGAATGGGGGGTTAATTGGTGTTTAACGCGGTCAATTAACACTTGAGTTTGCCTTTCTCCAGCCAGAAAAGCTTGGTTTGCTGCTTTTAACCCTTGATAGAGAGCCAGCGCTTCTTTTTTTTGAGCCTCGGTTAAATAGCGATTACGGGAGCTACAAGCCAGTCCTGATGCCTCTCGAACAATGGGACAGCCTTTAATGATTACTGGTAGGTTTAAATCCTGAACCAATTGACGGATAATGGCCAATTGTTGAGCATCTTTTTCCCCAAAATAAGCCACATCGGGGCTAACAATATTCAATAGTTTTGTTACGATCGTGGCCACCCCTTGAAAATGACCAGGTCGAAACGCTCCGCAAAGGGAGTCCATCATGTGAGCAGGGGGAATAACCTGAGTCAGTGCCTCAGACTGGGGATTAACCCCCATTTCTTCAGGGGTTGGGGCAAAAATGGCATCCACCCCCAGGCTTTCACACAGTTGAGCGTCTGTTTCGAGTTGACGAGGATATTGAGCTAAATCCTCTTGTGGGCCAAACTGGAGGGGGTTAACAAAGATGCTCACCACCACCCGATCAACCTCAGCCATAGCGCGACGAATGAGACTAACATGACCTTGATGCAAGGCTCCCATGGTGGGAACTAACCCGATCAGTTGCTTGTCTCTCGCCGAAGCTAGGTAAGTGCGTAACCCAGCTACCGTTGTCAACAGACGCATTTGATTAACGTCCCAAAATTTCCAATTGAACGGGAGCGACACCACTACTAACTAGGCCAATAACGTTAGCTGCTCCTTTTGATAAGTCTATCACTCGTCCATGAATATAGGGTCCGCGATCGTTGATACGGACGATAACCGAACGACCATTATGGAGGTTAGTCACCCGAACTTGAGTGCCAAAGGGGAGGCTTTTGTGGGCTGCGGTTAAACCATTTTGGTTGTATCGCTCTCCATTAGCAGTCAAACGGCCATGGAACCCTGGCCCGTACCAAGAGGCCATTCCTTTTCGACGACTGGTGACAGGGCGAACACTAGCTAAACCGGCCTCGTTATTAGAGGTGGTTCGATTAGGGTTCACAATAGCAGTTAAAGGAGCGGCATCTCCCATTAAGCGTCGTAAACGGTTGGTGGCCTGTAGGGCATCAACTGCTTCATTGCGGGTGGTATCGGGTAAGATGACTCCTTGATTGAGTTTGATTAATTCTTCAGAATCTAATTTAATACTATAGGTTTTATCTGAATTTGTGCTAACGCTAAGGCTTTCTGCTTTAAAAGTATTGTCGTTATTAAGTTCGTTTAGACGTTTAGCGAAGGCTTTGGCCCGTTTTAGGGCTTCACTTTCGACGTTACTGGTATCAATGTCATTCCCTTGTTCTTTGAGGGCTGCTAAGTCAGCTTTTGACCCTAAGAAGGTTAGCACAGGAATTTGACGAATTCTTAATGTTACTGCCAGTTGATACTGCCATTGATGAAGATAGAGCGTGGCTATCTGATTTGAGGCCGTTTCAGTGTTGGCATCAGTTTTGATTGGCCCTAAACTGACAACAGTTTGCGCCTGAAAATCGGAACTTTCTTGGGCTACAAGCGTCCCTATTCCTAGCATTTCTCCTATTTGCTCTACCTTATTCATGGTGTCAGATGCTTCTGATCCTTGTAAAGATGTACCGATCAGGGCGGTAGTTCCTACAGTGGTTAATAAGGCAGTTGTTAGTCCGGTCCAAAATTTCTTATTCATAGATCTTGTGTTAAGTGAGTTGTTCAACCCCTCGAAATTCCGTTGATTCAATGGATTTTCCAACCTTTACTCCTCACAGAACTGTGTTTTACATTTCTTAAACCTTTACACAGTAGCATGATTTTTTCGGGGGGTGTTGTCTTCCTGATAATCATTCAGGATGGTTTTCATTGAATCTTTTAATAAAGGTTTACAGGAAAAAGTAGATGGTTTACTATGAAGGATTTACCTAAATTGACTCAGAAGTGATCCGTATAAATGTTGTGATCTAGCTAACACTTAAGAAAGGGTTAAGGTGTCAACCTTCGATATCGTCAGACCTTTAACTTTGTAGCATCGAAAATGACATAGAGAAAAAACTTACGTATTTGTACGGAAGAATTGATGTTACATTTTAAACATTGTCACACTGAAAAGTCTCATAATTTTAATCTTTTATTATCATGTATATCAGTATTTTAAATAGACTATTGACAATATTTTTTTTATATGCTAAAAAGTTCAAACTTGAATTTTGATTTTCGATAAGATAAAGTTGAGCTATCACCAAAAACCCTTGTGAACTTACACCATGTTAGCCATCGTCATCAGTTGTTATTGGGTTATCGCCTTGATCGTCTTTTCCCTATGGTTTAAGATATTTTGGGCTGATGAGACAACGGCTAACAGTGACTTATACTCTTGGATGGTGTTAATTATCGGTGCGAGCTTATGGGTAGTGGTATTACCCTTTGCCAATTTAGAGTTAGTTATGAAAACGTATTCGATTAATAATCAAAAAATTTGTTAAATAGAGATAAGTCAAAGCAAACCCCTCATTCTGCCTATCATTGGGACAAAAGTTCAAAGCGTTTTTTTGAGGGATGGTATTATCGGGTGACGTTACCTCAATGGGGTCAAAGTTTTGCTTTTATGTATTCTATTGATGATCCTATTGGTGGAAAACCTCATAGTGGAGGTGCAGCACAAATATTAGGGGAAAATGAACAGTATTTATATCGTCTTTTTCCTGAAACTAAAACATTTTGGGCGAGTGATCAAGAACTAGCTTTATGTCATTGGCAACAAGAAAAGTTTAACCTTAAACCTCAAATTCTTGAGCCAATTATTTTTGAAGAAGTTGTTAAGGAAGGGTATCAAGCAACGGATAAGTTAAATCAGGGATATATTCAAGATTCTGTGAGTAAAAATTATTGTCGTTGGTGTTATAATATCAAACCTATTGACGGTTGGGGGAATCGTTTCTACCCTCAAGAAGCAACGGCAGGATGGTTATCTTTTTTACCTATTTTTGACCCAGGATGGCAGGTTTTAATGGCGCATGGATTAGCAACTGGTTATATTGATTGGAATGGGAAAAAGTATGAATTCAATGAGGTTCCTGCATACAGTGAAAAGAACTGGGGGCATTCTTTTCCGAGTAAATGGTTTTGGATCAATTCTAATAGTTTTGAACAAGACTCTGAGTTATCTTTAACGGCTGCTGGTGGTATTAGACAAGTTTTAAATTGGCAGGAATCTGTGGGAATTATTGGTTTACATTATCAAGGCAAATTTTATAATTTTAGTCGAGATAATAGTCAATTATCTTGGCACATTAAACCTTGGGTAAGTTGGATAATGGAAGGAAAAAATGATGATTTTATGGTTAAAATTGAAGGAAAAACAAACGAGTTAGGAACTTATGTTAGGGTTCCAACGGCTGAGGGTTTACAGTTTCTTTGTCGGGATACAGTACAAGGAAATTTAATCCTAGAATTAAGCAATCATCAAGGTAAAGTAATCGTAAAAGATACCAGTGTTTTAGGGGGTTTAGAAATTGGGGGATCTCCTTGGGATGAGGATTGGATTTATGGAAAATAGTATAAATTGCCTCAGAAATTTCCAAAGATATCTATCATAATTCTATAGCAATCGGGGTTTCATTTATGAGAATATTAGGAGTAGAGTTAAACCCCTACAAGCGTGATTTGTAGGGACATAATATTATTATGTCCTAATCGGTTCTCATATATCATTCCTGATTGCTATATTAGATTAACATTGTTTATTGTTTATGAAAATTGGTATTATTCGAGAAGAAAAAAATCCACCAGATTCTAGAGTGCCTTTAACCCCAGAACAATGTCAATATTTAATGCAAATTGACCAAAATTTAGAAATAGTTATTCAATCAAGTGAAAAGCGATGTTTTTCTGATTTAGAATACCAAGAAAAGGGGGTTTCTGTAGTTGATGATATTAGTGACTGTGACATTTTACTAGGGGTTAAAGAAGTACCTATAAATGTTTTAATTCCTAATAAAACTTATTTATTTTTTTCCCATACCCATAAAAAACAACCTTATAACCGCAAACTTTTACAAACAATTTTACAGAAAAAAATACGTTTAATCGACTATGAATGTCTTTGTGATCAACAAGAAAAAAGAGTCATTGCGTTTGGTCATTGGGCGGGTGTTGTGGGGGCGCATAATGCTATATTAGCTTGGGGAAAACGTCACCAAACTTTCGCTTTAAAACCCATGCACCAATGTCATGATTTTGCTGAAGCAAAGACTTATTATAAAAATTTATCTTTGCCTAACTTTAAAATAGTAATTACTGGAGATGGACGGGTTAGTAATGGTGCAGCAACCGTATTAGATTTAATGAAGATCAAACAAGTTTCGCCACCAGACTTTTTAAATAAAAACTTTTCCTATCCTGTATATACAAAATTATCAGTACAAAATATGTATCATAAAAAAGGAGAAGATATATTTAATGAGTCTGATTATTATGAGTATCCAGAGAAATATGTTTCTAGTTTTAAACCTTATACTAAGGTAAGTGATATCATGATTAATGGTATTTATTGGGAGAAAGGAGTGCCTATTTTCTTTACAAAAGAAGATATGAAAAAAGATGATTTTAAAATAAAAGTCATTGCAGATGTTACCTGTGATATTGCTCCAGATGCGTCCATTCCTTGTACCATTAGACCCTCTACCATTGCTGATCCCATTTATGGTTATGATCCTTATTTAGAAACAGAAATTAAGCCATTTCAACCCCAAAGTATTGATATGATGGCAGTGGATAATTTACCGAATGAATTACCCCGTGATGCGTCAGAAGATTTTGGTAATCAGTTAATTGATCGGATTTGGGATGAGTTGAAAAAACCTGATAGTGACATGATTTATAATGCGACTATTGCCATCAATGGACAGTTAAACGAACCTTATCAATATTTACAAGATTTTGTTGATTTTAATCAATCATCCTAACGATTAATCTATTCTCCCTAATAAGTTTTTGCTCTATGAATATAGACTAACTGTTGTGTTTCATCTAACCGAGGAATGGATAATAATTCAATGGTTTCTTGCAAGCTTTTATAACTTTTTTGAGAAATAAGAATCGCAGAATCATCATGACTCTGTAATTCATAGATTTTATTATCCTCTGTTACTGATTTAATAAGATTTTGTAGATCCTCTTGAGAATCGCTGATGTTTAGCTTTTCTATCATCATTAATAACCGATATTGTAAATAGACTAACTTTGTTCATTATATTGTGTTTTTTTGTGCGATCGCTTGTTCCCTGTTGAATATAGATAAACTATTGTGATCTAGATTTAGTTGGGAAAAGGGGCGATCACTAAATTATTGGACAAAACACAAGTTAAGTTCGAGACGAGGAGTCGGGAGGATATTAAACAGTTTACATTTGTTAACACTCTGCTATCTGTTTATGTCCGACGACTGAGTTAGAAAAAATATTTTTGAGTTCTTCTAAAATGCTGTAAACCTTTGATAAAAAGGGTCTCGGGGGAATACTGTAGAAAAAATTCTTATCTTCTTATCTTATAGTGTCACATTCTTGGGTTTTGTGACACTATATATTTGGTTAGGGAACAACAGTGGATCCGCTCGTAGCATAATCTGAAATCCGATTTTATAAATGGATTTTGGATGAAACAGCGTGAGTGTGAGTGTGAGGTAAAGTAACTTTACCTGTATCATGACCAATTCTACAATTCTAATAAGGAGGTGTGTCCTATGTCACCATAAGGAGCATTTTCCATGACGAAACCAACTGATAACTCACTGAATTTTTATCTCTTAACACTTCTAAAACCGAAAACACCAGAGCAACTGAAGCAGTCAAATTACTTTTTTGCTTATGTTAAGCGGTTACTTCGGCAACATTATTTAGGAGATGTTGATGCTCATGAGGTTTTGAGTGAGTCTGTTATTCGTTTAATTCGTTACATGAACAAATATCAAACAGAGGTAAAAAACTATGAAGCCATCTTAAAGAGAATTAGTCTCCATGTCATTTATGAAATCAGTCGAAAACAAAGACTCAAACTTCGAGTTGACTATGACACCATAGAACATACACTAACTTCTAAACAGTCTGGTGGTGAACAAGTGTACCAAACCATAGATAATTTGCGTTTATTGGATAGTTTGTGGAAACAATTATCACCAATAGACAGTGAACTTCTTATCTTACGAATCATGAGAGGACTAAATTGGAAAACGATTTCGACATTGTTCTCTGAGAAGAATCCCCAGTCAACTCTTAACCCAAACTCATAACAACTATGAGTTCGGAGAATCAGACGGAGGCTCATCAAGAACAGAGCCAAGCTTATCAACCAAAGAATAGTAACGACCATTAATATTATCAAGAGTATGATTCAAACGCTCATTATCAGATTGTAAACGCTGGATTTCCTGCTGAGACAAAATAAGCTCAGATTGCTTAGCATTTAACTTTTCCCAATTAGATTCCTTAAGCTCATCTAAAACCCTTTGATGACTCTCAATTAAAGTATTTTGAACCTCAACCTCACGGTTAATAACCTCCTTTATTTTAACCTTAAATAACTGCTTATAGTAATGAATAAGAATAAAATTACCTGAAATGAAAGCAGTAATTAAAATCTTACCACTGGTATCCTTATAAGACATATTCCAGAGAGCAATAACAACAGCAATGGACAAAATCAAGTGAACAATTTGAATAAGCATAGTAACAATAAATATCAAAGATTATTATAATTATACGTCAATTCTAGAAAGGGTTTCGGCAGGAATTAGAGACGCTTAATAATTATTAATTAGTTGTTCAAAAAAATCTTTAGATCGCTTCTCTTAATTCCTCACCTACAACCCTTTATAAAAAAGTCAACTATTGATTACAGGTAACAGTTCCTCGTACAAAAGGTAAACTAATAATACTAACATTAGGACATGATGGAGGATTATCAACAGGAGCTTGGTTACATCCTAACTTATAATAATCAGAATCCCTAAGCTTAGTTTTCACTGTAGCATTAGAACTGTAAAAAAAAGTATAAGATTCCCCCCTTTGAATAAAAATCTGATAGTCACGTAACTGATTAATTAAACTTTCTTTCATCTCATTTAAAGTAGAATACATACTTAACTTACCGCGACTCGTTGAATTATAATTGGTACTAGAAGTAGACACTGAAATTGATGTATAAGTATCCGAAAACCGACGAGAATTATAATAATATTTTTTATCACTACGACCCCCTAAATCCCAATCTGGATGATGAAGCCGGTCAGAAGGATAAAGATCAATTTCGGCGTAAAACTCAAAATAATATCCACAAGCTCGATAAGGATAACCTTTGCTAGTTAACTTATCAGAAAAAGCTAAATCTGAATAATATTCCATCGCCTCCAAACTAGCAGAATTAGAAGCAAACCCATCAGACAATTGATAACTATGACTACCAAAAGGTAAACGATAAGGATGATCCGAATATTGAACAGACCATGCAGGAAAAGGAAACAACAAAAACCCTAAACTTAAAAAAGCTAACAAATTTTTTAAAACCATAACTAATAAGATAAATCAAAATGACAAGAAGATAAACGAGAATTAAGATCATCAAGCTCCCAATCAGACAAAGGAGAATTAACAATCTTCGCAGCAGAATTAAACAACTTAATAGGCAAATTACCATCATCATCAGTATCAATATATCCATACTCTTCCCCAACCCTCGCCCCAAAAGAAGAATAAATATCAAAAATTAAACGATCATTATCCGATAACAAACCCTCATAATGAAAATCAGCTAACCTACGAGCATTCATCCAAAACTTAAACCCTGATAACTTACTATCAACCCGATTCAAAAAGATACGATACTGACGAGAATTAAAAATATACAACCGTTGCCAATATAACTCATAATTACCCAACTTTTTACTGGGTTTAGTAGTAGAAAGACATTGACAATAACCAGCAGTAAGCTCCCTTAAAACCCGATCCACCATATCAGAATACTGAGCGCACCAAACCAAAACCTTTGAATCATGACGAACCTGAGCTAAATCATGAAGAAACTTTTTAGGAATCCTCTGAAACTCACGACTATTCATATAAACACCCGCTTCATCCATCACATAAATCGTCCTAGGAAGATCCATAAAACCGTCAAGTTCCTCAGAAAAACGACAACGAATCTTATTATGAAGTATGCGAGAAAGTAACCAATAATACCCACAATCTAAACAATAATTATAAAGCGCATCAAGATTAATGGTAAAATTAAAACAAAGATCATATTCTAACTCATTAGCCGCCTCACATAATAACTTAAAAGTAGAAAAAGACTTACCCGTACCCTGAGGGCCGATAATTCCAAAAATGGGAGGAAGATAAAATTTCATAATGTTAAATCCCTTAACTAAACTTACCTGGAAATGACTTAAATATCTTCCAAAAAACCACCACAGAAACAACTTTAGAAATATCATTAATCACCCGATAAGTTAAAGAACCCCCAACAAAAGGAAGAGAATGACCGATCTGGTCTGCTAAATCCCCCAAAGTAATAGGAGAAGAAGGAAGAAAATCAGTAGTACGATTTATCAAATTACAAGTCCAATCCGTATAAGAATCCAATGCGGTTGTCGGAGGTGGAAGTGGTGATTGAAGAAAAAAATCAAAGATGAAAAACTGCATAAATTACTAAACCTCCTAAAATAGCCGGACGAATACGGTCATAAATATCAACAACAAAACAAGCATCATAAGTATTGTTAAAAATCTCCAACTTAGGACATTTACCCACATCATCAGCACCAGAATAATAAACTAAATCAAAAGGAAACTTATCACCAAAAGAAGAAGTGACACAATTAAAAACCCCCTGTTGATCCTTCTCTTTCTCTCCAAATTTAGGACCGATTTCTACCTCCACCTCTAACTCGGGAGGATTCTCACTTTCTTGAGAAAAAGAAGGAGGAGAAACGACTATTAAAAAACAACAAACTGTTATTAAAAATAATAATCGTTTAATCCATCCATTCATAATAAACCTTACCTCAATTAACTAAAAACTAGACATTAGCGAGAACAACATGACGGAAAGTGCGAACGCCAGCAGAGATCCCCATAGGTAAAAGAACCACATCAGTGAAGACAGCAACAACACCAGCTAAAGTAGTAGCCAAAGTAGTAACCTTATCCATTTCCTCTTGAAAATCAACCCTTTCTTGAGCTTGAGAAGCAGTAGCAACACCAACCACTAAAGAAGCAGTTAATAAAGCTAAACAGGCATTACGTTGTAAAGAATTCATAGGTAAAAAAACCTCAAATTAAGTAAGTAAACCCCCCAAAATGGGGAAAGCTTTCTAGGGAATTGAACCCTAATTAATCACCAGAAAAGCTAGAAAAAATATCATTTTTTAAAGAGATACACAACCAAACTCATTAAACACATAAAACCCAAAGCTGTGTAAGAAGCTTCAATACCCCAGTTAACTGAATCAGCAAAAAATTGAGGAAGAGATTCTATCGCTTCAATGGTTTCCTCAAAGTTATCAGTAGGAGGAGGAGAACCAGTCAATAAAAAATAGTCAGTGTTCATAATTACCTCAAAAACTTAATAACAGTAGCCGATAAAATAGAAGCAGTAAAAACAACCATTAAACCCGAAGAACCCATAAAGTCAAAGACAGAACCAACCAAATTAGAAGCAAATTGAGAGCCACTTTGTCCTCCAAATTGAGGCAGACAAAGAACAACATCATCAGGGATTACATCAGAACAGATACAAGAATCTTCAGAAATGAAACAACGATCCATTTTTTAAAACCTCAGTAAGTATTTAATAGCTGTAATACCAGCTAAAGCAGAACAGTAAGCAATAAAATGCTCTTCAATATGAGCAATAAAATTCTCTTTAACAAACTGCTTAGGAGGTTGTAGGTTTAAATCAGAGAATTCAATGGTAAACATTAAGTAAAAAGCAAAGATCATTTTTTTCCCTTAGAACGACGACGAGCAGAAACCTTACGACTATTTTTAGAGGGCATTCGTTTAACAATTTGCCAAGTTATCATCGGGGCTATTATTATTAAAGTGACAATAACAGCCAAACCCGACTTGATATAAAAATCAGCAAATTTAATCATTAAATCTAGCATAATTAACCTCAGATTTTCTCGGGAATTAGTGAATAGAAAAGATGTAAAATCAAGAAGAGTAAACAAGCAAATACAAACTTGATAATCAAGGGAGTTAAGAGAGGTAAATAGTAGTCTAAACCCGGCAAATGAAAACAAGCTTTAATAACAAAAGATTTTTTATATTTAATATTAGTAGTTCTAATATTTAAAGCATTTGTTACTTGATTTAAACTATAAGCATCCAGTCTTAAACGGTCAAGACAAACCATAATAATGTTCTTAAAACGTTGTAAACATTTTTACAACTTTATAAAGAATAGCAGCCCCGTAAATCATAATTAAACAATTAATGACAACGTCTAAAAGTGTCTCTATTACTACAATTGACTCTTCTAATGTCATTATTTTAATCCTCTCAATTAATTAAATTAATTGCATGGGTGCAATGTATATTATTGCATATATGTAATTAAGTGGTAGGAATTGGTGAAGTATTAGGGATAGATGGTAAAACAAACGGTGCTTTATATTGTACCAGAGTAGGCTTATATAAAGCGTTGCCATTTCTTCCCCTTACTTGTTCAAAAACAACATTGTAATAAGCGGGAATTTGAGTAAATGTATCAAAGGTTGTTTTAATATTACTCTCGATTAAAGAATACCCAATTAACTCGGAAGACTCTTCATAACCTAAAGGATCTACTCCAAAAAACTTAACCCCTCTTACTGGTTTACCAGTTTCATCTTGGAAATCATATTTTTTGACTCCTAATAATAACATAAAATCATCATTTTTAGGAATATCAAATTTAGAAATGAATTCAATATCTTTGAGTTCTGGTTCTAATTTGCCCATTCTATTTCTTACTGGTCTAAAGGTTAATTTATAAGCTCCAGGAACAGATGAAAAATCATGAACGGTGAAGTTAGGATGAACATCTTTAACTAGGATAGTATATCCTTTCTGGACTCTCGAATCGTGTTTATCAGAAGTATTAAAGTAATACATTTTGCAGTAAGTTACTTCATCACCAGCACGATTAGTATAGGAACCTGATTCAACGGATAAAACGATGCACTTATCCATAATTAACCTCTTTTTTGATTTCTTTGATAATGTTATGATGATGGGGTTTTAAACGTTGATAACCGTTCTCAACCAAATCATTTATTAATTGTTGAAATTCTTGGGAACCATAACCGTAAGATGCTATGGCTAAAGTCGGAGCTACTTGGTTATAAAGCCAAGCAAGGGATCTTTCAAAACAGGGTTGAAAGGGTTCTAAGTTAATTTTCCGAAAACCACCGGCCTCAGAACGTAAAGATTCCCACCAATTAGCACGAACAAAACTTGACCAATAACCTGATGATTCAATCCCAAAGTCAACAGCCCCGGTGATGAACTCGGGAAGACAATGAGGATCTACTAGATAATCATTAACAGCTGAGCGAGCATGATCATTTCTAAGTTGAAGTTCCCAACGATGAGCAGAAATACCATGAACTACTTCAGCGTCATAGAACCTGACCAGCTTCTCTCCTTTACCAAAATAACAAGTAGGAATAGGAGGATAACCACGAATCATGGTGGATTCGGTTAACTGGTAATAACGTACTAAACGATAATGGCCTGATTCTCCAAACTGTTTAACTTCATCGAAAGAAACCCGTTTAGAGTAATCGTCTAAACAAATATCAAAACGAGTTATGTTAAAGCCAATTGATAAAGAAAGATTGAGCAATTCGTGATATTTATCGGATTCGAGTTGACTCCAATAAGAACCAGGAATTTGAACTAAAATCTTATACTTTGAGGTTTCTTTATCAAAACGAATACCCCCGAATAGTTTACCCCGAACTGACCGAAAAGCATTTGTAAACCGTTCACCACAGAATAAAGAATAGTCACAAAATAACCAGGAATCACCGATAGGCAATAAAGAACAAATGCTATCTAAAAACTGGAAACAATCTAATTGTGAATCAAAACAAGCAGTTCCCTGATAATAATCAGGACGTACACTTATGGAACAAGACATAATAACCCTCAAGCAACTAACGCCTAAGTATTAAAGGGATAAAAACTAATTAAAATTTAGAACTAACCCTCTGTTAGATAAATCATACCCCCCAAACCAAGTAAACACATCAATACAAAAATACTTAAATAATCAACTAATAAAAATATCTTATCTATGACTCAGTAAAAATACAGAATGCTTCACATAACTATACATAATCAAAAAACCCTAAGCGTATTCGGCAATCATCCACCGGCGGATGATTGCGGATACGTCAATCGGGTATTTGGTTAGGACTAACGCCTATCCGTTTGAGAACGTCTCGAAGACGCTGTTCTTTATCTTCTAAATTCTCCAAAAGTTGTCGATTTAAAACAACGTCATTAGAAGTATCTTGAAGTAAATTGACTAAAAACTCTCTGAGTATATCATAAACATCTAAATCACCTCTTCTAACTAAGTTTTCGATGTATTCTGACTTACTAAGACCCGCTTCCTTAGAACGTTTATGGAGAATTGCCCAAGCTTCAGGGGTCATGGTAATGGAGGCCATGGTTTTAGGGACTTTCAATTTCTTTGGCATAAAGGTACTACACGCAACAGCATAATATTAAGTCTAAATTAAGTTTCACAACAACGCTTGCGTTTTTTTTTTTTTTTGTTTAAATAAGTTATCCACAATATTTTTTTTGTGAGTAACCCATGAAAATAGTTGTCACACAAACGAGGCAAGTACAGCAGTACGAGCCGCGAAAGATTGAGGTACATATCGATACCTCGGAGGAAAACCTAGAAGGAGATTGGGAGGAATTTATCAGCGTCGTTGTCGAATCCATTGACCGAATTCTCTGGCCTGAAAACTACGTCATTGATGACGAAGAAAAAAAAAATGGGGACGAACCCGACGAATTCTGAAGAAGAAAACGACGACCCAATCCCTTTCTAAA
>JASJDN010000086.1 GCA_030065205.1 Crocosphaera sp.
TGTCTTGATTCTTAGCTAATGTAGAGCAAAGTTTTTGGAGGTCATTGCGAGTTGTTCCTCTATTGTCCATCCAATATCGGACACAAGAATTACACACGAACTGAGATGTCCTAATGGCTTCGTCTAGTCTGTGGTATTGTTCTGATGTTCCGTTTTTTAACTTAGCTTCTACGACTAGCATTGATTAATCCTCGACCTTGGATGAATTAAGTTTAACACAGTTTACCCAACAATGGTAGAATTAAAGCGAGGGCATTCTCGCAATATTTTAGGTAATCCCTTAGGGTCAACCGTATATTTAACTACTTTATTTGTCTATGTTAAGTCCGCTTTATATTCGCCGTGCAATGAGGAATTACGCACTCACTTTTTACCTATTGTTATCATAACGGATTTTTCATGCTAATTCAAGGGACTTGTTCGAGAGAGTCTGTCTATAGCCAATCATCAGAAAAATTTAAGATTTTAACGATGTTCAATATCTTCTTGTGATTCTAAAATCGCCGTAATCTCAATGGAACTTAACCCATGTTGTTTTAGATAAGTTTTTGACCATTCTAATCGCTTTTTATTGAAGGATAAACAGTCTGTTAAGATAGCGTATAGACTTTGAACTTGTCCAAGGGGATTGGCATATTCTTTGATATTACCGTATAAAAGAATCAGTAAGTTAGCAGCATCAACTAACGCTAAATTTTCTACTTTATCTTTAAGGACGGTTTGAGCCATTTTTGATTGTTCTGAACCATTGCCAATAAAAAAGCTACTCAATGGCCAATCCAAAATACTCTTTTTAAATTGATTGATCTGGCCATTACTAATAGTTCTTGCAGAGGTACTTAAACGGGTAATATAACTTAAGTCATGAATCCATTGATTATGGATTTCTAAAAAACTGTCTTGGGATTTCCGTCTTGCTCCTACACTATTGGCAATATTACATTTAACGCGATAATTTCGATACATTCCATCACAACAAACGTTGACTAATGCACGGAAAACCAGCAAACATTTTTCAGAGGTTCCCCATTGTGCTTTGGAATAATTCCAATACATCATTTTCTGAGAATCAAAATCGAGTTTACTCTCTTCTAAAAATATCATGGAAGATGTCGCATCTTTCAATTTTTGATATCCATTTAAAAGATGGTTTTTAAGCAATTCTAAGGGGGAATGGTTTTCAGGGTTTTCTAAAGAGTTATCATTATCTGTCAGTTTTGATTTTAATTTGATATAGTTTTGTTTTCGATATTGAAATTCAGCTAATCCTAAAACTTCTCTCAACCCTAATTTTTCTAAAATTTTCAATGCTTTTTGATAACTACTTCGATTATCATCAAAATCAAGAGATAGTAATACTGTTTGTAAACGAGCAGAGCTTTGAATTTTCGCTTCTTGATCGCTCTGAATATGATCCCAATTGATACAATAAAAAGAAGAGATATTTATAAGTGTTGTTAATTCTAAATTTTTTTGTAGTAACATTTCGTTGACAATCTTTAAAGCAATTACACTATATTTATCTTCATGTTCGATATTACTGATAATTGAGTTTTCATTGATTTTTGGTAATCTCTGATAAGAACTCTTAACAGAATCACTTATATTATTTTCATGGACTTTCTTTAAAGAGGTTGGCGGTTGATTATTAGTTGTACTTTCTGGAGAAGGATGATTTTGTGTAATTGGAGTTTTGATAGCTCCAACGATTAAAAAACCTAAGAGTTTGATGACCTGTTTTAAATTTTCTTCTTCTCCTTTTTTATAGACATGATTTAGAGTATAAAATTCTAAAAGTTCACAAGCAGTTGCCGCAATAATTCTAGCGTTAGAAACATGAATTTTATGACTTTTGAGTTCAATAATAATATCGTTTAATAGTTGAGGAAAGTTTTGAATATCTGATAAAAGTTCAGGATTCAATGTATTACTCTGATCATCATAATCACTATTTTGCGCTTTCTGTTGAACTGCTTTTAAAAATTTGTCTAAGAGAATTTTATTAGATGAAGAAGAAACTGACTGTGACATACAATTAATCCTAAACGATTTGTTCAAAACAGGTAGCCAAAGCATCCGAAAGCTTCTATCATAGAAGTTCAATCAACCACTTCAGGTGTAGATGCCACCGAAAAAAACAACACCCCTGCTTAACCTATTGTTAAAATACCCATTTTAAATGGCAGAATCTCTATCTAAGTCAATTTTGCCATGATTAGGGTAAAAATGAGTTGAAAACAGTTGTTATGTACTTATGCCTTGGTTAATCAAAAAAATTGTCTCTTTTCTTTCGGTATATTATGCTCATATGTTAGAATATCGGGCGGAAATCTTTTTTTGGGTGCTTTCTGGTTCCCTACCTATTATTTTAATGGGAGTGTGGATTAAAGCTGCTCAAGGGGAGAATTTTTCTTTAACTTCCGTAGAATTTGCTCGTTATTTTTTTTGTGTTTTTCAAGTCCGTCAATTTACCAATGTTTGGGTTATTTGGGATTTTGAAAAAGAAGTCATTGAAGGTAAATTATCCTTTAAATTATTGCACCCTGTTGATCCAGGTTGGTATCATGTGGCTAGACATATTGCTGAGAAAATGACTCGTTTTCCCATTGCTATTTTAATTACTTTATTGTTCTTTGGGTTATATCCTCAAGCGGTTTGGATACCTGAACTAAATAATATTATATTAGGTGTAATAGCTATTGTTTTATCTTTCACTTTGAGATTTATTATTCAATATACGTTAGCCATGTTTTGCTTTTGGATAGAACGAGCAACTGCTATTCAGCAATTTTGGTTTTTATTTGATATCTTCTTATCAGGAATAACCGCTCCTTTAGATGTCTTTCCCCCTGGAATAAAAGAGCTAGTTTTATTAACGCCTTTTCCCTATACTGTCTATTTTCCTGCGTCTTTATTTATTAATCGTTCCGTCAATGTTACCTTAAGTTTTATCATTATGTTAACCTGGATCATCCTCTTTTTTATGCTTAATCGTTGGTTATGGAAAAAAGGATTAAAACAGTATTCTGGAATGGGAGCATGAATGAAGTCAGAAGTCAGAAGTTCCTCGCTTCGCTCCGGCTCTATCGAACAGAAGTTCCTCACTCCGTTCCGGCTCTAGCGAACAGAAGTTCCTCGCTTAGCTCCGGCTCTAGCGAACAGAAGTCAGAAGTGTATAATCAAATGAAAAAGTTTATTACTATTTT
Organism: Crocosphaera sp.; assembly: GCA_030065205.1. GTDB lineage: Bacteria > Cyanobacteriota > Cyanobacteriia > Cyanobacteriales > Microcystaceae > Crocosphaera. The sequence goes on from JASJDN010000086.1 coordinate 3,207, forward strand.
TTTGATAAGTGTATTAGGGATTTTATTGATGTTTAACCAACCTAGTTTAAGTAAAAATCCTACTGAAATTCTTTGGGACAGTTGGGGAGTTCCCCATATTTATGCTGAAAATAATCAGAGTTTATTTAAAGCATTTGGCTGGTCGCAAACCAAAAGTCATGGTAATTTATTACTACAATTATACGGACAAGCAAGGGGAAAAGCAGCAGAATATTGGGGGATTAATTATCTAGAATCTGATCAATATGTGAGAACGATGGGTATTCCTAAAAGAGCCAAACTCTGGTATGAACAACAAACCTCAGAAATGCAGCAATATTTAGATAGTTTTGCCCAAGGAATTAATGATTATGTTCAACAGCATCCCGATGAAATAGCAGAAGAATTAAAGATAGTTTTACCCATCACAGGAACTGATATTTTAGCCCATTCTCAACGGGTTATTTATTTCCACTTTTTAACCAATCCTCGTAATATTAAAGCCTTACAAAACCTACCATCAGAAGCGGGATCAAATGCTTGGGCGATCGCCCCTCAAAAAACGTTAAATAATCACTCAATATTATTAGCAAATCCCCATTTACCTTGGTCAAATTTCTATCTTTGGTACGAAGCCCAATTAATCGCTCCTGGAATCAATTTGTATGGTGCAACCTTAGTAGGAATGCCAGTATTATCTATGGGATTTAATGAATATTTAGGTTGGACTTTTACCGTTAATTCCATAGACGGAGCCGATATTTATCAATTAAACTTAGAAGGAAATAACTATTTATTTAATGGAGAATTAAAGCCCTTAAAACAAGAAGTTGAAACCATCAAGATTCGTCAAGACAGTGGAAACTTTACAGAATTACAAATAGGCATTAAACAATCGATTCACGGCGTAATTATTGAACAGCAAAAAAACAGAGGTTATGCGTTAAGAGTCGCCGGGTTAGAGCGTCCCCGCAGTTTAGAGCAATTATGGCAGATGGGACAAGCCAAAAATTTAACGGAATTTGAAACAACGTTAAAACAACTACAATTGCCATTATTTAACGTCATTTATGCCGATAAAGAAGATAATATTATGTATCTTTTTAATGGATTAATTCCCGTTCGTTCTCAAGGAAATTGGGAAAACTGGGGAGGCATTATAGCAGGAGATACCTCAGAAACCTTATGGAAAGAGTATCATCAATATGAACAATTACCTCGCATTGTTAATCCAAAAAGTGGCTGGTTACAAAATACCAACGATCCCCCTTGGACTAGCACGAACCCCCCTCAATTAAAAGCAGAAGACTTTCCCCCTTATTTTGCTCCCAAATATTTAGGAGAAGTCACCGATATTTTGCGATCGCAGCGTTCCATTGAGTTATTAAGCGCATCCGAGCGACTCAGTTTAGAAGATGTCATTAACAAAAAATTTTCGTCTAAATTATTAATCACCGATCGCCTTTTAGATATCCTGATTTCCACCACCAAAGCATTAGCTAACCCCATCGGAATAGAAGCAGCAGAAGTCTTAGAAAAATGGGATCGTCAAACCAACCCCGACAGTCGGGGTGCTGTACTATTTATGTTATGGGCCACCACCTTAGAATCAAAAGGACTGTTCTCCAAACCCTGGAACCCCCAAACTCCCCTAGATACCCCCACAGGGTTAGCGGATATTAACACCGCAGTGGCGGTGCTAGAAGGGATTGCAGCCCAAGTGCAACTCTTATACGGGTCCCTAGACGTTCCTTGGGGAGACGTGGTGAGAATGCGCGTCGGAGAGCAAGACGTACCCGCTAGAGGCGCACCAGGAAAATTAGGAAGTTTTCAAGTATTAGGTATACAAGCAGCCCCAGATAAGACATTTCAAGTGGTTTTTGGGGACAGTTTTATGATGGCTGTGGAATTTTCTGATCCCATTCAGGCCCAAGGATTAACGGTTTATGGGAACGCCACTCAACCCAACTCACCCCATCGAGGGGATCAATTATCCCTATACCAACAAGGAAAAATGCGTCCCATTTGGCGCGATCGCTCTACCATTGAACAAAATTTAGAATTACACGAGAGATTTTAGCCCGAATCACCCAAAGTTATACACAAAGTTATACATTGAGCTAACACTAGACCCTTGGAAGTTGATCTTTAATAGAAGGTGAGCAATTTGAACTAATTAAATTTACGCTATGAATCAACTTACAAAGTATTTATCTAAGTATGTATTTCCCGTAGCGGTTACGGCAGTAACCACCATCGGTATCCCTTTATCAGCTTCCGCACAAATTATTGAAGAGCCTTTAGTTCCCCAAGAAGAAGGGGAAGTGGATTTGTTTGACTCATCAGGAATTGCCTGTTTAGATCCAGCCCAATGTTTAGACGTTCCTGATCTAATAGGTCGCATTACCAGTATTGAAAGTTTAGTCGACAGCACCACCGGAACCAAGAGTCGTCTCTTTGTTGATCACTTCGATACCGCCAATAGTTATGGTTCTGGACCATCAAGAGTTGTATTTGGCAAGATTGACTTACCCGGTGGTGGAACAACCTCTCCCACGTTTGATGAGAATGGAAACCCCATTTACTGGTATCGTCCTTCCGAACGCAGATTAGAAGGAGGAACAGAAGAACGAGGAAACTTAGAAGTGGGAACTTTCAAATTCTCTTTTTCCCCTACTATTCCCCAAATCAAAATTCAATACTTTGATGTAGAAAGTGGAGATACAACAGGTCTTCTCGGTGCCATTGATAGAAGTCAGACTGATGCTGATTTAATCAGTGGTGAGAACCCTATTCCTGTTCCAGTCGGAGACAAAACTATTTATGAACAGATTTGGGCTAATGTTAACTTTATTACTATCAAACTAGGGAACGATACCATGATAGGGACAGGTGATGGGGTTAATTTCATCATTACCAATCAAATTGAGGTTCCATCTGGTGATCCGGCTGCTGTTCCTGAACCTTTGACCATATTAGGTGCTGGTGCTGCTATGGGGTTTGGTGGTTTCTTCAAGAGAAAATTAGCTAAATCTTCCAAGAAAAAAGACCAAGCTTAAATTTCGCGGCAATTCAGCCCTGAAAACCTACTTACCTCCCGACGTTGAGTAGGTTTTTCCGTGAGGACATGACAGGACATAATATTATTATGTCCCTACAAATACCCCCTCGTAGGGATTTAACAGTGTTAAATCCTTTTAGGAACAGTCGCTTAGACCAGAAGTGGTGTCAAGATTTTTGTTAAGATGGAATTAACCAGTAAAAATTATTGTTATTGATCGTCTCTAAGTTCCTATGACGAGTTTAATTACCGTTGAAAAAGAAAAGTTAGAAAACCCTCCTTTAGATATTCATGTTCTCGGCGATCGCGTTCTCCGTCAACCGGCCAAGCGTATTGCTAAAGTGGATGATTCGATTCGTCAATTAGCCAAAGAAATGCTCCAAACCATGTATAGTTCTCATGGTATTGGGTTAGCTGCGCCGCAAGTGGCTGTTCATAAACAATTAATTGTTATTGACTGCGAACCCGATAATCCAACGAACCCCCCTCTCATTTTAATCAATCCTAAAATAACTCGTTTTTCTCAAGAGTTATGTATGGTAGAAGAAGGATGTCTGAGTATTCCGGGGGTCTATTTAGATGTAACACGGCCCAAAACCATTGAAGTTTCTTTTAAAGACGAACAGGGAAAACCCCGAAAAATCCAAGCCACTGATTTATTAGCACGAGTGATTCAACACGAGATGGATCACCTCAATGGGGTTATGTTTGTTGATCGGGTCGATAATGACTTAGCGTTAACAGAAAAATTGCAAGAAAAAGGATTTTCTAGAGGAGCGGTGAAACCTGTAAAATAATAAAAAATCAATCATTTCTTAACAATCAGGAGTAAAAATTGTGACCCCGAAAAGTGGTGTATTTTTATTAGGATCGTGTATTACCGCCATCGCTGGTGTGGGTTCTGTCTTTGAATTATCCTCAGGAACTCCCGATTTAGGAACGTTAAAAACAAGTGTTATTTTAGCCTTGAGTATTCCCTTAACTGTCTTGTTTTTTGTGGTAGCAGTCCAGGATACTAGAGCTAATATGAAATAGGCAACGATACAATCTAGTTAATAGTTGAAACTTTTACGATATATAGGGTGAGCCAATCAGAAAATTGTCTCACCCCATCATACTGTTTGATACGAGATCCGCTTATTATCGTAGAATAATATGAAATCCGCTTAATCAGTAAAACCTTAAAATTGCTATAGTAAATCCCTCTTCCCCTGCCCCCTCTGCCTCCTGGAGCTTCCCCTGCTCCCTCTGCCTTCTCAATATAAATACTCCCCACACTCCCCACGCACTCCCTCAGCGTAACTACCCATCAGTGATGACAAAATTGTTGGAAATTCCGTGATGTTGCTGATGGTTTAGGTACACATAATGGGGATGATCAAAGCAAGGGTCTGTAATGATTCTTCAACTTTTTTTCCAAATAACCCCTGGTTGGGTCGGTTATGATAACAATGTTAGGTTAATCAATGGGGTGACTATCATTAATCATAAATCTAAACTTTAATTAAGATAGGAAAAAATCAATCCTCAAATGATGACCTAAGAAAAAAATAATTATCTGTCATTGTCCTGCTGTTTTTTCCTTAAACCTTTGAATTTATTTCGGAATCATTGACGAATCCTATTTCTTTATCAAAACTATTACCTTATTAAAGTAATAAGGAATACCATTATGAATGTAACGGATTATACCATCAAGAATTTTGTGTTAGGCTGTGAATCTTCTGAGGCTGTTTCTATTTCTAAATGGTTGAAATACCCAGTGTCAAAAATGTTACAATCCTTAAAAAATCGGTTGGAACGTCAAGAAATTAGCGATCGCACCTTTGCCCATCGTCTCTGTCGTCTTATCCCTTCACAATGTCCGTTTGAACGGAAAATTCAGTTTTTTGGTCACGTTTTACTAAGTATTCCCCCTCTCTGTAAACTGAACCCCTTATACGATGATTTAATGGCCTTACGCTTCCGTGCGCTTTGTTATCTGGCTGAAGAATGGGGGGAAGATATTAGTCAATATTGTTAAAAACTAATACTTATGTACCCAAAAAGCTCTAAATAGTGTAGGATACCTATAGTGACCTATTTTTGAGAGCAACAGCAACTATGGCAATTATTCCCCTGAAAGCGTGGTATTTAGGGCAATATGAACCGTTACAGGAAGTAATTCAGCGTCCTCCCGACTTACGGTTAAGCCGCAATAGTTTATTAAAATCTGCCCTGAGAGCCGATTTTTTGGATGATAAAGAGGTCATTCAACAATCCGAATGGTTTCAGAAGTATTTAGAAGGGGAAACCGTAGAATTCTATATAGAAGGAAGCGGAGGGTATACCATCGCTAACCTGGACTTGGTTTCTCAGGAATTATATCTGAGTAAACAAAATATTGCTGCAACCCTAGAACCCATCATCTTTTTTAGTGGACAGATAGAATATCCTCACTCCAGCAAAATTATTCAAACTGTCTTAACAGAAACCATCAAACAGTATAATCAGCGATCGCGTTATCCCCTAACCCTAGAAGTGGCCGCCCGTTCCCAAGACTCCCCGTTACGACTCAGTGACACTCAACTGAGAAAACTGCGAAAAAGTTTATTATTGGTGGTGGATGGGACTCCTATTACTGAGATCAAACAGGAGGAAACCTCCCGTTTAATTCCCAGTCCCTATATTTGTACCGAACTTGGGTACGCGTTAGAAAGTAAACGGAAGGGACAACTTTTATTACTACATCAACAGCGATCAGACGTTTCGGGCCAATGGCCATTTGATTTACCCTCTCATCAACAACTAGAATTTAAAACGGCTGATGAGTTATCTCAAACCTTACCCCCAGTTATAGAAGCTTTATTACAACGGTTCAAATTAACCCCATAGTCACGGATAATAAGAAAAGTAGAAAATAATTAGGAGGGTTAAATATGCCTAGAAAACCGGATGAATATGCGGTGTTCTTATTTCTTGCGGGGGGCCACCGCGAAGAAGTTCGTTTTGCCCAAATTCAGGACTTTCAAAAATGGTACAGTGGGGAGATTGTTCCCAATTTTGATTCAGAACAATTTATCAATGTTCCCATTAAAAACATTCAGGGAGAATATATGGTGGTTCGTCCCTCAAGTATTATGGCCATTCGGGTTGAACCCGTATTTTTTGGTAGTGTGGAACGGGCGTGACACGCCTCCCGACGCTGCTCCAGTTGGTACAGCGCGGGCTTCCCTGCCTCACGATAGGACTTAAATTTGACTTTCACTATTTATTTTGAATCTACTTCTGTAACCCGCCAACTTAATTTTAAATTAAACCAAAAATTCCAAAGAGTGACTAAAGCGATCGCTAAAAAGTTAGCAATATATCGGTTCAAATTAAAAACATTGAAAAACATATTTAAGAGCAGCACATTAAGAATCAATCCAGCTAAACAGATAACATTAAACTTAATTAATCGTTTTAACCGTTGACGTTTTCCAGGTTGTCGTCGAGAAATATCTCCGAACGTCCAAAAATCATTCCAGAGAAAATTATTAATAATCGCTAATTCTGCTGCAATAATCTTACTTCGGGTTAGGGGTAATCCCAAAGTATTAGGGTCACTGAGTAAATAAAGACCCCCCATATCCACAACCACTCCACTTAATCCGACGAGGCAAAACTGGATAAATCGGGCTGAAATGGATAACCTTAAGCGTAATAGATGTTGAATATACTCAATATATTGCTTCCAAGTAACCTTACTTTCTCCTGCTTGTCGCTCCCGAAAGACATAACCCGCTTCACCAATCCAGCGAATCCGTCCCCTAGCAGCCACTTCGATCAAAATTTTATACCCCACAGGACTTAAGGAGCAACCAGTAATAGCACTGCGACGCACCATGAAATAGCCACTCATGGGATCAGATAAACGACTAATGACTTCGGGGAGAATCAGTAAACCCAACATTTGCGCTCCACGAGACAGAAACCGCCGAATGATACTCCATTCACTCACCCCACCCCCTTCAACATGGCGACTAGCTAAAGCTAAATCCGCTCCTTTCTCAATTTCTCCTAACAGTTGTGTGAGAACCTCCGGAGGGTGCTGTAAGTCAGCATCAATCACGGCTAGAATGCTTCCTCGTGCCACTTGCCAACCTCGAATAACAGCCGTTGACAGTCCTTTTTCTTCGGTCCGACGCATCACTCGCAGTTGAGGATATTGAGGCATTAATTCTAGGGCCAGTTTCCAGGTTTGGTCGGGACTATTATCATCAACAACAATTAACTCATAATCCCCAGGAATACTTTGGTCAAGGATGTTACTTAAAATTTCAACAATACTTTGAATGTTATCCGCTTCGTTATAAGTGGGTAAGACTAGGGATAATTTTAAAGGAGAATTAAGGGATTCATCTGATGTTATAGGAGTCTCAAGCACTTGAAATGGGCCAGACGGAACGGAAAGGAGGGATGAAGTCATCGTCAACTGATAGGATGAATTGGCTAAATATCTCAGGGTTCAATCTGATTGATAGTGATCCTGAAAATACCATAAAGATAACATTCTATGTTAATAGTGGTTTCAATGTTACTAATATGTTTTTACTGCATAATGAATAATATTATTACGACTTTTTCTTTAGCATTAGGATTAGCTTGTTATCCCTCACAGATGATCATGGCTCAATCAATGCCATTACGTCCAGTTAATCCAACAGAAATTAATGCCATTTGGTCAGAAGATGAACAACTTTGGGGAACCTCAGAAACACGGGGAGATAAATGGTCATTAATTCGTGCCATTAGCTATAGTTTACGCTATATGGAGACTCCCAAGGCAGCAGAGGTTTATGATAATTATCCCATTCGGGGTATTACCCGCGATCGCGTTCGTCGTTCTTTGCTTCGCTTTCAAGAATTATTGAAAACAGCCAAAACCCCCGAAGCTTTACAAACAGCCATAGAAAAAGAGTTTACCTTGTATCAATCGGTAGGTCATGATAATCAAGGAACGGTCCATTTTACGGGGTATTTTGAACCGGTTTATACCGCCAGTCGTCAACGCACGGCTGAATATCGTTATCCTTTATATTTTGAACCGAAAGACTTTGCTAATTGGAAAAAACCCCACCCCACCCGATTAGAATTGGAGGGAAAAGATGGGTTAGGTAATAATAGTATTATTAGGGGCAATGAACTAATTTGGATGCGCGATCGCCTGGAAGCTTATTTAGTTCATGTCCAGGGGTCTGCAAGGCTAACATTGACCAACGGGGAAACCATAACCGTTGGGTATGATAGCAGTACGGACTATCCTTATGTGAGTATTGGCAAGGAAGTGGTTAAGGATGGAATTTTTGCGTTAGAAGAGTTAACTTTACCTCGATTAATGGATTATTTAAACGAAAATCCTCAACAATTAAGTAACTATTTACCCCGTAATAATCGCTTTATTTTTTTCCGTGAAACGGATGGCGCACCCCCTCAAGGTAATTTGAGTGTTCCTGTTACCGCAGAACGGTCCATTGCTACGGATAAATCCATTATGCCACCAGGAGCGATCGCTTTAATTAAAACGACCATTCCTTATGTGACCAAAACAGGGGAAATTGAAACAAAATTAGTCACTCGTTATGTCTTGGATCAAGACACCGGTAGTGCGATCAAAGGGCCTGGACGAGTGGATATTTTTATGGGAACGGGAAAAGAAGCGGGCGATCGCGCGGGGTTAATTAGTAATACGGGACAACTTTATTATTTATTATTGAAATAATAAGAAGAGGACAAATATTGTCCTCTCCAGGGTTTAGCGTCCGCTTTTTTTATCTCGGTCTTGACGACGGCGATCGCGCCATTCTACGGTTGTTAGGTACAGTATCCCCCCACTGACCAAAACGAGTAATGCGAAGGCCGTGAGGAAGAGTATATTGAGAAAATAGGATGTTTCCACAGTGCTAGAAACCGTTACGGCCCCAAACAACCATAGCAATAGACCAAGTGAATAAAGCTAACACGCTAACCCAACCGAGAGCTAAAATATCCATAGCGATTGATGTCTATAAAATGACGTGAGTATGAAAACGACACAAACTATGATACTTCTATTTGGGGAAGTTGTGGATAGTAGGATTAATTACAGTGTCAAATTTAGAACGCATTGAGTCGGTTAAAGCGGGTTATCTCGGAGGAATGGCTTTTACGATTGCCTATGTTCTCATTTTAGCCATTAATTACAGCACTTGGGATGTTTATGTTCCTGATGTGATTGGTTTGGGGATTAAAGTTGCGATCGCTTTTATTAGTGGGTTTCTCTTTGCTGTTACTTATCGTTACATTATTCGTACGGATAAAAATGGTCATTTAAAAGATGGTGCAGTCTTAGCTTTTGGATTAGTCAGAGGGTTAGTTCCAGTGGAAATGTCTTCTGATCTTTTCCATCATTTAGGACAATTAACTATTTTAGGTGTAGAAAGTATTATTTGTTTTATTGTGGCACGTTTTTGTTTAGAATTTGCTTTTGAAAGGGGTTGGATTAAATTATTTTCTTGATGTTGAAGTGAAAGAATTAATCAATTGAGAGATAGCTATGTTTTTTATGTTGCTACATATTTTATGTCTTATTTTTCTAGTGGCTACGGTTTGGTTTGGGGTTGATAACTATCAATTTTTTAAAGAGTCTATTCCCATTCAAGGCACAATTATTAATGTGGATAGAAGTGTTACAACAAGCTCCGTTAGTCGTTCAAGTAAAAATAGCTATCCTATCATAGAATATAAAAACCCTATCACACAAGAAAATAAACAATTCAAGTCATCAGTCGCCGCTTTAAATGTCAAAATAGGTAAAACGGTATGGATAGCTTATCGTAAAAATAAACAAACAGAAAAACTCATTTCTTTTGGAGAACTTCTGATCCCGACTGCTGTTTTTGGTTTATTTGGTGTGATCCTTTTAGTTATTCTTATTCCTCTATCAGAAAGTAGCCAAGTTTTATACTGGCTGTTAAAAACCCTTCATATGTTCAAACAATAAAGTATAATACATATTAAGTAAGTAAAGTCAACAAAAGATGAAATATATTAATCAAATTATCAAAGGAGACTGTATTGAAAGTTTACAGAAATTACCCGATAAAAGTATAGATTTAATTATTCTTGATCCTCCCTATTGGAAAGTTATCCAACAAAAATGGGACTATCAATGGCGTACCGAAGAAGATTATAAACAATGGTGTTTACAATGGCTTGCTGAAATTGCCAGAGTGAGCAAATTATCGGGGAGTTTATATTTATTTGGTTACTTAAGAAACTTATTCTATCTATACGAACCGATTATTAATTTAGGGTTTAATTTTCGACAACAAATTATCATAGATAAGGGAATGAAAGCCATTGGAGGAAGAGCCACTAAAAATTATAAAATGTTCCCTAATGTGACAGAAAGTTTATTATTTTTTATTTATAATAGTCGTCCTTTTATCAAACAATTGCTTAAACAACGTCAAAAAGAATTAGGGTTAACTGCATTAGAAATCAATAAAAGATTAGGGGTTAAATCTAATGGGGGTGGAATGTGGTCACTGTATACAGGAAATAATATCTTAGCACAAGTTCCCACTCAAGAAATGTGGGAAAAGTTACAAGAGGTTCTAGAGTTTAATTATCCTTATAAAGAGATTTCAGCCACCTTTAATATAGAAATGGGGGTAACAGATGTTTGGAATGATATCAATTTTTATGAAGAAAAAAGGTGGCATCCTACCCAAAAACCGGTTAAATTAATAGAGAGAATTATCAGAGCAAGTAGTCATGAAAATATGATTGTTTTAGATCCTTTTATGGGTTCAGGTTCTACTGCGATCGCTTGTTTAAATCTCAATCGTCATTATATTGGGATTGAAAAAAAACAAAAATATATTGATAAAATAAATTCAAGAATCGAACAACATCAATCTAATCTTATTAAAGAGACGTTTCATTAAACGTCTCTACAAAAGTTAAATATGACAACAGCATTTAGGCAAATTCAACACCTTTTATATAGTGAGAAAAAGCATTAAAAGAGTTAACATTATCTTCTATCGCTTGTTCAATGGAACCAGCTAGTTTAAATAACTCCATTGTCTTATTAACTGGCCAAAGGTAGTCAAGACTATCCATTAATCGATATAATTCTATGGATAATTGGTCGTGGTACTTTTTATTCGTGTAGTACCCATTATGCTCATGACAATAACATTGTTCCAACCAATAAAGTGCTTCCTCAGAAGACATATTAAACACTTGACTACGTAATAAACTATAAACCATCGGAATAATGCTACTATCAGGAATACATCGATTAGGAACGATTCCAGAAAATCCTCCTAAATTGAGAGTTTGCATAATGTATATATAAACATTAGTAAAATGTTTTTCGTATTCTGAGGGTTGAGGAAGCTCTTTATAGAAATCTCTCCCCAGTTTTAAAGATGTGGTGGTATGAAATGCTTCATCTAAGAAGTGGTAATGACTGATATAGGTGGGGTCAGGAATAAATTGCTCCTGTTTTTGAAGCTTAGTATGATATTTCGATATTTTGTATTCAAAGTTTTTCAGCCAAAGATTAGCAATATATCGAGTTAAATAGAAACAACATCCCAAGAAAGGAGAACTTCCCCAATTTTCGCTAAATAGAGTAGGCCCTGTCATAGAGGAGTCACCCGTTAACGTATTAAAAAATCCGTGGGTATTGGTACAAGTTACTTTATGAGCTTCATTCAGTTTCTTAACGTATGAATTTTCGTGATAAGCTTTCTTAAGGTCTTTTTGTTCATTATAATCAGCATTTAGTTTCAACAAAATACTTTTGATTTTTTTAGATTGTTGAGAATCCTCTGTGTAAAAATTTTCAGCAATCTTCGTATTACTAACTTTTCCTGTATTAATCGTATGTTTATAGACTTGATAGGCGACTTTATAGAAAGCTTTGATATGAACGTATTCTTGATCAGTTTCGTGTTCTAACATATCACTAATACATTGATAATCATTACTCTTGTGAGTAAAACTACCAGCAGTGAGTAAATTATAACGAGTTGCTTCTGTCTCACTATCAGCAACGGTTCTATAGGCCAAAGTCCAAAAGAGATGATTAAGAACTAATTTTTGCTCATCAGAACACTGTTCATGTAAAGGGGTTCCATAGAATAAGGAAAGTTCTGGTTCACTCCAATAGTATTGATTATGGTCAAGATAATTGAAATTCTTAGCGATATCTTCGATTATTTCGGTGTAATTGGTCTTGAGATTATTTTCATAGTTTCTTCGTAAAAACTTTTGTACCGGACTTACGTCATTGCTGGATGAAGACTTGTTAATAACGTTATTAATCATTGTTGCTCTCCTAAAAATACTCAATTTTCAATGTTATGGAAGTTTCTATACTGTGAAGGTAAGGATTGGATTGCTTTGAGATAGAAGTACATTAAAGGGTGCATAAAGTAAGTGTTTACCCTATCTCATACATCTGAGAGACTTTACCCTACACATTACATACATATTATCACGTAATTTTAAAATCTGTCTTCCGTAAATATCTCGAATCAATGTTACGTATTACAAAGTCATCTCAATTCGAGGGAACAAGATTATAGTAGCGTTACGTCATCATTTTTTAAAAGATTTAACACAATTAAATGCGTTACCAGCCAATAGGTTAATTTAGGTTAAAATCCTAGTTCAGCCCTAGCAGTTTCGGCCGCAGCAAACACATCTTCATCAGGTAATTGTGACCAATCTGTTTCTCCAATTTCTGCATAGAATTGTTGATCATAGGCACGAGTTCTAATAACAACAGGCATGGGAACCGCATGACCTAAAATTAAAGCTTGTTGTTTAGAATCTAATTTTGCTAATACTGATCTTAAATTTTGTCCCCCTGAAACGCCTGTAAAAATGGCATCAATATCTTTTTCATCGTTTAGTAAACAAGTGATTCTCGTCCCTACTTGAGACATCACTTCGTTATCAATTCCTGATGGTCTTTGATCCACAATTAAAAGGGTTACAAAATATTTTCGCATCTCCCTAGCAATGGTTCCAAAGATAGTTTGATGAACAATTTTAGAGTCTAAAAAACGGTGTGCTTCTTCAATGGTAATCACTAATTGTCTGGGGCGATCGCCCGGACTTTTTGTTTGTAGAAATCGCTCAGCTTTTTTCACATAACTCCCGTGAATGCGTCGGGTAATCATATTCGTTGCTAACATATAAGAAAGCATATTTGATTGAGAACCAAATTCAATCACCACGTGCTTTCCTGCGTCCAAAGATTCTAACACTTGATTAATATAATTATGAGGGCAAGCAGTGCGTAAATATTTCAAATTATCTAACCGCATTAACTTTCTTTGGAGGGACATAATAGACCCTGCATGACCCTGTTTTTCCTGACAAAATAGTTTAATATCTTCATTGGTCATGTTTAATAATTGCATGATCCAAGACTTCCCATATTCCGCTTCTAAAATGTTGGCATTATCTAAACTTGCCTCAGAAATACCCAACTCATGACCCACTAAACGAATATCCTCAATATCAATTTGATCGTAACTTAAATACAATTCTTGGGCATCACTTACCCCTCTTCGTTTAGTAGACTCCGGATCTAGGGTATAAATTTCTACCTGTCCGGGAAACAATTGACGCAACCCTTTCACTGTAGAAACTTCTTTCCCTTCTTTCATCGCTTCCCAGCCATATTCTGAGTGCATATCGAACATTAAATTAACGGCTGCTTGCTTACGAATAATCCCAGAAATTAACAAACGAGTTAAAAAAGATTTACCGGTTCCTGACTTACCAAAAACCCCATTACTGCGCTCAACAAAGCGATCTAAATCAATACAAATAGGTACATCCATATCTAAGGGTTTACCAATGGCAAAATTGCGCCGTGTGGGGTCATCTTCCCAACCAAAAACCGCCCGAAAATCTCTTTCTGATGCTTCATAAACCTGACTAAAATGGGTAGGAATGGTTTTCACGGGGAGTAGTTCGATATCGGCGTTGGTTTGCGCTTGAAACGATCCTAACGAAGTATCCTCTGGTTGAGAAGGGTTATGATCTTCTTCTTCTTTGGGGGTAAACATTAACATGGGTGCAAGTTCCACATTACCGTAGGTTGCACTTCCGGCTAATACATCCCGCATAAAGGTATCTTGAAAACTGGGAGGGTTGGCTAAAATACGGGGGTTGGCCGTTCCCAGAGAAACATCCGTCAGTAAACAGAAAAACCGCGATCGCACCCCTTGCACCACCAAAAATTTTCCCACTCGCATTTGTTCGACGGAAACATCAGAATGCAAACGAACTTCTAACCCTTGTGAAAGGGAACCTTGAACAACGGCACCGAGGGGATGATCTGTCATCTTCAACAGGGACTTATACACTACATATAGGGTTATTACCAACCAGCAAAACCCTATGGGTATTGTATCGCAGAGAACAGGGTTATTACTTAGGATTGATCCCTGAAGAGGTTGGTACTTTTTCTAGTTCTTTGTTGATTTTGTTGATATTTAAGGGAAACTTTGGCTGTTGACTACTTAAAAAGCCTAAAATAACGGTTCCCAAGAGAAATGTTATCATCAGTACGAAAAAGGTCGTATTAGCAGAAATTCCGAGCAGAATTAAGCTAAAATTAACAAAAACCTTCTGGAGTGGGTGAATACTCTGATTCTTATTCATTGATTTTAAAAATTAATCTAAAATTGATTCGATTATATACTTACTTAAGTATTTTTGCTGAAAAACGAAGAATTGTTTCGTTGTCAGATAAAGGGCGATCGCTTCTCTTGTGTGATCATCAGTAATTTTTCTAAGGCATCCCATTGTTCGTTATTAATGTATTCTGTAATCTCCTCTAGTTGCTGACGATAACCCCGTAAAGCTTGTAGTAAAGCGGTTTTATTATATTGAGCCATCATCACCCCTAATTCGGGGTTTCCACCGCCAACACGACTGGTATCTTTAAATCCAGAACTAGCTAATTTTTGGGCTAATTGTAGGATAGTTTTGTCTTTTTCTGCTACACAAGCAGCAATTAAACTAGCACTTATCATGACGGGTAAATGGGAAATCCAAGCCACTGCTTGATCGTGGATTTCAGGGGAACAAGTATAAATTTTTGAGCCTAAGGATTTGGCTAGGTCTTCTAAAATTTTGATACTTTGTTTGGGGGTTTTTTCAGTAGGAGTAACGACATAAGGGGCATTTTTAAATAAGTTTGTTTGTGCCGCTTCTATTCCTTGTTCTGCCGTTCCAGCCATAGGATGACCACCGACAAAATTATGCCATAAAATTTCACATTCCCTAACGATAGGTGTTTTAACCGATCCCACGTCAGTAATAATCACCTCTGGTTTTAAATAAGAAGTTAACTGTTGTAAGGTTTGAGAAATTAAACCGATGGGAGTACAAATAAAAATTATATCTACAGTTGATAGAAAATTAATGTTAATACTTGCATCATCAACGACTCCTTTTTCTATCGCTTTTTGACAAGTGGTTTCTTTACGAGAAACACCATAAACAATATGTCCACAATTTCGTAAGTCAAGTCCTAGGGAACCGCCAATTAATCCTAAGCCGATAATTCCAATTTTCATATTTAATTTACTCGCTGATGATAATCTTGACAATTAATAGCAGCTTCTGTAGTAGCTTGAAACGGATTAACTGGACATTTTAAACGATAATCATTAGTAAAGTATTGGCATTCACTACAAGGAATTTGGTGCATCTTTTTTGCTCTTTTGATAACATCAAAGATCACACCAATAATACTACTTACTAACATTAAAATAAACACCCAAGTTGTTATTAAACACAGGGGAATAATTAAGGGTTCTATGACAGGGATGAAACTTATGATTAAGCGTAACACTTAGTTATTTGATTCTCTTGAGGTTTTCTTATTGTCTCTAGTCTTGAGTTTAACATTTTGATTAAGACTTTAAACTTAAAAAAATCTTGAGAATTATCCATTTTATAGTTAATTGGCAAGGATAAGATATATTTTAAAAATTTATTTCTCTCACCCTGCCAGTTCAACTTGTGTTTTCTTTTTATTGTTTCAATTTCGATGCTCTAGCTACTTTGTATTGCTCAGTCGCCAACTGATTAGAAACATGAGTTAATGTTCCAAATTCTTTTTCATGTCTTTTAATATTTTGGGATTTTACTTTGGTTATTAAGGGATAAATTATTTTCTGCAAGTTGTTCCAAGACAGCTTTTGATTATTGGGAATAATTCCTTGCTTTTTAAACAATTGCTCTAATTTTTTTAACGCAATTTTTGCCAATTCGTACTGAGCTTGATTTTCCGAAACTAGCGGGACTGATTTTCGTAAAGGATCTCTTTCAACCGCAGCTAAGGCTCGACGAACAGCTAAGATAATTTGTGATTTATATTTTTGCTGTCCTAGACGTTTTTGATGCTCTTTTCCTATATAAGTCGACGCATAAAGGGCGGGTAAACGGTTAAGCGCATAAGTAGCAACTTCAACTTGATTGATGTAATCTCTCTTTTTTTTAGAATAGAATTGCAGTTGTTTTTCAATTTCTTCTATCACCAATAATTCCATAATATTAATATGAATTTTAGCTGGTTTTTCGACGGAGTAAGTCATGATTTAATCCTCAAAAGAAAGTCAAAAAGATAATGATTGTCAGTGATGAGTTAACCCCTCACTGGTAACAAGATTTGGAAATATTTCAATAAGCAAGAAAATACGGGTTTTGATTTTTGAACTGTTTCATACTTTACATAATTATACGCAAATTAGATTAAGTTGTCTAATATTTTTTTTGAAAAATTTACTTTGTAAAATCTTCATATAACTATCAATTTATTTAACATAATCTTTAAATAACATCTGAGTTTTTACTGAATAATTAATAACCGTTACGATATAATTCTTAACAACCTGGTAGAAACACCGAAAAAATGCGATAATAGCTATCTGGTAATTGGGAGGAACCCCTGAATGCGACTGTCTCAGATGCTTTTTGTCACCCTACGGGAAGATCCCGCCGAAGCAGAAATACCTAGTCATAAACTGCTAGTCCGCGCGGGTTATATTCGTCGAATTGGTAGCGGTATTTATGCCTATTTACCCTTGATGTGGCGTGTATTACAGAAGGTTTCGCAGATAGTACGGGAAGAAATGAACGCAGCCGGGGCCGAAGAATGTCTTTTACCCCAGTTGCAACCTTCGGAGTTGTGGAAAGAGTCGGGACGATGGGAAACGTATACCAAAGCAGAAGGAATTATGTTTTCCTTGATAGATAGACAGGAAAGGGAATTAGGGTTAGGGCCAACCCATGAAGAAGTGATTACAACGGTGGCCAAAGATATGATCCGTTCCTATCGACAATTACCCGTTAATTTGTATCAGATTCAAACAAAATTTAGGGATGAAATTCGCCCTCGTTTCGGCTTAATGCGAGGAAGAGAATTTATCATGAAAGATGCGTATTCTTTCAATGAAGATGAAGCCAGTTTACAAAAAAGTTATGATGCAATGGATCAAGCTTACCGCAATATTATCAGTCGTTGTGGGTTAGCTTATAGAGCCGTAGAAGCCGATTCTGGAGCCATTGGCGGGTCAGCGTCTCAAGAATTTATGATCCTAGCAGAAGCAGGAGAAGACGAAGTTTTATATACAGAAGATGGTAACTATGCAGCTAATGTAGAAAAAGCCGTTTCTCTTCCTAAAGATGTAGAAAAATCCCCTTTTACAAGCTACGAAAAAAAAGAAACCCCCGATTGTAATACCATCGAAAAATTATGTCAGTTTTTACAATGTTCCCCTAGTAACATCGTTAAAAATGTTCTTTATGAAGCCGTTTATGATAACGGAAAAACCGTCTTGGTTTTAGTCAGTATTCGAGGAGATCAAGAAGTTAACGAAGTAAAATTAACAAATGAGTTAGTGAAACTTGCCCCACAATATCAAGGAAATACGTTATTAGCATTAACCATTCCTGATGAAAATGCTCAGAAAAAATGGACAACTAAACCGTTACCTATGGGTTATATTTCTCCTAGTTTAGAAGATGATTATATTGCTGCTGGAGAATACATTGAAACCAAGTTTTTAAGAATTGTCGATCAAACCGCCGTTGACCTAGAGAACTTCGTCACAGGAGCCGATGAAACTAACTATCATGTAATAGGAGGAAACTGGGGTAAAGAGTTTCAATTACCTCAACTCGTATGTGATATTAGAACAGCAATGGTAGGCGATCGCGCTGTTCATGATACGAGTCAAACCCTAGCCAGTGCTAGAGGAATTGAAGTGGGTCATATCTTCCAATTAGGGACTAAATATTCCCAAGCAATGGGCGCAACGTTTACCGATGAAAATGGGGAAGAACAACCAATTGTAATGGGATGTTATGGGGTGGGAGTTTCTCGTTTAGCACAAGCTGCTGTCGAACAATCTTATGATAAAGATGGCATTATTTGGCCCGTTGCGATCGCCCCTTATCATGTGATTATTATTGTGCCAAATATTAACGATAAAAATCAAATGGAAGTCGCCCAAAATCTCTACAACGAATTGAATAAAATGGGTGTAGAAACCATGCTAGACGATCGCGACGAACGGGCAGGGGTTAAATTTAAAGATGCTGATTTAATCGGCATTCCTTACCGTGTGGTAACCGGGCGATCGCTGAAATCCGGTCAAGTGGAAGTCGTGACTAGAAAAAGCAAAGAATCTCAAGAAATTGATCTAACTAATTTAGTAGAAACCTTAAGAAATTGGGTAAAAAATGTAAAAATAATATAAAACTTTGCTGAGAAAAACTTTGTTTTTTTCTCAGGGAATTCTCAGATAGTCTCACTAACTTGATTAAAAGATTGTCGACTAAATTGTGAATTCTGCCATGATTAACTTATTCAAAAATACCAAAACACTGTTAACAGTATTAACAGTTGGTTCCGTTGTTACCACAGCATCAGCGGCCCAAGCCTTGACTTTAAGAGTACAAGTAGACAACATCGGGCCAGATGGTGGTGTTGCTGTGACCCCTGTTTGGGTGGGATTTCATGACGGTAGCTTTGATAGTTACAACGGAACACTCCCTGCTGAGCCAGGATTAGAGCGAATTGCTGAAGATGGTGATACCTCTCTCATCTCCCAGGACTTCCTTAATAATCTAACCTATATTGATACCAGTTCCGGAACCCCGGTTAGTGCAACTGTTCTGTCTACTCAAGTGGGAACTCGCGTTGATGGTGCGATTGGAGGAGGTCCTATTGAGGCAGGAAACTCTGCTATGAGCATCTTTGAAGTAACCCCCGATGATTCTAATCGTTACTTCTCTTATGCCTCGATGATTCTTCCCTCCAATGATTATTATGTTGCTAATGGTAATCCTTTAGCTCATAGTTTAACCAGTTTATTTACAGGGGCAGAAACCGAAATTTCCTTTGAGATCGGATTGGCTGGACTCGTTAACGATGCTGGAACAGAAATCAATGATTTTGCAACTTCTGCTGGTAATGGGTTATTCGGCCTTCCTGGAGGACAACCTACAGCCGGTGTGGGGGCTGATGAAGGTGGAGTTAATCTCAATGTTAGCGATCCTTATGGTAATTTCCTCAATACACCCGCTAATTTTGAGACGGAGTTTGCTAGTCTAAACTTCAATGACCAGACACTTTATCCTGATGGTATCGCTCGTGTCACCATTAGTGTTGTTGAAGAACCTCCCGTTGGCCAAGATCCCGAGTCTGTTCCTGAATCATCCACCACTGTTGGTTTAATGGCGATCGCCGGATTAGTCTTCTTCGGTGGTTTCCGTCGTCGTAATCACTGTCAATAAATCTTGGCTGGATGCTGCTTTTGCACAATTCTTTATAGAACGAGTGGGGGTGGACGAGTTCCCCACTATAAAACGCCGTCAAGGTAAGTCGATAATAGTTAATTCTAATACTCATCTTATCTCTCAGGAAGTTCTCTCTATCTAGATTTTGAGAAGCCAACGCCGTAGCGAAAGCCCGGCGTTGGGAGTCCTCACTGGCGTTTATCCTCCGTTAACGCTGTTGGGTATTTGCCCATAACGGGGGCTTGATTCTATTCCAACATTCTCATCCTATTTGACATACTCCACTCCCTGAAGTGAGCCGTAAACGGCGGGGCTTTAAACCCCTACTTTTTTGGTAAATTTTTCCGGTTGAGAGGACAAAATAATACAATTAAACTTAATAGATTTTGCTTCTAACATAGAGATAATTAAACAAAACTAACTTAAACATACCTTAACTTGAAATAAACTAAAAATTGTATAAGGATTCAGGAAATTCTCATTTACCGTTTTTACACTTAGTTAGCAAAATCAAACTATCCATATTCAATTGGTTGGTATTATTATGAATTGTTTCTTGAAGCACAAAGCACTCTTTACAACTCTATTGACTCTCACCTCTGTCGCAGCCACTGCATCCGTCACTCAGGCCCATAGCTTCGTCAGAGTAGACGTTGAAAATATCAGTCCCATTGGTGGGGTGTCTATTACCCCCGTTTGGGTAGGGTTTCATGACGGTAGTTTCGATAGTTACAACCCTGGTGCGTCTGCCCAATTTGGCTTAGAATTGTTAGCAGAAGATGGTAATACCGCACAAATTACCGAAGATTTTAATGACAATCTCACCTATATCAATAGCAATAACGAAAGCGAAACCGTACCCTCAACCCAAATGGGAGTACGGGTAGACGGAACCCTAGGGGGTGGTCCCATTACACCCGGAAATAAAGTCTCAGGAATGTTTGAGATCGTCGATGAAGATGATACCAATCGCTATTTTTCTTATGCTTCGATGATTTTGCCCAGTAATGATTACTTTATTGCCAATGGTAACCCCTTTGCTCGGGATTTACTGTCTTTGCTATCTGGAGATGTTTCGTCTATCTCCTTCGAGGTGGGACTTTCTGGAACTGTCAACGATGCAGGAACAGAAATTAATGATTTTGATACCTCAGCAGGAAACCTCTTATATCCAGGACTCGGTACTGGACAAACTGGACCCCAACAAGGAGATCCTGAAAATGGGGATGTGGGAAGCGTTACTGCTCCTTTTGCTAACTTTCTCAATCAACCTCCTAATTTTGCCAGCGATTTTGCCACTCTCAATTTTAACGATGGAACGCTTTATCCCGATGGAGTTGCCCGTATAACCATTACTCGGGTATCGGTTCCCGAATCATCTACGACTGTTGGTTTAATGGCAATGGGTGGACTATTTTTATTAGGTGCGGGTTTAGGTCGTCGTCACTCTAATTAATTTTTCTGAACCTATTTTCTTAGGGGTTAGCCGATGTTAACCCCTGCTTAATTTATGACTTATTTTCAGGCAAAGAAGGACGAAAACATAAATATACTAAAGTACCAAACAAAGGAATTAAACTAATTGTCCAAAATAAAATATCATTTTTAATATTTCTTCGTAACATATCATCCCTAATAATCAAAGGAAAAATGAAACAGAGACACAACAAATCCAAACTCATCACATTAATAAACCGTCGAGTTTGCCATTCATAAATAAAGTCTGAGAAATCACCAGAAATAACACCCCAACTGATAAAAATCAAAAGGGTTATAGTGATAAAAATATGAAGTAAACGGGAGTCACTGAGTTTAATTAAGAGATTTTTTTCACCACTAAATTTAGGGTTAGGTTCTCGGAAAATTAGGTAAGGAAGAATAGCAAATGTTCCCACGGCTAAAGAAGCGATCGCAAACGGCCAAGCCACTATTTTTTGTTCTCTTCCATCGATCAATAAAAGATTAGCATAAATAACCGTAATTAGGCCAATACTGTTAAATACTGTAATAATTAAAGGGTTAATAGTATCCCAGTTTCCTGTTGAAAGATTGGTGATTAATTCTATGGTATCGGGTTGACCCGGAGGGGCTAATAAAAACCCATAAACAATGAATCCTATCCATAGTAAACTTAGAAAAAATTTTGTGATCATTTTTATTTTTTAGTGGTTAATTTAATCTTATTTTCTATCACGGTGATGATTAAAAAGATTTCTAGGGTGGGCAAGGTTTCCAAGGATGAAGTTAGTTTAGATAAGTCTTTGACTTGCCCACCTTACCATCTAATGGTTCTATTTATAAACAGTCTCTTACGGTTTTAGGTTACCTCCTCGAATAAACCAACCAATGACACCGCTAACAGTAGCAGTAATAGTGATGATGAGAATTTGTCTCCAGTTCTTTAATTCCCCTACTTTTTCAGCTAAATCAGGAATTTTTTGAATAAATGGCTGTTGTGCTTCTAATTTAGCCTTTATTGTTGCTATTTCTGTCTTAATTGTTCCTATTTCTGTTTTGAGGTTTGCTATTTCTTCTGATTGCTTATCTAGTTTATTCTCAATGCGTTTAAGGACTTCCTCGAAGGTATAGGTGATACCGGGTTCATTCATGGGTTAAACTATTAAAAGAATTATTTTTCGGATGTCTTCAAGGTGGCTACCTTGGGGATTACTTTTATTTTAGATCAAACGTAGTGCAAGCATCCTGTTTGCTATTTTTGCAGCTAGTGAGCAAGATGCTCACATTCCTATTACCCTACTTTAGCTCAAACAGTTCAGTAGGGTGGGTTAGACGGCTAGAATCTAGGTGTTATAACAAGAATAGAATAATCCGTCGTAACCCACCATTTTAGTTAAAAGAATTTCGATATCATAAAGAAAATAAACCATTAAACGTTTAATAATCCATAATAATTGTAATTAGTAACTGCTCACTGTTCCCTGACTACTGATCACTCTAACAGATATTGCTATTTTAAGAGAAAATATTACCTCAGATACGGTTATTATACAACCGGTTATTTTATCTAATAAGATTGCTATTTTTATTCTCACTTCTAAACAATTAAAAGTAATTACTGAAGATATTAACACCGATGAATTTAATCAATTAATTACTGAATATCGTGAACAACTCTCAAGTGATAAAAAGTCGGATGTGTTTGTCATTAGTGAACAAATTTATGAGATTTTAATTCGTCCCATAGAACCTGAAATTAAAAATATTTCTCCTCAAAATTTAGCCATTATTGCTACAGGAAAACTGCGCTATATTCCTTTTGAAACCCTTTATGACAGAGACAAAGAAAAATTTTTATTAGAAAAATATCCCATTCATTATGGCTCTTTCAACAATATGGGGTAAAATGTAGCGGTAGCTACGTTTTATCCCATATTCCGAATGGACTTTAATCTCACTAACTTACTTAAATTACCAAACATAACAGTTTTAAGTTGCCA
>JASJDN010000187.1 GCA_030065205.1 Crocosphaera sp.
AATGTTTATGGTGACAGAATTATTGGAGATAAAGCTAATAATCTAGAACGAGCGATAACTTTTTATAATGAGGCGTTGAAAGTCAGAACTTTGGACACTTGTCGCGAAGATTGGGCAATGACTAAAAGTAATTTAGCAGTTACTTATATCGAGAGAATAAAAGAGAATAAGTCTGAGAATTTAGAACAGGCTATTTCATATTGTAATGAAGCCTTACAAGTATATACTTTAGAGTCTTTTTCTCAAGAATGGGCAACAGTACAAAATACTTTAGCTACTGCTTACTTTTCTAGAATAAAAGGAGATAAAGCTGAGAATTTAGAACAAGCTATTTTATTTTATAATAATGCTTTAAACGTTTATAATATTGACATTGCTCCTGCAGATTGGGCAACAACACAAAATAATTTAGCGAGTGCCTATCTTTATCGAATAAAAGGAGATAAGGCAGAGAATTTAGAACAAGCTATTTTGTTTTGTAATAATGCTTCAACAGTTTATACGTCAGAAGCTTTTCCTCAACAATGGGCAACGACACAAAATAATCTAGCAACTGTTTACTTTTCTAGAATAAAAGGACATAAGGCGGAGAATTTAGAACAAGCTATTTTATTTTGTAATAATGCTTCAACAGTTTATACGTCAGAAGCTTTTCCTCAACAATGGGCAACAACACAAAATAATCTAGCGAGTGCTTATCTTTATCGAATAAAAGGAGATAAGGAGGAGAATTTAGAACAAGCTATTTTGTTTTGTAATAATGCTTCAACAGTTTATACATTAAAAGCTTTTCCTCAACAATGGGCAACAACACGCAATAATCTAGCGATTGCCTACCGTAATAGAATAAAAGGAGATAAGGCTAAGAATTTGGAAGAAGCAATCTCCTGTTGTGTTCAAGCCTTAAAGATTCATAATTTTAACAATTTTCCTCTAGATTGGGCTACTTTACAAAACAATTTAGGCAATATTTATTTTGATAAAATTGAAGGCAATAAAGCTGACAATGTTCAACAAGCGATTTTTCATTACAGCGAAGCTTTGAAAGTTTATAAGTTTGATTCATTTCCCCAAGACTGCTTAAAAACTGCCCGTAACTTAGCCAACTTACACTATAGAGAAAAACAATGGCAACCAGCAACAGAATTCTATGATATAGCCATTAAAGCCGTTGAAAATACCCGTTTAGAAGCTTTTAACCCCCAAAGTCGCCAAGAAGTCTTATCGAATGCTATTGATGTCTTTCATCGCATTGTACAGGCATATCTTAACCTCAATCAACCTGAAAAAGCCCTAGAATATATCGAACGCAGTAAAGGGCGTAACCTTGTGGAATTAATGACACAAAAAGCACTAAAACCCAAAGGCGTTAGTCAAGAAACGATTGATAAATTAGTCGAATTAAAACAACAAGTTGTCAACGAACAAATTCGCCTTCAATATCAAAGTATTAATCAAAATTTGATGGTTGATGATAATCTAACTCCCTACGTTCAAGATCAAAGTTATCTAAAAATATATAAAGAACAATTGGATACTTTTATCGCTGAAAAAATCACACCTTATGACTCTACCTTTTGCCTTACGCAAACAGTTCAACCCATCCCCTTTGAAGAAATTAAAGCTTTAACTGATGAGTCAACTTGTCTTTTGCAATGGTATATTACTGGTGAAAAGATTTTAGCTTTCGTCGTGTCTAAGGATGGAACAGTAAATTATTGGGAATCGTCTAAAACTAACTGGAAATCTTTAGATTATGTCCTTCGCAATTACCTGACTTTGTATGATCAATACAAAAATAAAGAAATTCATAAATGGCAAGTTATACTTAATGATTGTTTGGAAAGTTTTGCGAGAATTCTACACATTAATCATATTATTGCTCTCATTCCCGAAACCTGTCAACGATTAATTATTATTCCCCATCGGTTTCTCCATATTTTACCGCTTCATGCTTTACCGATTGATAAAAACTATATTTTACACGATAAATATGATATACAATATGCCCCAAGTTCCCAACTTCTACAAATTACCCAACAACGTCCTTTAAATAAGTTAAATCATCTTTTTGCCATTCAAAATCCTACCCGAAAACCTTCTGAAAATTTACCTTTTTCTGATTTAGAAGTTAAGATTATCTCAACTTTCTTCGATAAAAAAGAAATTATTGCAAAAGATGATGCGACAAACAACACCGTTAAAACACAGATTAAAACATCAGAAAGCAATTGTTATCTCTTCTCCTGTCATGGAAACTTTCAACCGAATAATCCCCTAGACTCTGCTCTATTATTAGCAAATAAAGATAAATTAACATTAAGTGAAATCTTTGAATTAGACTTACACAAATCTCGTTTAGTTGTTCTTTCTGCCTGCGAAACAGGTTTGATTGACTTAAGCTCAATTAGTGATGAATATATCGGTTTATCGGCTGGTTTTCTATTTGCTGGAAGTTTAAGCTTTGTTAGTAGTTTATGGCAAGTTAGCGATTTATCAACTTCATTTTTGATGATAAAATTTTATGAGATTATCTTAGATAAAACTCAGACTATTTCTATTTCTGTTGCTTTAAAAATGGCTCAAAATTGGTTAAGAAATTTAACTGTACAAGAATTTGATAGCTTGTTAGAAAAATATCAAACAGACATCGATAAAATTTTAGAACCACTGACTCCAAGAATTAAAGAAATTAATAAAAATTATATTCAAAACCTAATTACGTCGACTCGTCAACTGGATCATCTTTTAATTGTTCCTTCAAACTTAACTTTAAGACTTCCTCTAAATCTCCAGAACACTCATCAATCAATTCTAAAGCTTGCAAAGCTTCAGGTATCTTTGAATTCTTCAAAGCTTCAGAATCATATTTCAATTGTTCCTGATATTGTGTAAATTGTTCCCGATACTTTTTACGTTCTTTAGCAGTTAATTGAGTTGAATCTGTCATAATTTTATACTTATAATTGAAAGTAAGTTTGTTACCATTCTCTCATTTTTTAGATGAGTGTCGTGTTTAAGGAGATAAGATTTAAAGATATTAATTAAGCTAATACAGTCAAACCTTGTAAATAGTCATTTAATTGGCGATCGTGATCATGACAAAGGTTTCCTAACGGTAAACTATCAGGAGAAAATGCTTCTATTGCCATCACTTCTAAGGTATCTTCTATAGCAAACTTTCCTGTAACATCTGCTTCTATTAAAATAGAAATTGAATGAATTCTCGGATCACGATCCACTGACGAATAAACCCCTACTAAGCGCCGAACCTTTAATAAGTTTAACCCTGTTTCTTCTTTTAATTCTCGTTTGGCTGTGGTTAAAATGTCTTCTCCCCAGTCAACAATACCCCCTGGTAGTCCCCATTGTCCTGTATCTTTTCTTTGTATCAAAACAATACGCCCATCAGGAAGCACCGGAATAATAGTAGCCCCTGTAATGGGATGACGGAAAATTATTCCCATTACAGTTTTCATATATCGCCAGATTTGATCCATAATAATAACATCGCTTTTTAAAGATTGGTACTAATAATTATAGCAAGCCATCAGTTAATTTAAGTATAATTTAATGATTATAAAGTTTTGGAATCGTTAATCCATGTTTAGGTGAATCATTTATCAATTCATGATATAAATCGTCAGAAATTTTTTTAATGAACATACTTAATTATAAAAAAATGCTGATATAGTTGCTAATTTACTGACCATAAGTAGAACTAATAAGAATTAGAATAATAGTTTGTACTCCAAGAAAAGAGAAATCATTAAAATACTCATGTCTTATTGCTGAAATGACTCATATATAAACTATTCTTAACTTATTAAGTCTCATTAGAGAACAGGGTAACTATACTTTAATCTTGAGTTTTCGTAATTTAACTCTCATCTTTACATAAGATGAGATAATGTTACAAATCTTTATTAAATTTCTGTTATCGTGTAAACTACTCAAAGATTAATGATAATGTCGAAAAAGGAGCAGGAAACCGCCATGCAGTCGGCACAGACACTGCAAACAGTCCCGAGAGAATTTCTCAAACCCCCAGGAGGGTTTAATCCCAATGTGGTGATGTTTTTTACCGCTTTATCCCTCATGGGTTGTTCAATTAGTGGTTATTGGTTATGGGAATGGCCAGACTGGATTTGTTTTGTCTGTAGTGTTCTTGCCCTACACTTATCAGGTACAGTAATCCATGATGCTTCCCACAACGCTGCTCACCGTAATCGCATCATCAACGCTATTTTAGGTCATGGTAGTGCCTTAATGTTAGGTTTCGCCTTTCCTGTGTTTACAAGGGTGCATTTGCAACATCATGCTCATGTCAATGATCCTGATAACGATCCCGATCATTTTGTTTCAACCGGTGGACCTTTGTGGATGATTGCAGCGCGTTTTTTTTATCACGAAATTTTCTTTTTTAAGCGTCGTTTGTGGAGAAAATACGAACTCTTAGAATGGTTTTTAAGCCGATTGTTTCTCTTTACTATCGTTTTTCTAGGAATTCATTACGGATTTATTAGCTATGTAATGAACTTTTGGTTTGTTCCTGCCTTAGTGGTAGGGGTTGCTTTAGGACTGTTTTTTGATTATTTACCCCATCGACCGTTTGAAGAACGCGATCGCTGGAAAAATGCAAGAGTTTATCCCAGTGCTATTCTTAATATCTTAATTTTTGGACAAAATTACCATTTAGTACATCACTTATGGCCGTCTATTCCTTGGTATAAGTATCGACCGGCTTATCATGCGACAAAACCTTTATTAGATGCTAAAGGATGCGATCAATCTTTAGGATTATTACAAGGAAAGAATCTTTGGAATTTTCTCTATGACGTATTCTTAGGTATTCGGTTTCATGGTCATCATAAAAAATCTCCTTCTTGATAGGAAACTATAAAAATAGTTATCTGTGTAGAGGTCAAGAATCATTGACCTCTATTTTATTTAATAATCTCGTTAAAACCATAGCACAATGAAAGTCTAAGAAAATGGCTTGAAATCACAAGATTTTAGAAATCTTTTATGGCATCCTATGCACAGAGTTAGTAGTTTAGGTCAAAAATAAACGCTGCTCCACTTTTTCTGTTTCCTATTCCCTCTCTAAACTCGCTAATTGTCTCAAAGGTGCAAGATGTCCTGAGTATATAGAACCCATTTGGGATCTTTTTTGACAAACATAAATATTCTTAGTAAATTACCAAGTAACTTACTAAGTAATTTTAAATTAGAATAAAGAACTATTTTCTGAAACTAACTACAATGTATATACATT
>JASJDN010000188.1 GCA_030065205.1 Crocosphaera sp.
AGTTGCCCCGACAGAAAACAGTAGTGGACGACAGAAAAGTAAGAAAATTATTGGAGGATCTTCTTTATGTCGTAAGCTTTTTTGGCAGTGGATCTACACCAGAATTGAAACCCCCAACGGGAGAAAAAACAATCCTATTTTACGGGAGCTTTATGACTGGATGAAACAGGATAAGTTTAATGGTACTCCCATTAAGTTACTCAGAATGAAGGTAGCAAGTCACGCGGTCAGGTTACTCTTTAACGAATTGGTTAATGAATTTCTAAACTTCCTCAACAGTATCATCTCTTATTAGAGGATTAAGTTATGTCCTTTGTTGATCAACCTAACTTTTCTTTACCTTACAAGTTGCAAAGATGGGAAAACCCATCTTCTTGTTTTTTAATGATTCAATAATTGAGTCATAACTAATAAAGTTAAACAGTAAGACACAAAAATAGTGTATAAAACTAACACATTTATAGGAGATTCTTTAGGTTGTTTGCCTTGGAAGGCTTTTTGACCAATCGTGTTGAATAAACTGGTCAAGCTATGCAAAAAGTAAATCATAATTTCCTCTTTCAACTCCTTTCAATACATAGTGATTGTAAAGAGACGTTTTGTGACATCAAATGTGTTTTTCAAGTTTGTATGGGTTTCCTGCAAAGACAGCTTTTTGTGGGCTTAATACTATTAAGCCCCTACGAACTTGATTCTACTGGATATTGTTTTAGGACTTCTTTTAAATATTGTCCTGTATAAGAGGTAGGATGTTTGGCCACATCTTCAGGGGTTCCAAAAGTAACAATATTTCCCCCTTGATCGCCTCCTTCTGGCCCTAAATCAATGATCCAATCTGAACAGCGAATCACGTCTAAATTGTGTTCAATGACTAAAATAGAATTACCTTTATCTACTAATCTTTGCAGCACATTTAACAAGTGATGCACGTCATAAAATGATAATCCTGTGGTGGGTTCATCGATTAAATATAAGGTTTTTCCAGTTGCGCGACGAGACAATTCTGAGGCTAGTTTAACCCGTTGGGCTTCTCCTCCTGATAAAGTGGGTGCCGGTTGGCCTAATTTAACGTAACCTAAACCAACATCTACCAGAGTTTGTAATCGATTGACTGCCCTTGGTATATTCTCAAATACGCTTAATGCTTCTTCTACTGTCATGTCCAAAACATCAGCAATAGAATGACCCTTATATTTAACTTGTAGGGTTTCTCGGTTGTATCTTGCCCCCTTACAAACCTCACATTGAACATAGACATCGGGTAAAAAATTCATCTCAATTACGTTAACCCCTTGTCCCCCACAATTTTCGCATCTTCCCCCTTTCACATTGAAGGAAAAACGACCCGGTTTATAACCCCTTGCTTTGGCTTCTATTGTCTCAGAAAAAAGCTGTCTGATGGTATCAAAAATCCCTGTATAGGTAGCAGAATTAGAGCGAGGAGTTCTTCCAATGGGAGACTGATCAATAACAATCACTTTATCAATGGCGTTGAGTCCCGTAACTTCATCTAAATGTTTAGGTAAAGGAACTTTTTTAGTTAAATGATGTTGTAGGGAAGGATAGAGCAATTCATTGACTAAAGTAGATTTTCCTGAACCTGAAACCCCAGTGATGGCCACTAATTTTCCTAGAGGTATCTCTACATCTATATTTTTTAAATTATTAGCACAACATTGTTTTAAACAAAGCTTATTACCATTACCTGCACGACGTTTGCCTGGGGTTGTAATTACTTTTTTCCCTGATAAATAGTCCGCCGTTAAAGATTTTTGGGCTTTCAGTAAGGTTTTCAAATCCCCCTGTGAAACAATCTGCCCCCCATGAATTCCTGCTAATGGGCCAATATCAACCAGGTGATCGGCGGTTCTGATGGTTTCTTCGTCGTGTTCAACGACGATTAAAGTATTACCTAAATCTCTTAGTTTTTTTAAGGTATTTAATAATCGTCCGTTATCTCGTTGATGTAGTCCAATACTGGGTTCATCTAATACATATAATACCCCTGTTAGCCCCGAGCCGATTTGGGTAGCAAGACGAATTCTTTGGGCTTCTCCTCCTGATAAGGTAGCTGTTCCTCGGTTTAAGGTTAAATAGTCTAATCCTACATCCAGAAGAAATTGTAAGCGGTTTCTGACTTCTTTTAAGGCTAATTCTCCGATTAACTTTTGTCTGGTAGTTAATTCTAGATTATCTACTTTATGCAAGCATTTATCAATAGAAACACTTGTTAACTCATCAATGCTACATTCTCCTAAACGCACAGATAAGGATTCTGGTTTGAGCCGTTTTCCTTGACACACTTCACAGGTTTGATCAACGATATATTTCTCCATCTTCTGTTTAATTATCTCTGAGCTAGTGTCTTGATAATTTCGCTCTAACATGGCTAAAATACCTTTGAAATCTTTATAGTATCCTTGGCTACTTTCAAAGCGAGAATCTTGCTCAAACCAGATGGGTTCTTCACTTCCATAGAGTAATAAGTGTTGCTGTTCTGGGGTTAATTGATTCCAAGGAGTTTGGATTTCAAAGCCATGAGTTTGTCCCAAACTATACAGTAATGATAAGTAATAAGAATTGTCTTTTTCTGACCAAGGGGCAACCGCAGAATATAAAGGAGCCTTTGGATCAGGTATTACTAAATCAGGAGAAAATTGCCGTAAACTTCCTAATCCGTGACAGTTTGGACAGGCACCATAGGGAGAATTAAAGGAGAACAAACGGGGGGATAATTCTTCTATAACTGCGCCATGTTCAGGACAAGCAAAGTTTTCAGAAAACATGATTTCTGAGGGACTATTATTCTCTTCATCTCCTAAAATATCGATTACCGCTAACCCGTCAGCATGGGTTAAACAAGTGCTTAAAGAATCGGCTAATCTTTCCTCAATTCCTTCTTTTTTGATGAGACGATCCACAACAATTTCGATGTCATGATAATGATTCTTTTTTAACTCAATATTATCCGAAAGTTCCCTAACATCTTCATCCACTCGTACCCGTACAAATCCTTGGGATGCTAAACTAGACAAGAGTTGTTTATGGGTTCCTTTTTTCCCTCGCACTACAGGGGCCAAAATTTGGAACTTGGTTCGATCTGGAAGTTCCATAACGCGATCGCACATTTGATCGATGGTTTGGGGTGCAATTAAGCGATCGCAGTGGGGACAATGGGGTTCTCCCGCACGACCAAATAATAACCGTAAATAGTCATAGATTTCTGTTACCGTCCCCACCGTGGAACGAGGGTTATGAGAGGTGGATTTTTGGTCGATAGAAATAGCCGGACTCAACCCTTCAATCGCATCCACATCCGGTTTATCTAACTGTCCTAAAAACTGTCTCGCATACGCGCTGAGAGACTCCACATAGCGTCGTTGTCCCTCAGCGAAAATGGTATCAAACGCTAACGATGACTTTCCTGAACCGGACACCCCTGTAAAGACAATCAGGCGATCGCGCGGTAGTTCAAGATCGATATTTTTTAGATTATGTTGTCTCGCACCTCGAATACGTATGCTGTTTGAGTCGGCCATATTCCCCAAGCTTAACATTCCTTAACCTTATTTATCATAACGTTTTTTCTTCTCTCTATCTTTGGTTTGATAGGAGTCTCCGAGTCAAAAGTCAATTAAAATCCTAAAAAATTACTTTATGATAGTAATCTAAGAATTAGCGATCGCGCTATAATCGAATTAACTAAATCCAAATTATGAAGAGAAAAATTGCCAACCATAGAACAAGCGTTAAGCTGTGTACGGGTTTGTCAAATGTTGTCAAATCTTTATCAGCAAATTTATTTATTTCGCTATGATTCAAACTTTAAAACCATTTTTATTTTGACTAGAAATGAAAATGATGAAGAATTGCAAATTGTAATCTTTGCTAATGGAATTTGGAGGTTTATTGATGACGAAACCCAATTATAAAAATATGAATCGTGCTGAATTAAAAGAGTATCTTTTATCTAACAGAAATGATCAAGAAGCTTGGAGCATTTTCTTTGAAAAGTTAAGTCATTTAGATCAAAATACTGGTTATTCTTCTGACTTATCTTCAGAAGAAATGGAGAACCTTTTTAAAACAAAACTTAACCAAATAAATTTGGAGTAACTTTATTTAATCTTCTTCATAAATTCCTGCATGACTGACTGCATAATGAGATAATAAGGGCGTATCATCATCATGACTTTCTGCCCATTCTTTGATAGCTTTGAACCGTTAATCATAAGTTAGGATTTCAGGAGTTTCGTGAGAAGACTTAGAAATGTTTAAGGTTTT
Source organism: Crocosphaera sp. (assembly GCA_030065205.1). Classification (GTDB taxonomy): domain Bacteria; phylum Cyanobacteriota; class Cyanobacteriia; order Cyanobacteriales; family Microcystaceae; genus Crocosphaera. The sequence goes on from JASJDN010000188.1 coordinate 4,285, forward strand.
TATTTTCTCATGTAATAAAGTAAATTCTGTTGGTTCGAGAGAAGGAATGATTTCAAATAAAGAATCAACTAATTTGGTGTTCATTAATAAGACGCTCCGAATTTTTTACATTGTACTGAACTTGTCTAACTATGCTCACATTCCCATTACATCATTTTAGCTGATCATATAAATAAAAGACAGGATATAATTTTAATAACGGGTCACTGATAACTCATGCCTGATGTATAATTGCATAAATCATCATGAAAATACAACAAAATCATTCTAAGTTGATTCACCAAAGACTTAAACTTTCACAAGAAAACATTACTAATATTTGTGAAGAATGGAAGATTAAAAAACTGTTTCTATTTGGATCAATTTTACGAGATGATTTTAATGAAAACAGTGACATCGATCTTTTAATTCAATTTAACCCTGATGCTAAACAAGGGTTACTAACGTTAGCAAGATTAAAACATCACTTAGAAGACATGACTCAAAGATCAGTGGATGTTGTTGTACAAGAGTCAGTCGAAAATAGTGAAAATTGGATTCGTAAACAAGAAATTTTGAACACAGCACAAGTTATTTATTGTCAACACAATGTTAAAACAGTAGGGTGGGCAAATCATAAACTTATGTAATTTACTCATAATCTAGAAAACTTTGCCCACCTTACACAACCCAAATATTGACTAGGAAATGAATCAAAATCATGTTCAATTTTTAAGCAATTTCTAATGGCTTTGTTGGTAACATTCTAGGTTCAGGTAAAGGTTGATTTTCTTCTTTCTATTAGCATTTCTACAAACGTCTCAATAACTTCCTGTCCATTTCTAGCAGCTTCTTCATAAGTTTGGCCATGTGTATAAAATTGTTGCTAAGGAAATTCAGGTAAATGGACTAAAAATAGTTGATCTTCTTCTGACCATTGAATGACCATACTGTAATGATATTTCATATCATTGTAATGG
>JASJDN010000087.1 GCA_030065205.1 Crocosphaera sp.
ATTGAACCTCCCTTCACGGGACGTGAGGGATTCCCATATAGACCCTTAACTAGACTATCGAAATAGTCCCCGTCAGACCGCCATTACTGGGCTGTTTAATCACGGGCGCACCGACCGCAATTTGTTCTAAACCTCTTTGTTTTACCACTATTGAAGCTGCTAAATCTCTATCACATTCAAACCCACATTCAGGGCATTTATGAACTCTTATATTTAGTTCTTTTTTACCTGTATGTGTCCCACAATTAGGGCAAATTTGTGATGTGTAATCTTTATCAACTTTTGCAAAATAGGTGTCTGTTTGACTACAAACATATTCTAATATAGTAAAGAATTGACCTAAACCCATATCTAAGGATTGCTTACAAAACAGCCCTTTAGACCATGATTTAAAGTTAATATCTTCTACAAATATCATTCCATTCTCTTTGCAAAGTTGATGAGCTAATTGAAAGTGATAGTCTTTTCTTCTATTAGCTACGGCTTCATGTAGTAACGCAATTCTATGATTTAACTTTTTCCATTTATTGGAACCTTTCGTTTTATTTCTAAGCTTTCTTTGTAGTAATTCAATCTTACGCAGTGCTTTGTCTAAAAACTTGGGTCTAGGAATAGTTAATCCATCAGAGGTTGCTATCATACTTTGAATACCACAGTCTAACCCTAGTGCGTGACCATGAGGAGTAGGTAATGGCACGTCAACATCAAGTTCTATCATTAAATTAACATAATACCCAGATGCTTTTTTAATGATTTGGGCTTGCTTAATTTTAAAACCATTCGGAATATCCCTAGATTTCTTTATCTTAATATCTTTAAGTAAAGGTAATTTAAGATGATTGCCATTTAACTCAATTTTGTTGCTAATTAAATTAAAAGATTTCATTTTCTTCTTGTATCGAGGAAAACCCATTCCTTTAGATTTCATGTCATTAAATGCTCTGTCCAATTTACGCAATGTTTGTTGCATGGCTTGAGCATTACCTGATTTAAGGAAAAGATTAGTCTTTTTAGTCTTAGTTAATTCAGCAGATTGAAAATGGTAATTAGGGTATTCAAACGGTTCAACAATGTATTCAGAATGAAGTGAACACTTGTTAATCTCACAACTACGGGAGTTGAACCATACCTTTCTAATATAGAGAGCATAGTTCCAAACAGACTTGCATACGTCTAAATTGTGTTCAATTATTTCTACCTGTTTTTGTGTTGGTTGCAACTTGTAGTTGTAAGTTAGATTAAGCATTTCGACAGAGATGCTTGGGTTTGTACATCAATCATAGCATGGATTTACAAAACAGCACCCCTAATTGTAAAATTAAACGGTTGCCCCGAAATTCATCCCGTCAGCTATGCTGACGGGATGAATTTCGGGAAGGAGATAAATCAGAAGTGGAAGGAATTATCTTTGTGGGGATACAAGCTAGTGGGAAATCAACGTTTTATCAGGACAGATTTTCTAATACACATTTAAGAATCAATTTAGATATGTTAAAAACTAGATATAGAGAAAAACGACTGATTGAAACTTGTCTCGAAATTAGTCAACGATTTGTTGTAGATAACACAAACCCCACAGCAGTAGACCGAGAACGTTATATTAGATTATTGAAAAATCAAGGATGGAAAATTACTGGGTATTATTTTAAGCCAAACATTAATGATTCGGTAGAACGGAACCAAAAACGTCAATTATCTCAACAAGTCCCCATCAAGGGAATAAGAGGAACCTACTCACGATTGATAGTACCTCAATATCAAGAAGGGTTTGATCAACTCTATTGCGTTGAAGCTCAACCCGAAAAAAAGTTTATTGTACACGAATTAATCAATGAAGTTTAAAGAGTTAGATAAGAAACTAAGAGTTTTTGAGACAGCCTCTGACTTTTGTGTATTGCCAGAGATATTTATAGTAGCTCGAATTGACGGACGTAACTTTACCCGATTAACCAAAGAAATTCTCAAATGTCAGGCTCCTTTTGATTCCCAGTTTCGGGATTGTATGGTAGCGACACTCAAGCATTTGATGGATTGTGGGTTTCGTACTGTTTATGGATACACGCAAAGTGACGAAATATCACTTTTGTTTCATCGTGATGATCAAACTTTTGGACGCAAACTTCGTAAACTTAATTCCATTTTAGCAGGAGAAGCTAGTGCCTTTCTCACATTATTACTAAATAATAAAGCAGCCTTTGATTGTCGTATTTCCCAATTACCAACCTTAGATTTAGTGGTAGATTACTTTCGTTGGCGCAACGAAGATGCTCATCGCAATGCTCTCAACGCTCATTGTTATTGGACATTGAGAAACAATGGAGCAACAGGAACAACCGCTACTAAAAAATTAGAGAACTTATCAATTAGCCAAAAAAATGAGCTTCTTTATCAACAAGCTGGACTCAATTTCAATGAACTCCCTAACTGGCAAAAACGAGGGGTTGGTATCTATTGGGAATCTTATCTCAAAGAAGGTATTAATCTCATAACAGGAGAACAGACAGAAGCAACCAGAAGACAACTAAAAGTCGCTCTCGAATTACCCATGAAAGATAATTACAGTGAGTTTATTCGGGAATTGGTGTACCGAGAACATACGTCTAATCCTCAATCAAGCTCTTAATTCACTTACCTTCGCCAGAGATTAAAGTTCGTTTTTCCCCGTTTTAAATTAAGATAATGGCGTTTTTCTGTCATGGCACTTTGGTTGCAAATCAATAAATTTTGTAGAACCATTCATTTTCACTGATAGTAATTAGCATCATAAGTTTTAAATAAAATTCGTATTTTAAAAATTTTTGACAAGCGTTAAATTGAATTTAACATAGCCATCAGCAACATATTTAAGATGAGGTAGCAATGATTGATGAGCTTGTTTAAGAGCATGAAAAGGAATCGAAGGACAAAAATGATGTTCAGTATGGAAGGGCATATTCCACATCAGAAATCTTATCGGTGCAGTTGTTAAAGTGGTACGAGTATTAGCGAAAGGATTAGCATCAAAAGTGCAACCTGTATGTTCAGCCAACAAAATGAATCTCAGTATAGGTTGTCCCACTGCTAAAGGTAACAACCACGCCAATAAAAACCACAGTTGATGATAATAAAAAGAAATAACTATCGCTCCTAAATAAGTTAACAGCTGCAACTGGACTGAGCGTTGAATTTCTAATTTCGCACTTTCTCGAATATAGGGAAAATTGTCAAATCGACCAGTAGCACAAAGAAAATGAGTATTAAATTTGCCTAACCACCAAGGAATACCGCTTATAATCCAACAATATTGCCACAAATTAATGGGAGTTAAATCGGTCAGTTCCGGATCTTGATCTGGGAGGCGAGTATAACGATGATGCCATCTATGATAACAACGATAAAAAGTGCTGTTATAAAAAGAAAATAATCCCGCTATCCAAGCCACAATCTCGTTAAGACGACGGTTAGCAAAAGCAGTATAGTGAACACATTCATGAAGCGCAGCAAACATTGATGCAATACTGAATCCATAGATAATCAGAGCAGGAATTTTAATGAAAAGATTATCCAGACTCAGCCAAATAAAACCACTAACAAATATAATGGTTAAATGTAAAAAGAATTGCAGCCAACCTTTGAAATTAGATAGTTGATTCAGTTCTGCTAGTCTATCAAGAGAAAAAACTTGTTGGGGAGACAGATAAGCTTTAGCTTGAGATAAATCTCTTTGAAAGTCTTGTTCTAAGGTAATTGGATGTAAGGGGATGGAGATAGAGGAAGGAGTAGAATTTTCCTCAGATTTTGGCTTAGACATAAGGTTAATTATTCCTCAATGAAAACGAAAAATTGATTCGTTATGTAACTACTACTTTGGTTATAATTCATTCAACAAGAATCACGCTATAAATTCTTAAACCCTTCAACCTGTTGTTGAAAGCTCTCCAGTAAATTAGAAGCGGATTTTTCGGTAATGAGAAAGGCTTTAAAGTCCTGTCCTTCGCTTAAATAACTAGCATAAGCAGGATATAAATAGACACGATAATCTTCTTGAGCAGCTACATAAACTTGAGCAAACGCAACCACAGAAGGCGCAGCATAATACGCTCTTAATTGCTCATGAGGTAAAGTTAATTTTAACAAAGACGTGGCTGTAAAATGACTTCCTGCACCTAATTTAGCCAAAGGAACATGACTATCCCCTTGTTGTATCATTAAATAACTTTCGGGTGCATTTACCAACCAAGGAAAAGAACGCATTTGCTCAAACACAAAAGGAGTCGTTAAATCATAGGTTCCTGCACCCACAAACACGGGAACTTTAACATTAGCTAGTCCTTCGGGTCCAAAGATACTGGCATTCACAGGATTATAAACCAATACAGCACCAATTCTTTCATCTTTGAGCTTAGGGATAGGTTGCTCTAATTTAAGCGCACGACATTGCAGTAAAATGGCTTGATTAAAGCGACTGGCCGTAGAGTTACAGTCTTTTTGTAGATGTTTCATGTCCACGGTAGCACCGGCCACCGCTAAGGCAGTATAACCCCCAAAGGAATGGCCAAAAGCTCCTACTTTCCTTAAGTTTAACTGTCCATCAAACTCTGTTTTGTTGCGTTTTTCTAATTCATCGAGGGTATAACTGAGATCGAGGGGACGATCAATGAATTCGTTTAAATTAAAAATACTTCTAGTGAACCCTTCCGCTAAATCTTTTTTATATTCGGTGTCGCTGCCAGGATGTTGCGGCATAGCTACTAAAAACCCCTGAGATGCTAATAATTCCGCCATTTTTTGGTAAGTTTCGGGTCTTTCTCCTAGTCCATGAGAAAAGACGATCACAGGAATTTCTTGAGAAGCAGGAAGTTGCGGCCGATAAACTTCCACATAAAACCGTCTATTTCGTTCCTTATCGGTTAAATTCCAGCGATCGCGTGTAAAGGAAATCGATCCAGTTTCACCAGGGTTAGGGAGTTGACTAAAATTTGTTGTTACTGCTTCAGAAGCTTGCAGAGAGAGGTTTTCAGCAGTTTTCACCAGGTTTTCTGTTGCTTTGACCAAAAAACTAGCTTGTTGGGCCCATCTTAGGGTTTCACGGACATTGATCTGCATATTAGTGGGTAACGTTTGCAGAAAATTGAGAATGGTGAAACCTTCATCAGAGGCGGCCGCTTGTATCATCGAACCCCGTAACACCGATTTTCCGTTGGTTCCCCCCTGCATTTCGATCAGGGTACCCAGTTCATTTAAAATGCGATCGCCTTCATCGGTATTGAGTAACCGAGAGAGTAAAGCTGCATTAATATTAATGGGAGTGACTAACGCTTGTTGAAATTTGCTTTTTACGACTTCATTGGGTTTGACAATGTTAAAAATAGTTCTGAGATCGGGGTTAACTGTCCCGTTATCAGCAAAGGTTTCTAAAGATTCTACCTCAACCGTTTGAGCAAACGAACCATAATAAAAAGTAATTTCTTCGGCTGCAGTTGCTTTAAAAGCTAGGGTTGTTCCCAATAATAAGCTACTAATAGATAGTAAAGTCTTCAGTTGTTTTTGCCATTGCCATCTAACCATCATTTTCTTAATCTCCTCATCCCAATGATTTGTTATATGGGTTTAATTTACCATATTTTTCGAGGAGTTATGACCATGAGGGATAAGACAAAAAAGGCAAAAACTGACGCATAACAATCAGTAATAATATATAGCAATCACCGAATAATAGATAAGAACCCCTTAGGACATAATGGTATGAGGACATAATGGTATTATGTCCCTACAAGGGGATATTTGTAGGGATTTAACACTGTTAAATCCTCATACTAATTGTGTCATAACTAAAACCTGATTTCTATAGTTTGATGATAGTAGGAACAAATTTAACTTTGTTCCTACAACCAATTACAATTAATCGTTGAAATGATCAATAATTGCCTGAGCAAACTCTGAACATTTCAAAGGGGGATCGACTTTTGGTTCCATTAAACGAGCGAGATCATAAGTCACTTGACGATTAGCGATCGCATTTCCAATCCCTTTTTTAATCAAGTCCGCAGCTTCTTGCCAACCCATATATTCTAACATCATTACCCCAGAAAGAATAACCGATCCAGGATTAATTCGATCCAGTCCGGCGTGTTTCGGTGCAGTACCATGAGTCGCCTCAAAAATAGCGCAAGTATCACCAATATTTGCCCCTGGCCCCATACCTAAACCACCCACAACCGCAGCAGCAGCATCGGATAAATAATCCCCGTTTAAGTTCATGGTTGCCAGGATAGAATATTCATCAGGACGGGTTTGAATTTGTTGGAAAATACTATCAGCAATACGGTCATTAACCATAATTTTGTCTTTCCATTTTCCATCTCCATGACTATCCCAAATCGCTTCTAAAACCCCTTTAACTTCTTCGGTGATTTCTTGCTTTTTGTCAGGGGTCAAACCATCGTAACCGGGTTCAACTTTTCTGGCGTTATCTTCGATAGAAATATCGGCTTTCCCTTCTTTATTACTTAAAATCCAGGATTCTCGTTCCGTCACACATACCTCTCTAAATTCTGAGGTTGCTAACTCATATCCCCAATCTCTAAATGATCCTTCAGTATATTTCATGATGTTACCTTTATGCACTAAAGTAACCATCTGTTTCGCTTTGGGCAATTTTAAACTGTGTTCAATGGCACGACGAACTAATCTTTGAGAACCCGTTTTACTAATGGGTTTAACGCCAATTCCTGAGTCTAAACGAATCTTTTTCTTACCATGTTCTGGGGTTGCCGGTATCAGTTCATCATTCAAATAATTGATCAATTTTTGAGCAATTTCTGTCCCTTCTTTCCATTCAATTCCTAAGTAAATATCTTCGGTATTTTCCCGATAGACGATCACATTTAACTTTTCAGGGGACTTATGGGGGGAAGGAGTCCCCGGATAATAGCGACAGGGACGCACACAAGCGTATAATTCAAAAATTTGTCGTAAAGCGACGTTAAGGGAGCGAATACCGCCACCTACAGGGGTTGTAAGGGGTCCTTTGATGGCGATACCATACTCCCTAATGGCGGTTAAGGTATCTTCGGGTAAATATTGATAGGTTCCGTACTTATCGCAAGCTTCATCCCCTGCATACACCTTAAACCAGTTAATCTTTTTGCTGTCTCCGTAAGCTGTTTTCACCGCAGCATCAATAACTTTTTCCGTTGCTGGCCAGATATCGACACCGGTTCCGTCCCCACGAATGAAAGGAACAATGGGGTCATTAGGAACAATGGGTTTACCGTCTTTAAAGGTGATTTTAGAACCAGTGGTAGGGGGTGTCAGTTTCTCGTACATATAATGGTCAATAATCAAGGGTTGTCCTTTTATTACACTCCCCAAACTGGTCAACTCCCCCATCTCTTAAGGAAATCTATGTAAGTTCGTTGGGTTATTTGCGTTTTTGGTAAATCCTGTGTTATAGTTAGAACTTGTGCGGACGTATAGCTCAGTTGGTTAGAGTACATCGTTGACATCGATGGGGTCACTGGTTCGAGTCCAGTTACGTCCATATTTTTTTGGAGTGTGTATAATATAATTGTACTAACTTTAGATTAACTAATTCTTTGTCTAAGTCATTGGTTTTATAAAGATAGTTATATTTTTATCATTAGAAGATCAATATGTCAATTTTACTTAATGGTTTTAGAGTTGAGCTTTCAGAGGCAACTTTTAAAGCTTATGTCGACAAGATGCCAGATAATAAAGAGTGTAAAGCAATAAAAAATGAATATAAAAATGATTCCTTTGTGTACTGGAATAAAGGTTCAATTTTTTTAATTCCTAAAACATCTCAGTCTAAAATACAAATTGGTCAAGAGACTGAGTTGAAATGCGAAGAAAATTTAAAACTTCTGGTGGCTTTAATTAATCATTTATTACCGACAATACTACCTGACTATAATCCCTTTCGGTTAAAACCTCTTCAAATTTTGGCACAAAAAAAAGAATTAGTGAAAATTATTGTAGAAAAACAAAAATTAAACAGTTATTCGCAAATCCTGAAAAATTTTAAAATAATACCAAAATATACTCTTGAAGCTAGATTAATTGAATTACGGCCTAATGAAGTTTTTATAGGGATATTCCTACGCTTAGGAACTACATGGAAAATAACAGCATCTCTTAGTGAATTACAAGCTAAAGGTGTTAGTTTGAAAAGTTTATATGTAGTCCGTCGTCAACCCCAAAAAGGAGAAAGTCGCTTAGTTGGGAAAATTGAATCATTGACTAATGGGATAATTAATTTATCAGAATCATATAATAATTTATCTCAAATTCACGAAGACGAGATATGGTTAGAAGGTTCAAAAGCTTCTTTTTCCCATTGCCTGAAAGCTTTACTAGGTAATAAATATTATAGTTTTGAGAAAGAAAGAGAGCTTCAAGAAAGCAATTTACTAATTGGCAAAGGACAATATGAAGCATTACAAAAAATGAAGAAATACTTAACTAAAAACTCTCCACTTTATCTTACATCTGATTTAAAAGGATATATAAAGGAACAAATCGAAATTAATAATAATGGCAATTATACAACAATGACTTCAAGTTCTCCTGTACAGTATTGTTTTGATTCAGCAAGAACTAAAAAAGATATTTATGCTTGGAGAGGAATTAGCAATTATGGTCCGTTTAGTCGAGAAGTTTTTTCTAAAAAATCACCTAACATTCTAGTATTTTTTCCTGATACTATCCAAGGAAAAGCAGAAGTTTTTTTAAAATCTTTTCAAGAAGGAATTAGTATTAAAGAAGGACAAGCTGAAAAATCAAGCTATAGTGGTGGTTTTGCTAAAATTTTTTGTCTCACTAATCCTAATTTAATTTTGAAAAAAATTGCTTGGCACGAAAATAAAGATCAATCACCAGCTAAAGTTTATAAAGCATACACCAAAATAATTGAAGATACATTAAGTAAAAAGCAAGAAGATATAGATGCAGCTATAGTCATTATTTTAGATGAACATTCAAATCTCCCAGATGCTATTAATCCATATCTTCACTCAAAATCTATTTTAATGCTTGATGGCATTCCTGTTCAGCAAATTAGACATTCAACTATTCAAAAAGATAAAAAATCTTTACAGTATATTCTTCAAAACTTTAGCCTTGCAATCTATGCAAAATTAACTGGACAACCTTGGACAGTTGATCAAGATCAAACCATTAGTGACGAACTTATTATTGGGATAGGGACTAGCGAATTATCTAATAGTCGATTTGACAAGCGACAAAGATTTGTTGGAATTACAACTGTTTTTAGAGGAGACGGAAACTATCTTTTAAGTAGTTTGTCAAAAGAATGTTCTTATGATGAATATCCTGATGTTTTACGAGAGGAAACAATATCAATTTTACAAGCATTTAAGAGACGTAATGGATGGCAACCAGATGATATAGTACGTCTCATTTTTCATTCAGCTAGACCTTTGAAAAAACTTAATATTGCTCAAATTATATCTGAATGCGTCCAAGAAGTGGGTAAAGAACAAATTGTTGAATTTGCTTTTTTGACAGTTTCTGAAGAGCATCCATTTATAGTTCTTGATACTTCTCAACAGGGTTATAAAGGAAAAGGAATTTATGCACCAGAACGAGGTAAAATTATACAAATTGGAAAATATACTCGATTATTGTCTACCAATAGTCCACGTTTAATTAAAAAGAAAACTTCTCCCTTACCTAGACCTATTTTAATTCGTTTACACCCACAGTCTAATTACCGTGATTTAACATATCTAAGTGAACAAGTTTTAAAATTTACTGCACTATCTTGGCGTTCTACTTTTCCTGTCGCTAAACCAGTAAGTATCTATTATTCGGAATTAATTGCTAATCTTTTAGGACGGTTAAAAAATATACCAGGGTGGTCATCTACAATATTAAATATAAAACTCCGTGCTAGTAAGTGGTTTTTATGACAAATCCATTAGAACAAAGCTTTAGTTATCAACTTAACTATTTGTCTCAATATATAGAAGACAATTATAATTATCAATCACCGGATAGTGCTTTTGTAACATATATTTTTCACTGTACAGATAGCCAATTACCCTTTGATACTCCATCTGATGATTTTATCAATACAATAAATGATACAAATATTTCTCATAGTCCTGTACTTAGTATAATAGGATATCAATTAGCTACTGGACAGACTTTTAATGAAGATATTCTTACAAAATGGAAACAAGGATTTAAGCGTTTATCTAAACGTGAAGTATTTACTCATGATAGACATACTTTTTTTTATAGACCAATCGAATTACTAGGTATAATCTGTGGAGTCAATAAATTATCTGATATAGATTATCAAGATTTAGACTGGTTAAAACAAACTTTACTAACAGGAGAAAATAAATGTAATAACCAGGAATTATGGAGATTTTTACTCAGTTTTTATGCGACTAATATTCTTAATATAAATTGGAAGCCTAATTCTTTACCTTTTTTAGAAAATATAAATCTTGAAGTTTTAGCCTTAATCAAATGGTTATCATATGCTAATACATCTATTCTAGAAGATTTCCGTTTAAGCTCACCTGAAAAACTTAATCAGATTTTACTTGAGCGTTGTCTCATGGACTTTTCAGTTACTCAAGATGTTCCTCATGCAGCTATTCTCTATTTTGCGTTAAAGAAAACAGTTCTTGAAGTTTTCCAGACTAATTGTGACCAATATATTTTAGAACAGCAAACGCCACAAACAACCCTTGAATTAGTTTTATCAATGTGTGAGCGTTTGAACTCAATAACTCACCATATTAAGGCCCAAAATTGGAGCTTATCAGATATAGCAAGTGTTGACGCTCATAAGGTTAAAAACTATAAAGATATTTTATTGACTTTACAGACTAATTCTCAAGCTATAATAGAAAAAATACAATCAACTTCTATGAATAATTCAAACATTACTAAGATCGAAAATCAATTTAATTTTAATGATCGAGCTTATGGAGTAGCAGGTAAAGTTGAGGGAAACCAAAACAACTTTATACAAGAGCCAAAGCAAAGTTTAGCAAAAGCAGCCCAAGAAATTCAGCAATTACTTGAACAACTCCAAAACTCAGGAGTAACACTAGAAGATGCTCAACATCAAGTCGCTAGAGATTTAGTTGCTAGAGCCGAAAATGATCCTACTTGGAAAAATACTCTAATTACATGGGGAAAATCTATGGGAGACTTGGCAACTAAAACAATAGTAACTGAAGGAGTTAAAGGAGTTATAAAACTAGCTTTAAATCTTTTATAAATCTTACAAATAGAGATCATGGGAGAAACTTTCTTTACCTCTAAGGATGCTGCGAAAATTACGGGGTGTACTCTACGTCAGTTACAATATTGGCGAGAAAAAGGGGTTATTGTCCCCATGGTGAGTGCAACGGGAACGGGGAGAAGTGTTTATTATTCTCGTTCGGAGTTGGTAGAGTTGTCTGTAATGGTGTATTTGCTGTCGGTGGGGTTAACCTTTGAGTCTGCTTCTGGGGTATTACAGCAGTTACGGGAAATTGAACCGAATTTTGCTAAGGAAAAGAGTCAACGGCGTTTAATGTTGGTTTTTGATAGTTCTGAGGGAATGCTGAAGTTAATAGATTTTGAGCGAGAGAGTGCGATCGCTTTTCTGGATAAGGGGTTGCCTGTTATTCCTTTGTGGTTGGATAGGATTTATCTGAAAATGTGATCAAAAAAAGAATTTAGGTGTGAACCACGGATATAAGCACTTGGTCAATGGCTTTTAATACGTCTGTTGGGAGTGAGATGTCGGATGCCGCAACGTTATCCACAATTTGTTTAGGGCGACTTGCACCGATAATAGCCGAAGAAACATACTCAGACTGTAGCACCCAAGCCAAGGCTAACTGTGCCATACTTAATCCTAAACCTTGGGCTATAGGTTTTAATTTCTCAACTGCGGTTAGAATGCGATCGCTAAACAAGTTATCCAGTAAATACCAATTCATTTTTTCATTAGCAGCACGGGAATTGGGAGGAGGAACGTTTCCTGCTTGGTATTTACCCGTCAAAACCCCTTGTGCTAAAGGGGACCAAACAATTTGACTAATACTATTTGCTTGACATAGAGGAAAAACTTCGGCTTCTGGATCTCGCCATAGCATTGAATATTGAGGCTGACTAGACACAAAATGTTCAACACCTGTCAGTTCACAGGCGGATTGAATTTGCGCTGGAGTCCACTCACTAAAGCCGATATAACGAGCCTTCCCCTGACGCACAACTTCAGTCAGTGCCATCATGGTTTCTTCTAAAGGTGTTTCAGGATCGTAGCGATGACATTGATATAAATCTACATAATCAGTACGCAACCGAGTTAAAGAAGCATCAATTTGTTTTCGGATTTGGGGGGCGGATAGTCCTTTGTCAGTGGGAGAGGTAGGAAAGAAAACCTTAGTCCCAAGGAGATAAGATGAGCGATCAATACCTTGTAAAACGTCTCCTAAAAATGACTCAGCAGCACCTGCTGCATAGGAATTAGACGTATCAATGAAGTTAATCCCTAACTCAAGTGCTTTATAAATACAAGCCTTGGCGTTATTGTCTTCTACCCCTTCATTAATACCCCAAGAACCTAAACTGATTTCGGAAACGTATAATTCACTGTTGCCTAATTTTCTGTATTTCATTGGTTAATCAAGACCTCCTTTTCTTGACTAACTGGATTCGATGGCAATGTCATGGGAACTTGTATTCCGAGACAAAAAGCACAAGATAACATAAAAACAGATAGACTCAACCATAAAAAATGATTGCTATGCCAATAAAAAGTTGATAAACAAAGCAAACTAACTCCAATTACTCCACTAATTAAATAGGTATTTCGGACAACAACGCTTTCCCCTAAACCGGCAAAGTAACCATCTAGAGCATAGGCCAATCCCGACCCGACGACCACCAATATAATCCAAGGAAGATACACACTAATGGATTCTATCAATTCAGAATGGTTAGTAAATAGTCCAAATATGGGATTGGGGCAGAGGAAAGCCGTCAAGCTAATGGCTAAAGCCATGATAACGTTAGTGGCTAATGCTGTTTGTAAAAGTGGCAGAAATTTTTGAGTTGCGCCTTCTCCTTTAAAATTACCGGTTAAGCTGGTTGTGGCATATTCTACGCCGTCACACATATACATACTAATAGCCACAATTTGCATCAGCAAAAGATTTTTAGCGAGAGTTTTCGTGCCAAATGTTGCCCCAAAAGCATTGAAAAGGATAAACATAGAGACAATTGCAACCGATCTAACAGACAAATTGCGATTTAACACAAAAGGAGTTTTTAGGGCAGATAAATTCAAGACTTTTTGGGTTAAAGGCTTAATTTCTTGCCAAGAAATTTGACGAAAAATAATCACTACCCCAACCAATAAAACGATATGCTGACTAATCGCTTGTGATAACCCTGCGCCCATACTGGCTAAATCCCAACCAATAATGAAGAGATAATCGAAAAAAATATTGGCAACACTTCCAATAATTGTCAATAAAAGAACTTTGCCATTTTGTTCTTGTCCCAGTAGCCATCCCATTACAACTAAGTTTACTAAAGCTGCCGGGGCTCCCCAAATCCGAATATTAAAATAAATAAGACCAGCACTTTCTACATCTGGCGTTCCATGCAACATGAAAAAACCTAACCGGCCAATGGGATATTGCAATAGTAAAAAAAGTATTCCAAAACCCAAGGCAATTAAAGCATTTTGTAGTCCTGCTAAAATCATTGCTTCTCGATTATCTTTGCCATTTGCTTGAGAAGTCATCACAGTTGTTCCAGACTTAATAAAAGCGCAACTTTCATAGAGAAGATCAAACAAAATAGCACCTAATGCTACACCTGCCAAGTGTTCAATGTTTGATAAATGTCCTAAGAAAGCCACACTAATCGACCCTGACAAGGGAATTGTGATATTAGATAAGACGTTAACAGAGGCGATTTTGAGGAAGCGAGAGAAAAAGTTGGATTGAAGCAATTTAAGTTAGTGAGATATTACAGTGAAGCACCCCATCGTCTGACATTGAGGCGTATCTTTGCTCAGACAGCAACCCATCTGATCTAGACTAGATGCACTATTTTTATGTTACTCCAGAAAGGACAATACATTCATGGTACTTTAGGTAAGTTCCAAAAAATTGTGCCGAAAATAACCAATCGTTCTGAGTCTCAAGATTACTAATTATCTATGTCTATTCCTTCTCATGCCTCTTCTCATGCCCCTTGGTGGAAGTCTGCCGTCATTTATCAGCTTTATCTGCGTAGTTTTCAAGACGCTAATGGAGATGGTATTGGGGATATTCCTGGTATTATCAAACGGTTGGATTATTTAAAATGGCTCGGAGTCGATGCTATTTGGATAACTCCCTTCTATCCTTCTCCGATGGCTGATTTTGGCTATGATGTCAGTGATCATACCGATGTTGATCCTGTTTTTGGGACACTTGGGGATATGGATGCTTTAATTCAAGCCTGTCACAATGCTAATCTTAAAATCGTGATTGACTTTGTTGCGGCTCATACATCGGATCTCAATTCTTGGTTTATTGAATCTCGTCGTTCCCGTACTAACCCGAAACAAGACTGGTACATTTGGAAAGATCCGACTCCCGAAGGAAATCCCCCTAATAATTGGCTGGGACGTTTTGATGGACTTTCAGCATGGGAATGGGATGATCAAAGACAACAGTATTATCTCCATTCCTTTTTGAAAGAACAACCTGATATTAACTGGCGTAGTCCGGGTGCAAAACAGGCAATGTTAGATGTCTTGCATTTTTGGTTACAACGGGGTGTCGATGGCTTTCGAGTTGATGCCGCCTATCGTGCTTTGAAAGATTCCGAATTTAGAGATAATCCCGTAAATCCCGACTGGCATGAAGGCATGGAACCTTCTGATCGTTTATTTGAGGTCTTTAGTAAAAATATTCCTGAAATTCATGATTTTAATCGAATGTTACGGAAACTGGTGGAAGAATATGAAGGCGATCGCCTTTTAATCGCTGAATTATACAAATCACTGGAAATAATTGTTAAGCACTATGGAAAAAACGATGAATTTCATTTACCACTCAACTCTGAATTGATGTCATCTGATTGTCAATGGAATGCCGGTTATGTGCGAGAAGTCGTTGATCGTTACGAAAGACTTTTGCCTGAAGATACCTGGCCAAATTGGTCTTTAGGAAATCATGATAAGCATCGTATCGCCAGTAGAATTGGTCTTGCCCAAGCTCGAATTGGAATGATGTTATTGCTGACTCTACGGGGAACACCGACCATTTATTATGGAGAAGAATTAGGAATGGAAGATGCTTGGATTCCTGCTGAACATATCCAAGATCCTTGGGAGAAAAAAGCCCCTGGTATTGGGGTGGGAAGGGATACGGAACGAACTCCGATGCTTTGGGATAATTCCCCCAATGCAGGGTTCTGTGCTGAGTCTGTTGTTCCTTGGTTGCCGATTACCTATGACTATCGTAACTTATCGGTTGAAGCTCAAAAGCAAAATTCTCACTCATTCCTCTGGCTAACCCGTGCCTTATTACGCTTACGTCATCAATATTCAGTTTTGCAATTAGGTGATTATGTTCCTTTATATTCACCGCCACAACTGTTTTGCTATCGACGATTTAACGAAAACGAAGAGTTAATTATCGCTTTGAATTTTAGTTCTGAATATCAAGAATGGCTATTACCGAATGAGTTTCGTCATCAGTCAACGGTTCTGCTGTCAACATTTTTGGATCGTCAAGGTGGTCAATTGGGTGATATTCTTCAATTACGAGGAAATGAGGGGTTGATTATTCATCGAGTTAAGGATAAATGATTGACTCGAAAAATGTAAGATATTAATCCTTTATGCTCTACAATTATTAAGATTTCAGTTCCCTTATTCTGTTGTATTACACTACTTTTTTAGAGCATTATGAAGAGAAATCTTAACATTACCAGCGATCGCCTAATTGTCTTTTCCACTAAACATGAAGCCACCATGACGGATACCATCACCCCAGATATGGGCAAGGATGAGGTTTTCATGGACTTATTTGAGAAGGTTAAACCTTATACAATGACGAGCGTAGAAGCACTCTATGCCCTTTATACAGCCGTTAATTATGTTCTTGATCGCAACATAGAGGGGGATATTGTTGAGTGTGGGGTTTGGAGAGGTGGAAGTGCATTGTTGGCTGCCTTAATGCTCAAAATGCGAGGGGTTAGCGATCGCAAGGTGTATTTATATGACACCTTTGAGGGAATGCCAACCCCCACTGAATTTGATGTGGATAAATATGGACGCACTGGTTTTGAAATGATGGAGCAATATGGAGATGATACGGGCTGGTGTTATGCTTCCTTAGAAGATGTTCAAAATGCTTTCTCTCCCCATAACTTTGATTTTGAGATTGAGTTTATCAAAGGGGATGTGATGGAAACCCTCAAAACCACTCAACCAGATACTATCTCTGTTTTGCGTTTAGACACAGATTGGTATGAATCGACGGCTCTTGAATTAGAACTTCTTTACCCCCGACTCTCATCTACAGGGGTTTTGATTATTGATGATTATGGCGTTTGGGCTGGAGCTAGGAAGGCAACGGATGATTATTTCCAAAAAGTTCCCAAGCCCATGTTAACGCGTATTGATAAAGAGGTTCGTATGGGGATTAAGATATAGGACCGTTGATTTACTAATGGATAATGAATAATTAACGATTAGAGATAGTTTTCATTATCCACTCACTATCTATTAAGTTATTATCATGACTATTGAACGCACGATCATTTTCTCTACTAAACATCAAGCCATCATAACCGATCCGGTTACACCTGATATTGACAAAGATCCTATCTTTCTGGATTTATTTGAGCAAGTCTTGCCTTATACAATGACGAGCAAAGAAGCACTTTTTGCATTTTATACAGCAGTGAACTATGTGTTAGATCGCAACATACCTGGTGATATTGTAGAGTGTGGCGTTTGGAGAGGAGGAAGTTCCTTACTGGCCGCTTTGATTATGAAGGCACGAAACGTCAGCGATCGCAAATTATATCTGTATGACACATTCAAGGGTATGACAGAGCCTACCGAAGTTGATGTGGATAAACGAGGAAATGTTGGCTTTGAGATGATGGAAAAATATTCAGATGATATTGGCTGGTGTTACGCTTTACTCGAAGAAGTAAAAGCTACTTTTTCTGTATATAACTTCAACTTTGATATTGAGTTTGTGCAGGGGGACGTTCTGGAAACGTTAAAGATTACTAAACCAGAAGCTATCTCTATTTTGCGTCTAGATACGGATTGGTACGAATCCACAGAGGCTGAACTTCAGCATCTCTATCCTCAAGTCTCGACAGGAGGTGTTCTAATCATTGATGACTATGGTGCTTGGGCTGGAGCGCGTAAAGCCACTGATGAATATTTTCAGCAAGTACCTGCGCCAATGCTGAAACGTATTGACAAGGAAGTTCGTCTTGGGATTAAGATATAGATTAACCTCTTTTGCGTATCGATACGCATTGGTATGGATCAACGGACTCACGGGGGGACAAGCCCATTAAACCCCTGATTTAAAGAGAGTTTCAGTCGTTGCGTTTGCTTAAAAATTTGTCAAAAACTAGAGGGCTTATTGAGAATAAACAATAAATATCATCATTATCGTTCATTCTCAATAAGCTCTCTGATCGCTCATTCGTGACACGAATGCGACAGAACACTCAATTTAAACTCTTCTCGCTTTTTTTAGTTCGTGAATGTAAAAGTCTTCAAGTTGTCGGATATGATTTTTGATGTCATATTGTTGAGCAGTGACAAAAGCATTGTTGATGATCTTTTCTCTAAGGACAGAATCATCTAAGAGGGTGAGTATACCCTCAGCAATTTGATCACTATTCTTGTAATCAACAACCCAGGCATTCTCTTTGTGTACAGCATGATCTAAAGCACTCCCTGCCAGTGTAACCACCGATGGAACTTTAGAAAGCATTGTTTCTACATAAACTAAACCGAACGTCTCTTGAAAAGGATTAGTTGGCACATGCACAAAAATATCAAATAATCTGAATAGAGCAAAAAGGTCTTCTTCAAATGGGATTTCAATATAGCTATGATCGGGTAATTGAGATAACTTTTCTGTAATACTAATAATATCTTGGTATTGAGGCGCAACAATGTCTTCTTTCCGTGCATTGCCCATTTTTTCCTCTAATTCAGCCCGATCTGTATGTGTTCCTGAAAGAACTAAGACTGCATTTGGATAAAATTCCAGAACTTTCTTATGTGCTTCAATTGCGTATTCAACTCCTTTCCATCGAACATATCTAGCAGCGACACCAATAACGGGGCCATTATGATTGGGTAGATACTTAGAGCGCAATTTTTCAATGCGCGAAAAATCTACATTCTCAAATTCATTTATGTCAAATCCAAATGGTATAAGGCTGATTTTACCATCAGGGACACCATCTTCTATCATGCCTTGTTTACAGGATTGGGTTGCACCAATAATGTTAGTGGCACATTCCCATATTAAGTGATGCTTACTTGGTGCGTGGCGCGTATAGTATTTGAGGGAAGGATGTTCTCTATAAAAGATTCGTACTGGAACACGGGCATAATAAGCGGCTTGCATTCCGGCTAAACTTCCTGCAAACCAATGAGTTTGGACAATATCTGTCTGATGTGTGATCAAGTGTTCATATAGAAATTTGACCACTTCTGGAGTATTACTATAATCTCCATAGGAAGTCACCTGACAAGGGATATTAAGCTGGTTTAAAAATGAAATCATAGGGTCCCCGTCATTAAGGATGACATAATCAATGGCAAACTGACTGCGATCAATGTATTTTGCTACTAATTCAAAGGGAATCCAACGAATATGGTGCGTAAAAATGTAGGTGACTTTAATTTTTTGCTGTACTCTAGACATAATGACAATAACTAGGATTTTTGTTAGATAGTTTATTTAAAAGCTTTAAGTTTATATGTCAAAGTAACCAGCCCTGTTTCAAAAGATTCCGTCTTCACAAAATCGAAATTGGTTTCCTTTGTATCTTCAGGAAATAAGCTTATTCCACTACCGATAACAATGGGGAATATGCAAAGAATCATTTCGTCAATTGCCCCAATTTTAAGCAGTTCAGAAATTGTTTGGCCACCCCCAACGACATAAATATCTTTCTGACTTTCAGCTTTCATTTTATCAATTGTCTTGTTATCTAATTGAGAGATAACTTCTGTATTCTCTGTCTGTGGTACATAGTTATGGTTAGCTGTGATAACGTAGATTCTGTTGTTACCATCTACCCATTTTCCCCCCTTATTGAGTTTTGCATATTTTAAGTCTTCTTCGTAGGTTTTTCTGCCAACTATAACGGTGTCGATGCTTGATAAGAATTCAAAATATCCATGATCAATTCCTTTGGGATTGGGAAATTCAATAAGCCAATCTAAAGAATCATTTTTTCGGGCAATGTATCCATCCATTGTTGTTCCAATGTAAACTTTGATTTGACTTGTATTCATAGGAATTTGATTAATTTTGTAAGATTGATTCAGTCAGATTATAAAGAAGTAAGTTAGAAAGTTAGCAACAATTGTCAAGATGACTTACATCATTCCAGACAACAAGACGCCAGCACCCGTTAACATACTCAAAAGAGGAGAAGTTGGCATTATCGAGCTTGGCACGCCAACAATTCCCAGGTGGAAGATTAAGCACCACCTCAAAAAAGCTCATTAAAAGACAACCATGAGTAACCACCACAACGGTTTCATCTAAATGTCGTTCAGCCATCTTATTGAAGACACGAGAGCCTCTATTCCTACATTGTCTAAAACTTTCTCCCTTTGGGATTAAATAATCATCATTTTTAGTATAATATTCTTTTTGTCTCTGTGGAAACTTCTCATACATTTGGGAAACTGTTAATCCTTGAAATATTCCCATATTCCACTCTCGCAATTGTGAGTCAAAAATAACATTCTTTCCACAGATTTCAGCAATAATATTAGCAGTTTGAACGGCACGTCCGAGATCACTACTGTAAAAACTGCTGAATTGAAAACGACATAAGCGATTAGCAATGGCATCGGCTTGTTGAATTCCTTTAGGTGTCAATGGACTATCCAGTTGCCCGGTTACTCGGTTTTGTGTATTCCATTCGGTTTCTCCATGCCGTACGATAATTAGTTTCATTTTTAGTTTAATCAAACGAAGAAGCAACAAAGGTTAGATTTGGGACAATAAACTCGTCTCCATGACCAACATTCAAGGCTTTGAGGATACAGTATAAGGCAACAGTGCCATTGAAAACAGCAATGGCGTGTCGCTTTGCCTTAGAATACTTGTATGAAAACTATTGGTGAAACCTTTGTTTGACATTCAGGTAATTAATGGAAAAATAACCAACTTGAAGCAAGGTATAGCCTAAACCGCCGTATTTCAGAGTTGTAATAGGAGAAGATATTGAAGCAGCAAAATTCCATCACTAAAAATATGCCTTCAAAATGGCTAAAAATATCGGTGACTTTGCTGATAGGGTTGGGAATTTTTTTTCGTTTTGGTCATTTAGATCAAAAATCGATTTGGTTCGACGAAACTTTTACCCTTCTAGCAATTTCTGGACACACAGTTGCTGAAGTCCAACAAGACATAACAAATAAGGGAATCCTTCCCATTACTGTTTTGGATCAGTATCAACACTTAAATCCTGACCGCAATGTTAATGATACTATTCGCTATTTAATGACTTCTGATCCCCAACATCCCCCTTTATATTATGGATTAGCAAGATTGTGGACCCAAGTATTCGGGGATTCTCTCACTGGAGTAAGGAGTTTATCCGCAGTCATTAGTCTGTTAGTCTTTCCCAGTGCATATTGGCTATGTTTAGAGTTATTTGAGTCTTCTGTTGTTGGATGGGTAGCAATGGCTTTGATGGCTGTTTCTCCCCTCGAAGTTTTCTTTGCTCAAGATGCACGTCAGTACGGTTTGTGGATAGTAACCATCTTGGTCAGTAGTGCTGCTTTACTGAGGACGCTTAGACGAGAAACCTGGGGGAACTGGAGTCTCTATTGCTTTACCCTAATTATCGGGTTGTATACTCATTTATTAACAGTTTTTGTAGCAATAGCTCATGGGATTTATGTACTTTGTCAACAAAGATTTTATTTCAACAAAACCCTCAGAAACTATTTACTCTCAATAAGTGTTGGATTTTTGGTATTTACTCCTTGGATATTTATTTTAATCAAGAATTTAAGTTTAGCCCAAAAACTTACGTCTTTTTTATCTCTATTAAAATTAAATAATCTGTTTGATTTAATAGTTATTATACTGGCTCAGATATCTCGAATATTCTTTGATCTTAACTTGGATAGTTATCTTCCTTGGATTCATCAATCATTTTTGGATACCAACCAAGTTATTTATAGTCTAATTTCAGGAACTTTAACTTTATTGTTGATTTTCTATATCCTTTATTTTTTGTTGAAACAAGGAATCAAACAATCTAGTTTCTTTTTAATCATTTTAGGAATTTTTCCTTTTCTTTGCTTGCTGTTACCTGATCTAATTTTGGGAGGAGTTCGCTCTACTATCGTTCGCTATCAAATGCCGTTATATCTTAGCTTACAAATAGCTATTGCTTATATTTTAACGGTCTATATTTTACAAGAAAAGAAGTGGCAGCAAACAATTGGGTACTGTTTAATTATGGGGTTTCTTTTAGCTGGACTGGTTTCAGACATATTTTTATTTGAAGCCAATACTTGGTGGATACAACTTGATAATAAAGGGGCTTTGGCGACGGCTAATTATATTAATAAATTTGATAATTCTTTATATTTAACTAGCAGCGAGTTTGTCAATATTGGCTCTTTACTAGTCTTAAATCACCTTTTAAAATCAACAACTAATATTCTTATTCTACAAGATACTTCTGTGCCTATTTTCTTACCAGAAACGGATAATATTTTCCTATCTGATGATTCTGTTATTGTCGGCAATAGGAATAGTTTAATTTCTCAATTGAAGCAACAAAAGAATTATTCTCTTCAGTTAGTCAATGAACCTTTAACACAGCTATGGCAAGTTGAAAAAATCAGTAAATAAGTTATATAAATCCCAAAACACTAAAAGATAAGATGAAAAAGGTAAAAATCCAAGATAGTCCTAAGCGTTGTCTAGATACTCCCAAGTTTCAGTTAGTTATGTCTTGGTTTTCTATAGATTCATTTATACGTTTTGCACTGGTAGGTTTGAGTGGGATAATAGTAGATTTAGGGGTGTTTGCTATTTTGCAGAGTTTATTAAGTTTACCCTTAATTGTTAGTGCTATATTTTCAACAGAAGTAGCCATTATTAACAACTTTTTTGGAAATGATAGGTGGACTTTTAGAGATATTTATCAAGAGCAACAAGCTATTACTCAGCAATTACGACGCTTTGTGAAATTCAATCTTATTTGTTGTTTAGGGTTAATTTTAAATAGTTTAATTGTATACTGGCTTGTTGATCAATTTGCAGTCAATAAATACATTGCTAAGATGGTAGCAATTCTATGTGTTACATTCTTTAATTTTTGGCTAAATATAAAGCTAAATTGGCAAACAAAATAGAAAGTTGTGTAGTGGTTTGTCAAGTTTGTATTGATGGATAAAGACTTCTAAGTTTAATACGAGCATCCTCTGTGGTGAACCGCCAGTCAATCCAAGTTTCGTTTTGGTTACGTTGTTTAACCCAAGCATCAACGAATTGAGTCAGAGTGTTGATGGGGTTACAAGAGTTGGAAAAGGCTCACCGTCAGGACTTTAGAGATCAGGGATCTCCAAAAAAAATGGATTTAACCTGACCTCTAAACAGTACAAATAGTCTATCCAGAGCAGAAACAGGCTAATTGTTAGAAATGGACAGAATTAATTCAGATAAAAATGATAAGAAGATTTTGCAAGTATCGTTATCTTTTTATCATAATCTATGGATTTCTATAATTTTCACTTCTATCAATCCCCTGATTATCCGATAATCAACTTGTGGGAATTGTATTTGAGACGTTTTGCCATTGAGCATTGGAACCGTTTTATTAAGCAAAGATTACACTGGACTTTACCTAAATTGGGAACAACAGAGAAAGGACAAAGGACGAACCACTAGACAGAATGGCAATAACTAGGATTTTAGATCAGCGCTAACCAGCCCTAATTAAAACACAACTTGATAAGGGAATAGCAGTCCTGTATGATTAGCTTGTCAAAGTGAAAATAATTTTCCTTCACTAACCTCCCATTTTTTTTATGAATAATTCTTCAAATAAAGAAGTAGTCAGGCAGTTTTTTGAAATCTATAACACTCAAAATTACGAAATTGCTTATGAGTGTATGGCGTTGAATTATTTTGATCATGGGAGTGATTCAGCGCGAAGTGTTGAAGATGCAATTAAAATCTTGAAAGGCACTCATAAAGCCTTTCCTGATATAAAAGTAACGATCAATGATTTGATTGAGGAAAATGACAAAGTGGTGTTCCGAGGTCACTTCACAGCTACTCATCTGGGTGAATTTGTCGGTCTTGGTCCTACTGGTGTTAAAGTAGAGTTCGAGGCATTGGAAATATTCAAGATTGAGAATCATAAAATTACAGAATCTTGGGGGTATTGGCCAATGCAAAGCATTATTAGTCAAATTCAGACTTCAGAGAAAAATACATAAGGTTTAATCATGATTATTTTTTGATTAAGTTTAAGTTTAAGATAATTACAGTTGAGAATTTATTTGATAATCCTCAAAAGTCACATCAAATCCATTTCCATCTGGAGAAGCACACATAACACCGACTTGAATCATTTTATAAGGTAAATAAGTCATTCTGAGTAGAGTATATTGAGATGCTTCATTTAAGTAGAAAATTTGGATAGCTTCTGAGGAACGTTCAACCCTCATCTGTAAAACATCGGGGGGATTTTGTAAGGGAATCACCGACCAATCTGAATAATCATGGGTGATAACAGCACTCAGGTTTTGAACTCCATCAACATATTCAATCCCTGTCTTAATCCAATGCTTTTCATCAACCCGTAACATGATACCAGCTTGATCATAGAGGTCTTTATATTTGCCTCGTATTTTGACATCAACCACAAAATCAGTGCTGATGGAATCCCAATAAAAATGTCCCGTGTCACGAATAAACCCATAATGAGTCATCCGCCAGAAATCAGTTTTGGGTGACGTTTTCACAATTAAGTGATCGTCGGATTGAGTCCATTCGGTTGGTTCATTAAGCCATTGCATAGATGATCAGGTGATTTCCTATTATTGGTTTACCAATGAGATTTTACTAGATATTCTAAGCCTAAACGGGAAGAAAACATAAGATTATAAGGTTTTTGCTCTTCGGGTAAGAGTCCATACTTCAGGAGATTTTCAGCTTCAGTTTTATTGTGAATTCCAATTAAACGGGAATGTTCTTCCCATTGATTTGACTGAAAATGGCGATCGCTTATTTCCGTTTGCACCACAAAAACCAGATCAACTTCTCCTGTAAGGGGATTACCTGATGCACCAACCAATCGAGTATTGGTCTGATCTAAGGTCATACTAACCTTCATTTCTTCCTCTAATTCCCGTTGAGCATCTTGATAAAAATTAATCTCTTCAACTTTGGGTGAAAAAGTCGCCCAACCTGCCACAAAATTGAGCATCCCTGTATAATCCGATGAGTTTAATCGTTTACCCAGATAAACATTACCTTCTGTCGTTAGGGGAATTACCGCAACCCCAACTGCTCTCGCAAAATAAGCGTAAGGATCTTGGTCGGTTTCCAGTCCCCGTAGCATCAGTTTTAGGGTTTCTAAGGGGCTACGAGTCAGATCCAAACGATAATCGGGATAGCTAGTGGGAGCAACTTCTAGGGTGAGGATATCTTGTTGACAAGACCAACATCCCGTAACACCACTGCCCGACCAACGAACTTTGCGATCGTCATAACGACCCTGTTGAGAGCCATCGGAAAGAATCCCTTGATCAATCTGAGGATTAATTACATTTTCCAGATAAGCCTGAAATTGGGTGTCAATGGGGCTATCATCGAGATTTTTTGCCCCATGTCCTTCCCTTACTTTGATCTGGGTGATGTTAACTGTCTGCTGGGGAGAAATCAAGTGAACATAATCAGAGTCGGCTAAAAGTGCTTGAGATAATAATTCACCTTGAGGTAAATCAGCTAAAGCGTTAATAACCTGCTGACGACAAGTAAGATATTCGGAAGTTTGAGTTAGGGGAGATTTAGGCACTTTTTGGTTAGTGAGCAGATTTATAGAACTCATGAACTTGGGCAATGATAAAATTAAGCTCCTCATCGGTCAAAATATAGGATGAGGGTAAAGAAATTCCCCTTTCATAAGCAGATGTACTCACGGAAAAATCCACATCGGGATCTGCCCAGCCTTCGTAACAAGGTTGAAGATGTAGGGGACAAAAGAAGATACGAGTTTGTATTCCCTGATTCCTTAAATAGTTGGCTAATTCAACCCTGTTTTCCGCATAAAAAGAGGTAAACCAGTGGACAGGTTGACAGCGTGGATCAATGAACAAGGGTTCTAATTGGGGTAAATCGGCAAAACCCGTCATATAAGCGTCATAAATTTGCTGTTTGCGTTTAATAATGGCAGGTAATTTTTGAAGTTGGGCAACGCCAATGGCGGCTTGCATTTCCGTCATGGAAAAATTAAAGCCAATATGTTCATGTACAAAAGTCCCTCGTCGCGATCGCCCATGATTTTTCAGCCGACGACACACTTCAGCAATGCTGTCACTCTCAGTGAGAATAATGCCCCCTTCACCACAGGTAATGGTTTTATTGCCATAAAAGGAGATTGCACCTCCATCTCCGTAATAGCCAACGTGCTGTCCATTAAATTCAACTCCAATTGCCTGTGCCGCATCTTCAATGACTTTTAAACCGAAATTCTCAGCCAATGTCATCACTGCCTCCATATCGGCACTTTGACCATATAGGTGTACTGGCATAATGGCTTTTGTTTGATCATTGATCAGAGTTTCGGCGGCTTTTACATCAATACACAAGGTATCTGTCTTCACTGGACAAAATATGGGTTTTGCCCCTGCCATAATGACTGCATTGGAAGAAGCAACAAAGGTTAGATTGGGGACAATAACCTCGTCTCCATGACCGATATTCAAGGCTTTGAGGATACAGTATAAAGCGACAGTGCCATTGAAAACAGCAATGGCGTGTTTAGCTCCAGTTAAGAGGCTTATATCAGTTTCAAACTTCTCAGTGACTTTATTCTCAGTTAAGTAGGTTGATTCAATTACCTGTTTAACTTGTTGCCATTCATCATCATCGATCCAAGGTTGTATCTGAGGTATCATTCCTTAAAAATTTTAAACACTTAGAAGAATATACATCATAATCATTGAATGCCGCTAAGTTATCGCTCGATTGCTGACGGGCAAAGGATTTCAAGGCGATTTCATTTTAGCCCGAAGAATGTGTGCGGGGTTCTTGCATGAATGGGTAGGCTTGGGGACGGCGTTTTCGGACTCTTGGGTTAATCAATACATTAGTATTATTGTGACTCAACGTGAGTAATACTAAACTTTTTTGGACTCAAGTTATTAGCTATTGTTTCTTTAGTTACTAGCGAAACTGTTAACTTTAATTGTGTCCGACTACTCACATTTCAATTAATTTTTGTTCCTTAATCATCTCTATAAAAGGTACAAAACACCGATGACACCAACCATTAATCCAAAGCGCAGGAAACTGAAACCTTGCCCCACAATTAGGACATTCCGACAACAATGTTAACCCATGCTTTGAGCAAAACTGAGTTGTCTTTAACTGCCATTCAATCTTATGACAGGCTCTCCCGACAGTGTGGGGTAAAAAGTATAATAGACTACATACCTAAAATGGTGGGTTATGGCGCAGACCATAAGTTATTGTGTTTTCATAAAAATCAACCCTGCG
>JASJDN010000189.1 GCA_030065205.1 Crocosphaera sp.
AATTTTTTCTCCCTTATGAATAGAACAATTATCCATAATTACACAAGCTCCTTTCCACAATTTAGGAACTAATTTTTGTGAAATAAATGCCTCAAAAGTAACCGCATCAGTTCCCCCCATTAGGCTAGATTAAGCAATGATTCCCTTCAACCCCATCGCACCGCACCTATAATGGATACATTTTGACCTCGTTTTGATGGTCTTTTTCCATAGGCTCTATGGCCTTTTTCTGATCTAGCCCATAAACGAACTCAGGCTAAATTTACTCCAGATTCATCTAGAAAAATTAGGTCTTTATCCAGAAATTTATTAATGGTTTTCCAGAACTCTAATCTCTGCGTCTGTACTTTTGATGTTCCTTTTTCCGTCGGATTCAGTGTTTTTTTTTGAGAGTTAAATTCATCCGTTTTAACATTCTATCTACTGTTGAACGACTAATTGTTATCCCTGTAATAGATAAAAATTTTTGACCAAGTTCTTCTAAGGTAGCATCGTTATTCTTCTTAACTAGGTCTTCAAGAACTTTTAACTGTTTTGAATTAAGTTTTGTTGGGGTTTGTTTGCTTCTTACAAGTGGAGCAATATTTCCTGTTTGTCGATACTGCTTAAGCAATTTTTGGACAAAGCTTTTAGCTACATGGAATTGTTTGGCTAATTGACGCGATCGAGAGATTATCTTGATTGTAAACATCGATAATTTTTTGTCTAAGATCAACAGAATAGGCTTTCATCTAAAAACAGCTTCAATTAATAACAACGAGTTGGCGCACTCTCTAGCGGCTCTCTTCGAGATCGCTGACGAATTTTCTTGTTTTTGGTCAGTTGGCGATCGCTGATGGATTTTTTGGTCTTTACTCAGTTGGCGATCGCTTATACAGTCTTTTCCATAAAGTTATTGCACCTCACTAGCCTGGGAAATGCTATATAAGACCAACAAGCATTATCAAGTTTTATACTCTCAAGCAGCGCAACAAATATTAAGAAGTGTTGCGGAGTCTTTCAAATCATTCAAGGAGTTAAGCAAAAAGTATAGAAAAGGAGAGTTGACGGATAAACCTCGTCTTCCTAAATACAGAAAAAAAGGAGGTTTGTCTCTTGTCACTTATCCTAAGCAAGCCTTAAAATTGGTTGATAATAAAATTAGAATCCCTTTAGGGAAAACTGTTAAGCGATGGTTTGGACTTGATAGCTTTTATATACCAATGCCTTTTAATTTGAGGTTTCAAGAAATTAAGGAATTAAGAATACTGCCTAGAAATCGATGTTTTTATGTTGAGTTCGTTTATGAGCTTGAACCAGTCAAAACTAAGGTGAATAACGATCGTGTATTAGGGATTGACCCAGGATTGAATAATTGGCTAACAGGAGTTTCTAACCTGGGGACTAGCTTCATAATTGATGGAAAACATCTTAAGTCGGTTAATCGTTGGTACAACAAAAAAGTAGCTACTCTCAAGGAAGGAAAACCTCAAGGATATTGGTCAACCCAACTAGCTAAAATCACCGAAAAGCGGAACCGACAAATGAGGGATGCAGTCAATAAAGCAGCGAGACTTGTTATTAGTCACTGTCTTGATCACCAAATTGGAGTTATGGTTTTTGGTTGGAATAAAGAACAAAAAAAGAAGGTTAATCTAGGTAAAAAGAACAATCAATCTTTTGTTTCAATTCCTACTGGTAAACTTAAAGAGCGAATCAAACA
The DNA here is from genome assembly GCA_030065205.1 of Crocosphaera sp. GTDB lineage: Bacteria > Cyanobacteriota > Cyanobacteriia > Cyanobacteriales > Microcystaceae > Crocosphaera. The sequence continues at coordinate 1,703 of JASJDN010000189.1, forward strand.
ATTGTGCCAACAATACGGCATTAAGTTTATTGAAACTGAAGAAAGTTATACCTCTAAAGCTTCATTTTTAGATAATGATTGGCTACCGATTTTTGGTGAGAAACCCGAAGGGTGGCAAGCATCAGGAAAGAGAGTAAAAAGAGGTTTATATTGTACTGCCAATGAACAGTTAATCAATGCCGATTGCAATGGGAGTGCTAACATAATTCGCAAAGCGATTCAGCGCGGTCTTGGGGGTTTCCCCCATGAGCGACTGAATCAAGAAGTAAGCACAACACTTAGTTTTAATTTAAGTCGAGTGTCTAGGGGCGTTTTGACTCGTCCCCAGAAGTTGAAATTCTGGTCAGCTAAAAAGACACAAAGCAATGCGGTTTTAACCCATTGCGGAGTATCCTTTTAGAATCCCCGTTGATTTATCACGAGGAGAAGTCAAGGCCATTGAACAATCCGCATGGTGTTATTGGTTAAGGCGAAACGATCATTTTCACAAACGTTAAATTCACCAAATCCTCCGGGGGGAACTTCATTTCCATTAATATCTCTACCAAGAATATCGTAGAGACAAGTGTTGCCGGTGACAACAACCGTCGCACTGTCCCCCGGCTTTAAGGTACCATAAAGTTGATCTTCGCCCCAATATCTTGACCAGTCAGGAGAAACGTACAAATCAGTAATGTTACCGTCCGTATGATTATGGATGATTAATACTCTTCTTTGGGCTTTGGCCACTTCTGCATTAACCAAAACCATCGGTAAAGCGATTAAGGTTCCCATGCCTAGATTGATTAATAATCTGCGGTAATTCATAGCAAATCCTCCACTTTCGTTGAGTACATAAGAACAAAGTTCATAAGGGGATTATTTCCCTTAACAAACGACATTCTTATGGGTAAAAGATCCGCTCCGCACACCTGTTCACTTCTATTGTAAAAAGCTGATCTTTCAAAGAGAAAAGATCCCTAAAAATCGACAAAAAAATTAACACTGAGTCAGTCCCTAGGAAAAATGGCTGAACAGTTGATCAAAGTTATGACAATGATAACTGTTCACATGGATGGATTAAGGTTTCATTTGTACAGATAGGGAGGTTGTTGTCGGTTGATAAACGGGAACCACTGTTGCGGGGAGTCCTTGATTTTGGAGTTGTTGAACTCGTTCTGCTGCTTGTTGAGAATGTTGAAACATTCCAGCATGAATTACCCCTTCACTTTGACGAATAAACGCCATCGGTTCAATGGTTTTCACTTGGGATAATAAAGATGAGTTGTCACCGACGACTTCAACTCGATAAAAACTGGGATTTTGGTTGCGTTGGGTATTGTTTATCTTAATCTCAGACGTTGCTGAAGTTGGCTCAAGGGTTTGAGCCGGTAAACTTTGGGGTGCCTCAAAGGTATACTCTTTAATGGGGGGTACAGTCTCATCTGCTGGTGTGACTTCAATCGATGAGGGAGAAACGTCATCAGCAGAAGGCTGAGGGGTTACCATTTTTGGCAATGGAGGTGGGGGTAACTCGCGGTTAGAGGTGGTTTGTGCCAAACCAACTGAACTCGAACCGATAGTTAGTAGCAAACAACAGAACCAAGTTGAAGACTGTCTTAGATAAGAAGGGAACCTCGTGATTTGCTGAGCAGTCCTTTGAATTAAGGGATCATTGGTTGTAAACATCATTTAAACCTTAAATAAACACATCCTCACACCGTCAACCGCAAAAATTTTTTGGTTGTTTTCGGTTTAATTATTCATCATTGTAATACCGAAAATGTTAGCCTAGAAAAAGTCTATGGTTGGTTCTACGGTTTTTAAGAAACGTTTAACAATGAAGAAGGTTGTTGTTGGTTTATCGGGTGGAGTGGATAGTTCCGTTGCTGCAGCGAGTTTACAGCATCAAGGATACAATGTGATTGGCTTGACCCTGTGGTTAATGAAAGGAAAAGGCCAATGCTGTTCCGAGGGAATGGTAGATGCTGCGTTTATTTGTGAACAGTTAGGTGTTCCCCACCATATTGTCGATACAAGAGAGTTATTTGAAGCGAATATTATTAACTATTTAGTATCGGGGTATGAGTCCGGTGTGACTCCCTTACCCTGTTCTCAGTGTAACCGTGCGGTGAAATTTGGGCCAATGTTGGCTTATGCTAAAAATGAGTTAGACTGCGATCGCATTGCTACGGGTCATTATGCCCGTATTCGCTACGATGAGCAAACGGGACGCTATCAACTGTTACGAGCCATCGATCGCAATAAAGATCAATCCTATTTTTTGTACGATCTTTCTCAAGACATCTTAGCAGGAACTATTTTTCCTTTGGGAGAGCAAACCAAAGAAGAAACCCGACGCATTGCTGTCGAATTTGACCTAAAAACTGCCAGTAAACCAGAAAGTCAGGATTTATGTCTCATTGAAGCTCATGGCTCTATGGCCAGCTTTCTTGATCAATATATTAAACCCAAAGAGGGGGAAATTGTTGATCTTGATGGCAAAGTTCTCGGTACACACCAAGGCATTCATCACTATACCATTGGACAACGCAGAGGCTTAGGAATTGCAGCCCCAGAACCGTTATACGTGGTTAAATTAGATGCAGTGATGAATCGGGTTATTGTAGGAAACCGTGCTGCTGGGGGTCGTTCCGATTGTACCGTAGGACGCTTAAATTGGGTTTCGATTAATGAACCCGCTTCCCCTATTACCGCAGAAGTACAAGTCCGTTATCGTTCAAAAGCAGTTCCAGTTACGATTATTCCTATGGAAGATCATCGGCTAAAATTACAGTTTAGGGAGCCTCAATTTGGTATTACCCCAGGCCAAGCTGCTGTTTTTTATGATGGGGAAGTGGTTCTCGGTGGCGGGATTATCGAGCATTAATCGAAGGTTCTTAGGGGAGGGGTGAGAATCAGAAGTCAAAAATCTAACTAATACTATCTAAACTTACTCATAATTTGTGCTATCATCATTTTATGAGTAAGTTAACCATATCAGAAGCAGCTAAACTAAAAGGTGTAAGCGTATCGACGTTAAGACGTTGGGAGTCCGAAGGTAAATTAATACCCGAAAGGACAACCAACGGACATCGACGATACACCGTTTCTCAGTTGCTTGGAGTTAAAGAAAATCTCTCTTATACAGTTGGTTATTGTCGGGTTTCTAGTCATGACCAAAAGAAAGACTTAGAACGTCAAAAAGAAGTTGTTGAACTGTTTTGCGCTCAAAATGGTTGGCAAGTTGAAATTATAGATGATCTAGGTTCAGGACTTAACTACAATAAGAAAGGATTAAAACGATTAATCAGATTAATTGTTGATAGTAAAGTTGAGAGATTAGTTTTAACTCATAAAGATAGGTTACTCAGGTTTGGGAGTGAATTAATTTTCAGTTTGTGTGAACATTTTGGGACAGAAGTTGTCATCATCAACCGAACTGAAGATAGTACATTCGAGGAGGATTTGGCGCAAGATGTCTTAGAAATTATTACAGTTTTTTCAGCACGATTATATGGTTCAAGAAGCCATAAAA
>JASJDN010000088.1 GCA_030065205.1 Crocosphaera sp.
GTCTTCATCAAAATCATTACTCTCTAATAAAGGATATTCCTTGGGGAGAAATCGAAGTATTTTTAAGAGTTAAAATTAGTACATTGGCTACTTAAAGCTAACTCGTTTTTCCCGAAAACAGTTAGAACTATAAGACATTGGTTCGGAGAAATTGTTGGTTATTTTGAAAGAAGAACAACCAACGCAGTCGTAGAAGGAATTAATAACCGATTGAAAGTTTTAAAACGTTTCGGTTTTGGTTTTAGGAATGTAAATAACTTCAAAAATAAAGCTTTATTGTTTTGGCATATAACTGATAGTTTAGCATACTATGTACTGTAGAACCGCAGTTTTCAATTGGGTGTATCAATATTTTAGTGAAGTCGAGTGTGGGAAGTGTGGGAGGGGTTGGGAGTGTGGGGGGAATTTTTATTTTCATTGTTAGTCTATTGATATGAAAACTGCTCTCACGACACCTTCGGTGGGACAGTATCAAAACCGGGTTAAAAACAGTCTCTAAAAGGGTTAGGAACTTCCCAAAACCTACATCAACTTAGAAGCAATGGTGAGATCAGCATCAAAAAACGATTCGTAAAATACAGATCAGTCAATCATTCGTGATCAAAAATTTTGTCCTTACTGATATTTTATGCAAAAGTCGCTATGATAAACAGTAGCAAGATTCATGAAATCTTAGCTACTTTCTTTATAGTTTACTCAAGACCACCCTTTTGCAATTTTAAGTTGATACTACTATGATTGACTCATCTGTCAATACAATTGAAGAATTCGATCTCTCCCGTGAAGAGAGAGTCATTGAAATTCAAAACCTCATTGAAACCCTACGGGTTGCTGATGAGATCGCTAGTAAAGGTTATTTAATCACTAGCTCAGAATTGGCTGATTTAATGGACATCAATGCCAGTGCTGTCACCAGTCGTGGCGATCATTGGTCTTGGCGTAACTGGGTTGTTTCACGGGTTCGCCGAGAAGGAAACCAGATTCTTTGGCAACTGGAAAAGATTGATTAAGTCTCTTGATCAGCCTAATTATAATTAAGTCATCGGGTGAGAATATGAACTGGAGTTAAACCTTAGTAATATTCTCACTTTTTTTGCCCTAAATCCGCTTATTATCGTAGAGTAATACACTTTCCCCCTCTGCTTCCTCCGCGTCCCCTGCCCCCTCTGCTCTTCAAGTGTTAAAACGGATCTAATATTACTGCCATTGTGACACGACTTTTGTTATAAATAGACAGAATAGCAACTACTTATAAAAACTTACGTATAGTCACTATGGCCTCCTCCTATTTTAAAAACCCATCCCTAAGCATTGTCAATTCTAACCTTATTTCTACAGTTGTTTCTGTTGGACTTCATGGCTTAGCTTTGTTCTTAATTCTCCCTTATGTCACTGATTTACCCACCTTTGAACCAGAGATATCAGATCAAGGCCCAGTTAATGTACCAGTTATTGAATTAAACCCTAACGAACAAAGTCGCCTACCTGAGCAAAATGCTGGACTATCGGGTATGCCAGAATTCCCTAATTCCAGTTTAGGGGATCTGCCGATGTTAGATTCTCCCTCATTGGGGTCTTCTTTACCGAACAACTTCAATAATTTACCCAGTCCTCCGTCTTTGCCCCCTTTACCCCCTTTACCTTCCTACAATAATAACTATAATATTCCCATTGAACTCCCCCCACGTCGCTCTTTTACTCCTCCTCCTGTTAGTCGTATTCCTTTACCCCCTCCCTCCCTACAAACGCCAACACCGAAAACCCCTCCAATCCCCGATACAGAAACGACTGAAACCCCTGATCCTCGCCAAAACATAGACTTTGGTGATCCCACTCCTGCTAAACCCAATAATCCACTGTTTCAGGGTCCCAATAATCAAAATCCTTTGGCTAATAACCCTCCACCTTCACGAAATCTTAATAGTGATATCAACCGACAAGATCAAATTATTAGAAATCTGATGGAAAATCCCTTACCAGCCAACAATAATTTAACTTATAACGACCAAGGGACGACACCGAAAGAAGCCACACGGAGGGATCTTGAATGGATGGAGCAAACGGGAGTGACTTTGAAACAAAATCAAATGATAACCATTAGGGCGACTTATCCCAAAGCTGCTTGTAGTGGAAAATTAGAAGGAAATGCCATCTATAATGTTTTAGTTAATGACAACGGGCAACTGAGTAAACCCCCGTTTATGACAAAAAGTTCAGGTTATGGCCTTTTGAATAATCAGGGATTACAAGCGGTTCGCTCCCGTAGTTTTCCTCAGTCCACACGGGTTAAGGTGGTTTTTCAATACGACCCTAAAATCTGTGGAACAGGTGTGGTTGAAGGGGAAAAAAATACTCAACCTCAACCGACTCCTTCTTCACAACCCGCAGGTCCTACTCCACCGAGTCCGACTCCTCAAACCCCTCAAAATCAAACGACTCCAGACGCGAAACCCCCTGCTTCGGCTCCTGAAAATTCGACGACTCCTACCCCGAAAAACCCAACAGAGCCTAAACCTCCTACTCAACCGAGTCCTCAAACGCCCCAAAATCAAGCTCCCCCGGCTCCAATAACTCCTACCAAAACCCCGCCAACTCCACCAGCAGAGAAGAAAAGTCCCAATCCTTCTTCAGAGACGAAAGTAGAAGGAGTCGCAGCCCCACCGGCAGGTAGGAAGTAGACATATGAGGGTGGGAAGGGTGGGGGGAGGAAAAATCTTGATCTGTAGCCTTACTTTGTGACAGAACCTTAATTTTTATATAAAACAATTAATTTTTTAAAATTTAAGAGACAACTGATCTTTGAGTAAGGCTACATTATAAGGGTACGTATGAAGACACTGAATTGAGGGCAAATTAGCCATGAAAATCATCAAGTCGATCGTATTCAGTCTTTTCTTAGTATTGTGCTGTTTATTAATGCCCTGTACCGCATTAGCAGCTGACAATATTTTTGACGCGATAGCTCCTCAGGCTGACAATATTTTTGACGCGATAGCTCCTCAGGCTGACAATATTTTTGATGGGATAGCTCCTCAGGCCGACAATATTTTTGACGCGATGCCTAAATATGACGGGATTCAATCGGGATATCCTTCACAATGTTTTACGGTAGGAATGGGTGAATTGGTTCCCATCGTGATTGGACAACCAGAAGGGGAAGTTGATGCTTATGCCAGAGCTTATCATCAACCAGATCGCTCGAATCCTTACATTGAAAGACAATATCTAGCGATTTACTATGGGGATCGAAACAACGATGACAATGTTGATATTTTTCAGTATCCCGCCAGTGAAAAATCATCTCCAAAATGTGACTCTTATATAAGGTCTTTGTCAACTTCCAGATTTTCCAAAGGAAAACCTATTGGTCTTTCATGGAAAAATCCCAAAGGAGTGTTGCTTAGGGGAAAAATAGGAACTGTTGAGTGTGAAGAACCAGTGGTTTGTGGTGATAGTAATTGGTATTGGTATCGCAGATAAACTGTTAACTGGTGGCATTCCACAGTCGTATAGAACTTATCATAAATCATCCGAAGCCTTCTCTGGGTTAGTTTTGTATCCTTTTCAAAAATTATGGATCGAACGGACAAAAATGCTTCGGATTTTTAGTAATCAAAACTTAAATAACCTTAGCAATTCCTTTTTTTTAGGTCAATAGCTAGTAAGTATAACCAAGGAGACCTATTATGAGACCTGATCGTAGTTGGCAGTTAGTCCTAATTAGCCTGATGTTTTGCTTGTTGATTGTTTTTGTGCCTCAAAGCTCGATAGCTGATGTTGAAAAGGGAGGTGCCCAGACCGATCTTCTCAGCCAAGGAAACCAAACCAATTCCTTTATCACTTACATCAAAAGCAAGGACAATGCAGAGATCGCTATTCGTGTAGAATATCCCAGTCCTCTAAGAACGCGATACTTAGATGAGCAACAACGTCCTGCCTCTCCAGTGGTGGTAGAAGTTCCCGGCGGACACAATCCTGGTGGACTATCTGCGCCAGGCGACGCAGATAGTCCCCTTGTGCAAGCTGGACTAATCCGTATCCAGTTGCTTTTTCCCGGAGGGGTATTCGGATCGATTCACAGTAGCGGGAGCTACGACTACCGAGGTCCTAAGTGCCAACAAGCACTGGCTGATGTGATTCGCTACGCCGCTGGCGAGCAAACGGATACAAGAGGAAAGTTTCTCAAAAGTCGTCTCCCCTTTGCCCGCACCGATCTAGTGGGGGCCGTGGGCTTCTCCAATGGGGGAAATTTGTTGCTGAAGACGGTAGAACGAAAACCAGAGGCTCGTAAAGCCCTGGATTGGATAGCCCTCTGGGAGTCGCCTCTTGGTGCACAATATGTCACCTTAGAGTTGGGGGAAAGAGGGATTCTTAACCCCTACTATCAGCCAGGGAGTTGCCGACTCGAAAGCTGCCCTTGGCCAGATAATATGGAAGGGGAAGAAGACAACCTGATTTTCGACCCAGATGCAGAGCGAGTCATTAAAGATCCAGGCCACCAAAACAATACAAGGACAATCCAAGGAGCTTTCTGCATTGATCAAAACTCTAATGGGAAGTGTGACGCACCCGGGGATTTTGAGTTCGTGGGGTTAGGCGGTCCAGACCCCAAATCCACACAACCCCTACTTTACCACTCTCCCCTGTTGACCAACTTGATAGCAGAAAGGTTCTTTGATCTCCCCCCCACAAAAGACTTGAAGGATTGGCCAGATTGGCTGGCTACCCCAGACCAAGCTCAACAGTATTGGAACGCACGGTTAGGGATCACTGCCATTAAAACTCTGCCCAATTTCCAGTCATGGCCTCCTATTATGATACTGGCCACCGAGCAAGATCATGCTCAAGCAACACCCGACCACCCCCATGTCCTTGTCCCTCTCCAGACCCTAATCCAGAACAACGATAACCATGTTGTTCCCTTTATCCGAGGCAATCCTGACGCAGTTTACCTAGCGGACTTGCTCGGAGTCTCGGATGCTGAAAATATTCCCGAACTCTCTGCCGGCGAAACCTGGACGTGGAACAAAACAGTTCAGCCTCCACTCTTGTCAAAAAACATTGATACCAAGATCATCGTCACTGCTGCTACCCTAGAGCTTAGCGATCGTTCCTGGAAAGGGATTCAAGAGCTAAATGGGAATTTCTTCACTGCCAAAAATCTGGATTCACTTTTGTACACAAGTCGCCCCTAGATTGAATGGGTTCCGTTGCAAAAACTAGCGATCACTCTTAACTCGTTAGTGGTGGTTTGATTCAAAACCTAAGCCCTTTTTTTCTTCCCTCCCGATCCTTGTTTTCCTGGGATATGGGTTTGACGTTGAGCAGAATGGTTATAGAGTTGTTGACGGCCATTGCGAACCACTCCTAACATTTCACTTAACTCTTGTTCTAAGCGAGTCAGAACGGTATCTGCGTATTCGTCAGCCCCCTCTTGAATTTGCTGTGCTTCGGTTACACTATTTTGATAGAGTTGCTGCATTTCTCCATTGGCTACCTGTCGTTGTTGCTCAATATCAGCTATGGTTTGGGCTTGAATTGCTTCACATTCGCTTTGTACCTGTTGGCGAATTTGATTGGCTTCATGCTGCGCTTGTTGAATAATCCCTGATTCGTCTAGAATTTCTGCTGCATCTTGTTGCGCTTGCTGAATAATTCCTTGTGCATAGGCTTCAGCCTTAGCAAGAATCTCTTGTTCTTGTTCAAGAACCCGTAATGCTTTTGTGATGGCTTCGGGCATCTTAGTCCCAATAAACTCCAGTTGTTCTAATACTTTGTCCTCATCGATAATGGTCCATCTTGTTACTGGAATATGGAAACTCTCATAAATAATCTCTTGAAGACGACTTAACTCTTGTTGAATGTCAAAGTCAGCCTCTCGATGGGGACTGTTACCGTTACTTTGACGATGGATAGAAGCATTTGGGGGAGAGTTGCGACGTGCCATAAGAAATACGAATAATATATTTTTATATTGAATAACCCTACCATATAGAATAATAGGGATGTTTTATGGAAAAAAGCAAAGGCTTATCTAATTGCCTCTCACACCTCACCCGACACAGCTTGGTTTTACTTTTCTGGTTTTTTATCTGTAATTAGACTACATGGGTTTTTAGAGCGGTTGATTACCCTTGGTGCTATCCTAAAATTTTAGCACTATCGAGGCAACGGTAATCCTAATCTGCGGTTAATCTGTCGGTCGGTTTTTCCCGTCGAAGATGCACAAAGAACCCCTAATCTGAGAAACTTTAGCTAAGATTAAATAAAATAGATATACCATTTCCTTAGTTAAACGTTAAGAGTGAAAAAACCTTAAGAGATAAACCAGACAAAATCATGAATCGTCAGAACGAACATTTACATTCAACAACCTTGGGACTGAGTTTAGCCACTTTACCTTTGTTAGCCGGTTTAGTCATCATGGAAACGATTAAGGAAGACTGGTTAGTTTGGGGAGAAGAAAGTGAAGAAATTTTTAGAGGCGATCGTTTACCCCTCCTTAACTTTCCTCATGAGTGAACTAAGTTCATTCAATAAAATATGATAATTTCCACAGCATTTTTGGGAAGACTAAAAGTGTTAGAGTGATCACTGGAGGAGTGTGACATTAGACATACTGACAGAAATACTTAAAAAGCTCAATGAGTGATCATTAATGCTTCTAAACTAAGGAAATAAGTGTTGTCACTGTTGATAATGATTATTTAGTTACCCATCTCAAGCATTTTGTCTCAATCTGTTCTAATTCGACCCTAACCCGGCTTTGTGATTGCATCTAAAACTTATTGAATCTAATTAACGCACCCTATTATGACCCAAATTGTTTCTATCCATTCCTATCGCGGTGGAACAGGAAAATCCAACATGACGGCTAACTTAGCTACCACCATGGCCATGTTAGGCAAGCGCGTAGGCATTGTCGATACGGATATTCAGTCTCCAGGTATTCATATTCTTTTTCGCCTGGATGAAACAAAAATTAACAAAACCCTCAACGATTATCTTTGGGATGATGATTGTTCAGCCGAACAGATTGCTTACGATGTCAGTTATGTTTTAGATAATCCCAATGCGGCTGCGGCTAATCCCAACGGTAAAATTTTTCTGATTCCTTCGAGTATGAAAAGTGAAGACATTGCCACTATTCTCAGTGAAGGATACGATGTCGAACTGTTACAACAAGGATTTTATGAAGTTGGGGATACTTTCGAGTTAGATTATCTCTTTGTGGATACTCACCCCGGGTTAAACGAAGAAACCTTACTTTCCATTGGGTTATCTAGCGCATTAGTCATTATTTTACGACCTGACCAACAAGACTACTTAGGGACGGCGGTTATTGTAGAAGTGGCTAGGGAATTAGAAGTGCCTAAAATGTTATTAGTGGTCAATAAAGCCCTACCAGACATCGATTTTGGCATTTTGAAAGATAAAGTTCATGAAACCTATCAACTCCCTGTAGCGGGCATTTTACCCTTATCCACAGAGATGTTGCGATTAGGAAGTCAAGGACTGTTTTGCCTACAACATCCCGACCATCCATTGACAAAGGAAGTGCAACGCATTGTTTCTCATATTCAAGGTTAATTCTAGAGGACATTATCATGACGAAATTCTCAAAAGACGAGTCATCTCGTTCCTCTGGTTTATCCTTTCGTGAGTTGCAAAAATTGCCTAAAGATCAACATCATTTAGTTAATTGGATTCGTCGGCAAAATAAGGCTAGTTTACTCGATATTGCCATTCATCTTTGTCAAGACGAAGAAACAGTCTTGAAAAGCTTGCAACCTTTATTAGAAAAAGGGTTTCTCGAGGAAACAGTGGAGGAAGAAGAACGCTATTATCGTGTCACTTATCCCCCCAAAAAAGGACAATCTCTCTTTAAAAAATTAGTTGATAAGAAAAAAGCGAAACAGGAGTCTCCAGAAGACTCCACCGATGTATAAATTATTGTTTTACCTATTGTAAATCCCATGTTGGCTAACATTCCCGAAAACGTAATGCACCGGGTTAGATGGGTTCTGGCCTGTGGTTGGTTAGTTCTCATTTTTTCTCTGTTTTATGATCCGATTTCTCCTTGGTTAACTTCTCCTGATACCCGTTGGAGTCCGTTTAAATTAAATCTTGATAGTTGTATTCAAATCCAAGGGGTTTGTTTACAAGAACAACCTTATGGTTTAGGGTCCTCGTTATTTTGGGGTTTAATTGTCCCGAGTGGTGTCTTCATGCTGTTAATTTTCGGCCATGAATTTTGGCGCAGAATTTGTCCCTTGGGGTTTATGTCCCAACTCTTTCGGGCGTTAGGAAAACAGCGACAAAAAAAACGGGTTGATAAAAAAACAGGAAAAACTCACTATGAATTAGTCAAAATAAAAAGCGATTCTTGGTTAGGTAAGAATTATTTAAAACTACAATTAGGTTTGTTATATGTTGGGGTGTGTGGTCGGCTTTTATTTTATGATTCCCATCGTATTATTTTAGGCAGTTTCTTATTATTTTCGATTGCTTCTGCTATTGTCGTTGGATATCTGTACGCGGGTAAAACTTGGTGTCAATATTTTTGTCCTATGGCCCCAGTACAAGAATTTTACGGAGAACCCAGAGGACTTTTAAATAGTGTTGCTCACGAAGGACAAACAACTTTAATTACCCAGTCCATGTGTCGTCGTCCTAACCCCGATGGAACAGAAAATAGTGCTTGTGTTGCTTGTAATAGTCCCTGTATTGATATCGATGCCGAACGGTCTTATTGGAATGCTATTAAAAAGCCTGATTATAAATTATTATACTATAGTTATGCGGGTTTAGTGGTTGGCTTTTTCTCCTATTACTATCTTTATTCAGGAAGTTGGGCTTATCTCTTATCAGGGGCTTGGACTCACCAAGAAAATCAGTTAGAATTATTGTTTTCTCCAGGATTTTATCTTTTTAATACAGCCATTCCTATTCCTCGATTAATTGCAGCCCCATTAACGGTTGCTGTTTTTATGGCTTTAGCTTATTTTGTAGGAACACAATTAGAAAAAATTTATAATAGTTATCAGTTAAAGAGGAATCCTTTACTAACATCGCAACAATTGCAGCATCAAATTTTTACTTTAACTACCTTTTGGGTGTTCAACTTTTTCTTTATTTTTGCTGGAAGATCCTATATTTCTAAGTTTCCCATTCAGGTTCAATATTTGTTTAATATCTTATTGGTATTAGCAAGCACGTTGTGGTTATATCGTACTTGGTCAAGAAGTTCAGAACGGTATTCTCGGGAAAGTTTAGCCAACCGCTTAAGAAAACAGCTAACTCGCTTACAAGTAGATGTTTCTCGCTTCTTAGAAGGACGTTCTTTAGACTTGTTAAGTGCTGATGAAGTTTATGTATTAGCGAAGATTCTTCCTGGGTTTACGGGAGATAAACGTCTAGAAGCGTATAAAGGAATTTTACGAGATTCATTAGAAGAAGGTTATGTTAACTCAGCTAGTAGTTTAGAAGTGCTGCAACAAATGCGGGGTGAATTAGGCATTAGTGAACAAGAACACTTAACTATTTTAACAGAATTAGGGGTAGAAGATCCAGAATTATTAGATCCCAATCAACAACGTTCTCGTGAAAACCAATTACGTTTACAAAGTTTCCGTCAAAGAATTCGGGGTATGGTTGGTAGTAAACGAAGACGAGGGGCAAAAGGGTTAGGACGAGAACTATTAAAAGTCGTTAAAAAAGAAAAAGCCATCGGCGATGTATTAGATAAAGAAGGGGGAACGGTTGAATCCTTATCACGGGAATATGGTATTACCTTAGAAGAAGAAAACAAAATTCTTGCTAATTTAGACGAAGAATCTCAACTAGAACGTCGCAGTCAGCTTCTCTTACAACAATTACAAGATTTATATGATATTGAACTAGCGTTATTGTATCCCCCTGAAGTTCTAGACATACCTCATTTACGAAAAGGTTTAGAAATTTTACGCAATACGGTTGGTCAAAAACAGAAAGTAATTGCTAAAGGAGTGCTGAAAATTTTAGAAGAATGGGACTCAGGAACAGAAGGAACTCGTTTAGCATTAGCCTTAGCAACCTTAACCCCAAATGTGTTACCTAGTCTCTTAGAAAATCATGATCAAAAATGGTCTGAACGGTTGAATGATATACACTTATCTCGTATACAACAACAGTTAAAATTATTAGAACCTACTTCTCCCAAAGTGTCTGAAGCATCAATGATCGCTTATTTAGAAACATTACTATCAGAACCAGATTCTTTAACCAAAACAGTCAGTCTTTATCTGTTAAATAAACTAGACAAACAACGGGGACAACAACAAGCGCGTCAACTCTTAGATTCTTATTTAATGTTGAATCCCTCTTTGAAAGAAACGGCACAACAAAATGTTACGGATACGGGAGAACAAGATAGCAAAGTTATTACACCATTGGAACGACTTTTATATCTATCCAGTTGTGATTTGTTGAAAGGATTAAAAGCAGAAAGTTTAATGGAATTATCTTATCAAGTCCCCATTAAAGAGTATCATCAATCCGAAATTCTTTGGGAACAAGGAGATATTTGTAAAGATTTATTTTTACTGTTAGATGGACAGGTTGAATGTCAACAAATACAAGAAGATGAAACCGTGATAGTTGATGAAATTGACCCAGTTCATTTATTAAATGAATTAGAAATTTTGGGTAATTTACAAGCCAATGCAACAGTTATTATTACTTCTTCTAAAGCCTGTTTCTTGGTCATTGAAGGAGCTATTCTTAATGAATTGATTGAACAAGACAAACGGTTTGCTCGTACCGTTATTGAACAAGAAAGTCGTCGTCTGCAACAGTTACAACAAAATCACCTATCCATTAAATTTTAGGTTAGGTTGAGGGTATCTTATATCTGAACTTCCCCTTTGACAAAATGCCATAATGTATGCAGTATGAGGGATACGCCGAATTAGCTCCCCGTCGTTACTGGGTACAAATAGAAGAAATACCTAACATTTCTATTGCTTTTTGTTGTAGGCTCGTGGGTCGAGTTATCTTGTCAAAGACGTATTTTCCACTTTCTAAAGTACACTCTACTGGTTTAACTAACTCTTTAATGTTTGAAGATGTTAAGATACCTCTATCTGTCACCCACACTACATTCTTCACCCCAAACCGTTTCCTCACTTTCTCTATTTGACTCAAGAATGTGCTAGTATCTGAGGTGTTTCCTTCAAAAACTTCTACAGCGATAGGACAACCATTTTGATCACAAAGTAGTCCAAAGACTATTTGAGTTTTCCCTTTCTTCTTATCCCTATTATATCCGTATTTTCCTAATTCACACTCGTTACCCTCTAGGTAGGTTGAGGTGACATCATATAAAACTAATGACCCATTATTGAGATGAAGACTAGCTAATTTATTTTCAATCTTTTCTTGTTTACTTATTAACCAATCTAAAGCCTCATAGAGTTCATCTTCGTCAGCTTTTTCTAAGTTTAACACTTTTCCTAAACTATTGCTACAAGTTTTTTTCGTGAAATCCTCTAGCTGTTGCTAATTTGGATTTAGGATTAATAATCCTAGCAATGATCATCCCTATAACTAAGTTTCTAATTCGAGAGGTCTTAAGAGCAATAATCTTATCTAAACCTAACTTTTTAATCGTCTCTAATATAACCACCACATGACCATGTGGAAGGCTTCTTATTACCTCAAAATTATCAGGTATCGCTTCAGTCATTGAAACTTTAGCTCCTTTTAAAACCAGTTTCATATTATCAACAACTTCATCTGGCAATGTTGATAGATTTGCCAGGGTTCTTTTTTTGACTTGATCTCCTTCTCTGTAAGATTCACGAAGCAGAACAGCCGGTGGGGAATTTCTATTAGGAACTCTCTCTATATACATGACTACTATTTTAGCTTAGTTCCCTTATGGCTGTCCATTAAGAAATATTACAATTTACATGGGTACAGCGTCGGGGACTAATCGCCGTATCCCTTCATAGATAAGGCTTTTAGGACTTTATAGTAGATTTGTATGGGGGAAGTTCAGTTGTACGGGGATTTCTCGCCAGGAAGAGGTTAAAATTGCTATGGTCAATCTATCTTCCCCTGCCTCCTCTGCTTCCCTTACCTTAACGTGCGGTGTAAATCTTAAAATTTCCCTAACACTGAAGCAAAATAGGATGGATTTAGAGACACTCAGGTTAGAATAAAAAAGCCATTTAAGCCTCGGTCAACTCCCAGAAAAGGGACAAAACATCCAAGGAAAACCTTCCCTTAGCATCGCTAAGGTTGTTTGAGGACGACCCCAAATGGCATAATGATAAATTGTCCGAAATTGTAATCTCTATGAAAGTCACCCAGGAAAAACTCCCCGATAGTCAAATTGGCTTAGAAATTGAAATCCCCGCCGAAACTGGTAAAAAAGCCTATGAAACCAAGGTCAATACCTTGGCCCGTACTGCCAATATTCCTGGGTTTCGTAAAGGTAAAGTTCCCCGTCCTATTCTCCTACAACGGTTAGGAACCCGCTATATTAAAGCCGTTACCTTAGAAGAATTAGTCCAAAAAACCCTCGAAAAAGCCCTAGAACAAGAGTCCATTAACTCTATCGGTAACTATACCCTACGCTCTAGTTTAGACGAACTGGTAGAAAACTTTAAACCGGGGGAACCTTTCACCTTTTCAGCCTCCGTCGACGTTCCCCCCACCGTAGAATTAGGAGACTATCAAACCCTCTCCGTTAAAGCAGAAGAAACGGTTTATGACCCCCAACAGTTAGAAGATTGGTTCAAAGAAAGACAGGAAAAAATGGCTACCCTGGTTCCTGTCGAAGATCGTGGGGCCGAAATGGGAGATGTGGCTATTGTAGACTATAAAGGTGTGGCCACCCCCGAAGGAGAAGAAGAGGCGCAACCCATTGAAGGCGTAGAAGGAACGGACTTCCGAGTTGATCTTGAAGCAGGAAAGTTTATTGAGGGAATGGTAGAGGGTATTGTAGGAATGAAACCCGAAGAAACCAAAGAATTACCCCTAACTTTTCCTGATGATTATCCTCGGGAAGATTTAGCCGGAAAACCGGTGACGTTTACCATTACTCTCAAAGAACTTAAGGCGAAAGAATTGCCGGAATTAGATGATGATTTTGCCGAAGAAGTCAGCGAGTATGAAACCATTGCTGAACTCAGAGAGTCCCTAGAAAAGCAATTTAAAGAGTCAGTAGAAAACGAAACCAAACAGAGTATTCATACTGCTATTACGTCAGAATTAAGCAAAGTTTGTACCGTTGATCTGCCAGATACGTTGGTCCAAGATGAAGTGACTAGAGTCCTAACCCAAACGGCCATGCAAATGGAACAGATGGGGATTGATTTAGGACAATTGTTCACCCAAGAAAATTTACCAAAATTAAGAGAAAATTCTCGTCCTGAAGCGATCGAAAGATTAAAACAAACCTTAATTTTAGAAGAAATTGCCAAAGTCGAGTCCATCACGCTAGAAGAGGCAGAAATCGAAGAAAGAAGCAATGAAATTAAGGAACAATTACAAGGTCAAGAGGTTGATCCCGATAAATTACGAGAAGTGGTAGAAGAACAATTAACCACCGAGAAAACCCTCAATTGGTTACAAGAAAAAGCCACTGTGGAATTAGTTCCCAAAGGAACCCTAGAAGAAGAAAATAAAGCGGAAACTGAAGAAGGAGAAGAAACAACAGAGACAGAAACGGAAGAATAACGAATGATATTATAAAGATATAAGGTGGGCAATGCTAAATAAAGCTGAAATCTTTATACAAAGACACTAATTAGCATTGCCCACCCTACAACTTATTGTTATTCTTTATTTAGTTAAACGAGTTAACACTTGATTCGACCGTTCAACAAAAGATTTCATCCCCTCACCATCCAGTCCTTTTTGGGCAATTAAGGCTAAATCATAGATATGTTGACACAACATTTTAGCCATTTCTGCTGAAGGAGAATCACCTCCTGCTTGGATAATACTTCCCTGACTTAATTGATAGATATTTTCGATCAAGGGATGGGTGGTATTAATCACAAAAACGTGTTCATCAGGAAAGTCCATCACCTGTTGTTGAGACATGGCCATCATCTCACGAAATCGTCTCATTGCTTCGGGTAATAATACCATTGCGGGGGGTGTACTTTCGGGATTATCGGATTTTAAAGCTTGGGTTTTAATGTTGACTTTAGGGTTATTTAAAGCCTTCTCAAACACTTCCTTAATTTGATCGCTGCGGGTTTTATTGGTGTTGGGATCAACAATTTCATCCGCTTTATCTTTTTGCACCAAAGTATCATCTAATTCCGAATCCACACGAGAAAATTTAACATCAGAATACTCTCTTTCTAGGAAGGGAATAAAGTAATTAGTATCAATGAAAGAGTCCATAAATAGGATCTCTAATCCTTGATTTTTGTACAGTTCTACATAAGTGACTTGGGTATCGGGATCGGTACAGTAAAAGATGCGGTTTTCGTGACGTTCTTTATTCCGTTCTAGATAAGCGGGTAAGGTAGTGTACCCTTCATTTTCATAGCTAAATTTTTCCTCCTCATCGGTTTTGGGGGTCACATCTTCCCAGAGATCCCCTTCCCCTTCAACTTGTACTTGTGGAGTATCAGGTTTTGATTGTTCTGAGGGTTTATCAGCTTTATAAGTGGTTTTGTAGAGGAGAATATCCTCTACTTGCTTCTTGAATTTCTCATCTTTAAGAGAACCATATTTAATAAACGTTCCTACATCTTGCCAACATTTAATATATTCTTCGGGAGTCTCATTATAGATAGATTTGAGACGATCAGCGATCTTTTTGGCGATATGGTTGGCAATACTGCGAACCGTCCGATGATTGGTTAACGCACTTCTAGAAACGTTTAAGGGAATATCTGGACTATCAATCACCCCTCTTAATGGCATTAAAAATTCTGGAATAATTTCTTCACAGTGATCATTGACAAAAACCTGATTACAGAACAGTTTAATATGACCTTGCGAAACATCAACATCAGGCCGCAATTTAGGAAAGTATAAGATCCCGTTTAAAAGATAGGGATAATCCGTGTTTAAATGCACCCATAAGAGAGGATCTTCTTGGAAAGGATAGAGATAACGATAAAACTCTAAATAGTCTTCATCCGTTAAATTTTGGGGGGATTCTTTCCAAAGGGCTTTCTGTCGATTAATGGTTTCATTTTCAAACTTAATGGGAACGGGAACAAAATCAGAATAAGTTTTGACTAATTGACGAATTCGTTGGGGTTCTAAATATTCCTGTTCATCGTCCATTAAGGTTAAGGTAATGGTTGTTCCGATTTGAGTTTTGGAAGATTCAGTTAACTCAAACTCTGGCGAACCATCACAAGACCAATGAATAGCTTGCGCCCCTTCTTTATAAGATAACGTATCAATTTCGACCTGTTTGGCAACCATAAAAGCAGAGTAGAACCCTAAACCAAAATGACCGATTAAATCATTGGCTGTTTTCTGATATTTTTTAACAAATTCTTCTGCACTCGAAAAAGCAACTTGATTGATGTACTTTTTGATCTCCTCAACGGTCATACCAATACCGTTATCATAAATAGAAAGGGTTTGGTTACTCTTATCAACCGTAATGGTAATTTCTGGTTCAGGAACCTCTCCCGATAATTCCCCCGCTAAAGAAGCCATTTTTAACTTAGAAATGGCATCCACTGCATTAGAAATTAATTCCCGTAAAAAGATTTCGTGATCGGTGTAGAGAGACTTCTTAATAATGGGAAAAATATTCTCAGTGTGAATGGTGATATTACCTTTTTCCAGTACCGCCATAGCTGTTCCTTATTGTTAGAATAGGGTTTACATATTATCTTGTATTATTGTCTCTGATTTTGACCATCCCTTCATCTTGGGATTATTACACCTCAAAGATGTGGATATCCGTACTTCAAAGATAATTAGATAGTAGAAACTTTGTAACAGTCGGCAGCCCCATATTATTATGGGGAATGTAATTTTGATTAAAGTTTGATTTAGACAAATACCCCATAAGGAAAATCCTTAACGCTGATATTCGACAATCAATGGAACCGACTCTAAACCTGCCGCGCGGTAATGACCCATCATTTCTTGAAACGCTTCCCAGGCCATCTTATTTCGGATAACCACACAGCCGGCACTACCGGGGGCGTTAGCATCATAATGTATGCCAAAATCCCCGCGCGTCTTACCCCAAATGTTGACTAAGTGAGGGTCAATCTTATAAAAGTTGCCTTCAATCCCTCTCTGGGGAAGGTAGATAGGGGTGGTGTTGACCGTATAATAATCAATCTTCACTTGATCATTTCTAGGAATCGGGCCACGCCCGCTATCATCTTGAGAATCCCATCGCTGGTTATTCTGACAGCCTGACGTAGCGATGTATTGCTGGTCAACTTTGCATTTAACGTTGTCGTAGGCAATTAACCGTCCTTCAATCAATGGGGTTTGACGGTTTAGATCCATAAAGAAAATTAGAGACTTTGGTGAACTCATTTTACTAGGGGTAATTGTACTAGGGGTAAATGTGGCGATCGCTTAATTAGTGCATGGTGTCTTTACGGTTGAAATCGTCGAATTTCTTGCCTAGAAAAAACTCAATAGCGTTGATCTTGCTTTGCAATTTTTTCTGATGGTTCCTAATGATTTGAGAATCTTTCAACCATCGCCTCTCTAATTCTTTGACTTCAGATTGAACTGCCGTTGAGTTAAGATTAAAACCTGAATTATCTGAATTATCCCATTGAGGGCTAGGGGGACGCTGTTGCTTGTTCAGGTAAGCTGATCCTGCGACTCCAATACCACCGCCTCCCATCATTTGTAAGATGTCACCGATCGCCTCATTAACATTAAAAGCTTGACTAGAACCATCAGAAGCAGCCCATACTTTTAACCAAGGCACACAAACAATTAAGACGAATAACAAAAAGACGACAACAATCTTTAATAAAAACCATAGAGTCTGGGAGGATCGAGAACGTCTCATTAGAGTAAATCCTCTGAATAAGCGATCACACAATTAGAGTGATGAAAATTGTACTAGGGGTAAAGCAAGAAGTGATGGAACTTGTACTAGGGGTAAAGGAAAAATCAATTACCCCCAACAAGGGATAAATCAAAAAAAGGGGATCTCAGTTATCCCAGGATTCCCCTTTCCTAACTCAGTTGATCCAAAACTTTCTACGCTTCTGCGACCATGTTAACGGCAGTTGCATCAACACTATAATTGAATCCAAACGTATAATCTTGTCGGTTAACACCGGCAGTGATTCCTTGAGCGGGTGGTTTTGACCATCTCATCTGAGTGGGTTGGTTAGCCGTATCTAAAGCGTTAATTTTGGTGTAAGCCGTCTCACATATAATTCTTAGTAATTCGGCTCCATTACCAGTAGACGGATCAACCTCAGCAGCCGTCAAACCAGCTAAATCAGTGATAGGGATTGTGATATTAGTACCATCACTGGTCAAGTTAGGGAAAATTGTTGCGGGGGTAATAGCAGCCATTGGTTAGTCTCCTTGAGTAATTTGTTCTTGAATGATCGTGGCAACTTGTTCTAAAGTGTCAACTTGATTAAGAAGGATTTGATCTTCATTAGTTAAGTTGATTAACTCTAGTGATTCAATAGCACATGACCATTGTGTGTCATGAACCACCCAACCTGGACGGTTGTATTTATTCCTTTTCATTATCTCAAAATGGCGAGTCACGACGTTAGAAGTTAGCAACAATTCTTTAGGTATTGGAAAACTTAAAACGCTTCTATCAAAATTTGGATAGATACGACTCCATTTTGAAAAAAACGTATCGGGAAAATTATAAGCAACCCTTAAATATCCAAAGCTACCTATTTTATTAAAGTTAAAATCGTCGTAAAAAGTTAAACGAATTAACGGACTAAAACTAGCAGTGGATATAGGGAATCGTTGCCATTGTTCAAATTGAGGGGTAATTGTTCCTAAGTATTGCCAGCTTCCGGCTAAATCAAATTGTGACATTCATCATCAATCAGATAATCTTCAGAATAAAGCTCTCTATTGCCATGTACAAAGTCAGCCTCTTCTGAGTCATTCATCGGTTTAAGTATTCCCGTATTAGCATCAGGAGCGTAAGCCATAGCAGTGCTACCGGGTGGGAATTTACTATGAAGAATAACATAAAAATCAGGGTGATCGGGAGTTAAAATTAAACTCATAATTCGCTCTCATTTTTTAATTATATTCAACTGCGGGCTTAACCAGTTGCCATTGATTACTTAAAGCATTGTCAATTCTCTCACTAGAACAAAAAGCATTGATAGTTGATTGTCCGGCTATTTCTAGCTTAACTTTAGCGGGGCGGGGACGAGATGATCCACTAAAAGCTTTTTGTCTTTCTGCCGCGCTAATTTGCGGTGGTCGCTGTAAACCCAAAACATCCGCGTAAGCATCGGCATCAATGGGGTTCATCGGGAAAAGATAGATTCCGCCACCCTCTAAATTAACTCCCATTGTCCAGGTACGGTTACTATTGGTGATCGTGACGGCTCGGCCTGACTTCGCAAACTTCCATCCTTCTGCTTCAGCTTGTCGAAGATTAGCGGGCGCACAATATGTGGAAGTATCTCCTTGTTGACTAGCGGTCGGTCGTCGGTTAATTACTAGCTTTACCCTTGGTGGTTTGGGTGAGTTGGCAGCAAAGATCCGAATTCCATTTGCAGGGACTTGTGATGCGTCTAAATGCCCTAGTGTGGCTAGATCGGCAACGGTTAACCCTAAGCCAGCAGTAGAAGCAAAATCCTGGGTGTTAAACCCGTAATAAAGCAACCCTCCAGGCATTTGGATAAAGGTTAGCTGATCCCTGGCCCGTCCTCTTGTATATGGAGGCATGATTGTTAATAATTATTGGTAGAGTGATAACTCCATCATGCCCGATACATCAAGGTTTGACCACCATAACAAAACTTCACAAGTTTATTACAGAACCGTAGGGTTCTTCGGATTAGACACAGGGTCAAAAATTATGACACAACTACTGATATGGCCTCGACTTAGCACCTGCTCGAAACGAGCCATGATGAGGACAAAAAAGCGATGGGGACACCCCTATGAATACTATCCACAAGCACGTTTACTTAATCGCTTGGCTGATGAACTAAATATGACAAAGGAGGATGTGTTAGATCAAATAGATAAAGAACAAGCCTGGTTACTTCGCTATTCTCGTTATTATCGCTAATTATTGCGGTAAATTGGATAATAATTCGTTAATCCTCTCCTCAAAATTTGCGGGTTTATCGTTAGGATAAAGAAGTATTTTATCGCGTGACCGTTTATAAGTTCCCTGTAACGACGGTTGCCCTAACTCTTCACGGGCAACTTTTTTGGCGTTAATTATTGTCATGTAAGCGGGATAAATTCGAGTGGAAGCTTTATATTTTTTCCCGTTATTATTGTCTGTTCTACTTTCGTCTTCTTCCCCATGCGTTCGAGTCAACTCTTCATATTCTGTTAACTGTAATACCCTGTCTATTCGTCTTTCTGCTTCCGATTTACTACCCCCATAAATCTTAAGCTGGCCAGCAAAATGGCCATCGCTATCTTTCAAATTGACCACCGTATAAAAACGCCCCCATAAATAACCCGTGTTTCCCCCAAAGGCTTCTTTAATAGTGTTCCAATCAAGTTTATTTCTCTTGATACCGGGAACATCACAACTAACCCGACGAGTGTCACTATCAGATCGATAAAAGGGAGGGGATGGCCAATTAAATAATTGAACCCTTAGCGTTAACGGTGGAACTCGTTTTCTTACATGAGTTCTCACTTGTTCGCCCATGTACATTCCCACATCCCTATGTTCAATCATCTCGTAGGTATTCATAGTGGTTATCAACTGCGTCCTCACTTCCTGTTCTGAACCAGATACGATCATCCGTTCGTCTTCTAATTCACGGTTAGGTAAAAATTCAATGGCCACTTGATTCCCTCCCCTCGTCTCTTCCTCCATTCGTTGCTGTAATGCCCATGAGTCCAACCCATCAGCAATGACGTAACTAGCATCCCGACAAGCATCGGCAAACTCATCGTCAAACTCTTCCCAAAATTCTTTAGCCAAGGGGTTCTTAATTTCATCCCGTCGCCTCTCTTTTTCAATGGCAAACGACCAGGGCTTAGAACCTTCCTCACCCCATTGTTGAATGGCCTGTTGAAATCCCTCTCCAAAAATTCGCTTTCCTAAGCGACTAATGGGAGCGTCGGGATCTTTGGTGGCTATCTTAGCAGCGCGACGGGTATTCTTGAACATCGTAATCCAGGCCGATTGAACCAGTCCGTATAAAGAAGTCCTAAGTAGAATTCTGATATTACTGAGAAATTCGTCTAACGCTTCTTCCCCCACTTGTTGCAAAAGATATAATCCTAACGGCTCATTAATGACAAGAATTCCGATAGAAGGAATGACCCCGCAAGCGATATAACCGACCAAATTACCCGCCGTGGCTCCTAGTTGACCCGCTATTCTAACCTTGAGGTTAGCAATCCCTCTATCAAGCTCAGCGTCGGTGACATTCCAGTTAAAATTCCAAATATAATCAAACGACTGCCAAAAAACGTCAAGAATGGCTCTGAAGCCAAAACCGACAAACCCTAACCCCTTAAATAGCCAGCCTCCTACTTTTAGAGTGCCTCTTCCCACTATTCCTAAAAAACTTTTAGCCGTTTCTAAAAATCCGCCCCCTTCATTTTGTGCTAGGGGTTGACCGATCACTCGTTGGGTTAAGTTTACCCCTAGTACACGGCTACGGATACGACGCGATCGCAGTGAGGAAATCAATAAACTACTTGCCATTGTCGTTTAATTTATTTATCCGAGGACGTTGAGAGCGATCGCGTCCCCACGGACGGGACGGATCTTTAATATCGCTACGTTGAGTAAAACCATCTTCAAATTCTTCTAACCATTCTTCAAACTTGCTTTTTAGCTTATCATCATCAGAATTGTTGAGAATATCTAAGGCAGAAGTGAACAGAGATTTTAAACCGCTCAAGTCATCTAAGTTTACCGATCTAGTATTCTTACCTTTGATGATTCTGGCTGCTTCTATTAATTCTTTGATTTGAATTTCTGCGGTTGTGTCGTCATCGTAATCATCGTAAGCAATTTCAACTTTCCCAGGTTTTAAAAACTCAGAATAGTCAACTTCTCCTTCTGTTTCACGACTGGCCGCAGGATTAAAGCTAAAATCTAGTTTTGTTTCTTTTTTGGCTATTTTAAATCCGAGGTAGTCAATAATTGATTCGGTAGCAAGATTTGTTATGGTTGCAATCTTTTTGTTAGACGCTAATTCCATTAACAAACGGATTTGCATATCAATCATGGAATTAGTGACTTTCTCTTGTGTCACCATGTTTCCGATGAGTTCGGCTAGTCCTTCAGCAATGTTGGGAATGGTAATATTTAAGGGTTGATTTCCCTCAGTGGTTAAATCGTTGTCTTCAACCAATATGTTGATAGGATAAGCCCCTAAAAGTCCATCCAGTTGTCTCATTTGCCAAGAGATATAATCGCTAAGACTTTCGATAGTTTGATAATGCTTTTCTTTAAAAACATCAGATAAATTGGCTTCTATTTCTTCAGGCGTTAAACTCTCTAACTCTTTATTTAATTTATCAGGATCATTACTATCAAAAGAGGCTTGATCTAAAAACCGTTCGTCAATTCCCTCTGTTATCATTTCCTCAAACGTTGGTAGTTTAGTTAAGTCTTTAGGAACTGTTACTGGAAACTTTGTTACCCCTAGTAATTCCTGGTTGGTTTGATCCCCAACGATTTCTAAATTGTCTAAATCTCTAGACAACAATTCTGTTTGAGGCAATTCTCCTAGTACAACTTCATAACCATTAGGAACATTATCAATGACCCCAAACAAGCAGTTTTTAGACTGACGACTCATGACATTTCCCAGTCGTTGCAAAGCTTGAAGCCCATACCCTATGGTTAAATCTCCTTGTAACCCTTTGAGTCGTTGAGGCATAACCCAGGCCGTACCGTCCCAAAAATTATAGAGAAGTAAATATTCTTGGCTTCTACGATATTCTGGATCTAATTGCGCTCGTAACCACCGCTTGTAATTTTCTGTTCCCGTTAGCACAGCATCAGCAAACTGTTGATCGGCATCAACGGAAAACCCTTGTCTGATGGTTAACGGTTGATTACTAAGTGGGTTCCATAGCAGTTTCCCAAATTCACGATATTTGATCCATTCCTGAATCGTAAAAACATCCCCTAAACCCGTTTGAATTTCCTTTTGATCGTCTCCTTCTATGGGAAGCCGGCGAGGCGGTAATTCTATCGGATTTTTGTTTCCATCACTAGGAGGATCATAAATTTTATTGGGAGGATCATAAATGATGGGATCTTTAACCGGATTAGTGGGAAGATCCTCGTTAGGATTCTCAGGGGGAAAATTAGGGTCAATGGGTTGAGGCCGATCGGGATAGACAGAATCTAAGTCGTCGTCGGCTGTACGACCCGGATTTAGCAGAATGCTGATAGAAACTTTAACGGCTGTTACAGCCACGAAGCCTATTAGTGCTACAGGTAACGGCATTACTAACTATCCTCAACACGCCGATCTTGTCTGATATTAATTTTTCCCCCTAGCAACGGGGCTAAATTAGACAGCAACCAAAGAGTTTGATCAAACTGCGAGGGGCTATTTTCGGTGATGGCAGGGTAAGGGATAAAAGTTTCTTCGTTGTCTCCAATTTTGACTTTAAGTTCTTTGATGGTGGTGGGAACACCACAATGAGCTAACAACTCAGACACCACCGCTTGAGTGACTAAACTGCTAATTTGAGCCGAACTGATCAACCGTGAGAGTTGAGAGATCATGTAACTATTTTCCTGGATCAAAGTCGATAATCCCTCATAGGAAACGTCTCCATTTCCTTGAGGAAGAGGGAAACTATTGGCCCCGGCAGATTGAAGCCCCAACGTTTTATCTAGATCGTCTTTAAGCGTTTCCAAATATTGAAACAAGTTTTCGCACAACACATAACCACCCTCAACAATCTTGTCAGGCTTTCCCGTAAACTGATCAAGAGTAAACTTGTTAGCTATAACTGGATAGGTAATGCCATCTTTATCGTCTTGAACATTTCCCCCTAATTGACCCTCGGTTGACTCGCCTTGATTTCTTCCCCATTGGCCAACAGGCCAACCAGGGGGAATGGTTTCCCCATTATCTTTGTAAGCTCGTTGTCTAACACTTCTAATAGAGCCGTCGGGGTCAACAGAAATTCCTAAAATCCTAGCTATTCTCTCAATGTAGTAACCTAGATTGGCAAACCGATAAACTTCTGGATCGTTGGGGTCATTGGCAAATTTACCCGCGTTTAACGCTTCATGAATCTCAATAATTCTAACAGAGTCTGGCATAAATTCATTATCCTGATAGTTTGGTACTATTATATTATTTACAAAATCAATTATCTCTTGATCTGTATTACTTCTTATTGTTCTAGGATCACTTAAATAAGTAGAAAAAGTCAATGTTTTAGTTATTTCGTAATTAGCATTACTCCCTTGATTATCTTTACTAAAAAAAGATCCTAAGTTTCCCTCAGATTGTGCTATTCCTGCATACCAGGAGATGCCTTGATTCGTTTGATTAATAGGAAATCTTTGTCCTGAATCGCTACCTTGTAAAGTTCCTGAGAAGGAATTAGTTATCAATTGTTCTTCAATTTCAGAAGATAAAAGAACAGTATTTGAAGAAATTTCAAAAAAGACATTGTAAATGAATCGAGATAATCCATGACTTGAGTTTAAAGAAGTTATCCAATTATCGGGATCTGAGGTGTCTAACTGTGATGTAGTCCCAACGATTAAGCTATTATAAGCACTTGTTATTCCATCAACAGAAGCAAACAAATAGGGATTAACTCGATTACAAATGCCTGTATTTGTCCATCCTGATGTAGAAAAAAAGTCAAAAAGGTATTGATAACGGTTAAATTGATTATCGCTAGGGATTCCGAAATTTACATCAGTAAAGGAAGACCTAGAAATAAAAGTGTCTATTGGATCATAAGTATCAATCAAATCATAATCTGTTGCTATGTAATTAATTCCTATCCCAGAACGATAACAAAATTCTAAATAATCAAGAACTTTAACAATATCTGTTTCTAAATTATCAGGGAAAATGGGTTTACGGATAATATTAGAAGAAATTTCAGGACGAGTGGGAATAAACAAAAAATCGTATTCTAAATAATCTGTATAGATGATTACGTTTAATTCTTTGCCTAAATCGTCATTAATTGTTTCTTCACTTCCCCAATAATCGTTATTAGCATAAATTAAACAAGCAGAATAATACCAATCGGGGATATCTTCTAACAGCAAAGTGTTAGGAACATAATTAAACTGATAATCTAAATACGTTGTTAAGTTTCCCGATGTATTATCATATTGTCCTCCGCTTGTCATATTTAAGGTATAGTCAATCTGTTTTATTCTCTTGTTTAAATAGGGAAAATTATTATCGATAATAGTTTTTATTTGTTCTAAGTAATTGTCCATTTCTGTATAGTCTAGTCCCATTGGAATTCCGACTTGATTGGGATCTAAATTATCAGATGAGTTAACAACCATTGAACAAAATAATATTTGATCTGTATCTATTGTAATATTTGAAAAAGCACTTAATCGAATAATCTGTTTAACGTAAAGTTCAACATTGTTACTAATTTTGTTAAAATAGATTTCAGATTCTTGATAACTTTTCTCTAAATAGGTAATGGTTATTAATTTATCTGTAGGATTAGTAAGAGTTAGGATTGAGGGAATATTAAAGTTAAAATCTAATTCATTATCCAAAGCATTACCATAATTTTCATCTAGTAATCCATAGCCATTAAAATAAGGATAGAAGTAATAATAAGTCTCGGATATATACTTGTAAAACTCGTATAGTTTTGTTGAGTAGTTGCTACACCAATTATCAAACCAAGGGGTAAATCGTTCAAACAAAAGTAAACCAGTATGAACGCTACTATTAAAGCCTTTATAGATAGGGAAATGTTCACTTTGGGCTAACCAGTTCCCAATGAAATTATGAATATTTTTAGCATAAACCAAGTCGTTAATTTGATTGGGATCTAAAGCATAAAGAGGCGGTTTAATAGGAAAATTCATATTAAAAGGCAAACCATTCTAAAGGAGACGCTTTTACTATTTCGGCTGTTTGTCCTTGAGACAAAATATCTAACCCGTTACTAGAGCTTAAACTATCACCAGAAGCCGGCACACCGGTTAAATCCAAAACATGAGGGTTGTGAACATAGAAACGATCCCCTACATTTAAACTCGTTGTTGATAACGGTAGCAAATTAATTGTTCCGATTGAAATTTCCGGTTCTAATAAATAATTGAGATCCGACAATTGTAAATTGTACGTCAAACTACCATCAGGAACGTTTGAACTGACTCTAACTTCACCCCAAAATTCAATTTGTCGAACAGCTACAGTGATACTTCCTGTTTTTGAGACGAAATTAAATCTAATATATTTAAAAAATCCATTATCAACTAAATCTACGACATTATACTGTATCGTATTACCGCTATAAGTAATACTTCCTAAAATAGTCCAATTGGTGTTATCATTACTTCCTTCAATTTCATAAATACAAGATTGAGAAGCTGTACTTGTACTAAAAGTAACAACTAATTTAGAAGGATTAACTTCATAGTTATTGAAATCAATAATATAGTTGATATTTGGTTCAGATCCATTAGAAGAAGTGCTTGTGTTTTTATCGAACAATCGTTCAGGAAAAACATTACTCAAAACGTTCGTAACCATTACTTTTCCCGAAGTCAAAACATTAGTATAAGCTTCTGTATTTTCGTTAGTTCCTATCCAATCAATGATCCCGTTTAATGAAGTTTCATCAACATAATTAAGCGTTTGATTTGTTATAGCTGATATTACTTTTTTGCCCAAAAACGGGCGATCAGATCCTCCACTTGATTCAGGAATGGTGGGTTTATCAGTTAAATCATTGTAACTACCACTGAAGGCTACCGCGTGCCAACTAGGTTTACCGATAATATTTGCCCAATCTAAGACGGGAATGCTAGGGGTATTAGAGAGATCGTTATAATCCCCACTGGTTGCTACTGTTGAAAAAGTTGGTTTACTGGTAATGTTCGCCCAATCAAGGACGGGAATGCTAGGGGTATTAGAGAGATCGTTGTAGTTCCCACTGGTTGCTACTGTTGAAAAAGTTGGTTTACCCGTGATGTTCGCCCAATCAACCGATCCGACATCAAGGGTTAAGTCTACGTTTCCCGTCACTGGATCTGGGGCCGTGTTATTGATCGTTCTGATCAGTTCGTTGAACCGGTTTAACTCATCAAGGGATGAAGGAATGCTAGGGGTATTTGTTAGATCAGAATAGTCACCACTAAAGGCCACGTCCTCAAAAGTGGGCTTACCTGTAATTTCCTCCCAACTGAACGACCGCAACCCCGCCGGGGAAATCTGAGAAGACAACGGGAGGCAAGAACAAACAAGATTTTCACAATCCTTGTAAGCTTCATAATCAATGGGAATGTTAGCCACCACTTTTATTGTTGCGTTGGGTGTACTTTCCTCAAAAAAGTCTACTGTAATAGGAAGTAATTGACTGGGTAATGGACTCAAAAGACTTAATTCTGCTTGCCAACAGACCCAGACGAAATATTGCTCTAATGTTTCAATATAACTTGGTTCTGCGGGTAAACCAGATCCACCATTAGTTATTTTGTATCCTTCAGAAGCTAAATTACTGCAAGTGCCTCCCGCATAAATTTCAGTCAGTTCTGAATGGAATTCGTAAAGTCCTACAGGAAAATCACCACCACTGGTAAGGCCGTCAACTGAATCGTAAGGTAGTGTGGCTTCAATTCTCAAGTTGGCTGTCAATGCCCCGTCGACAACCGCGCGGGTTCAGGCAAGTCGAACAGCATTTTTTTGACGCTCTCCTGGCTAAAGCCGAGGAGATTCATAACGAATCCCTGTTGGGATGGTTATTTTCTTGATTGAATAGACTTAACTGAAAAGCATATTCGTTCAAG
>JASJDN010000190.1 GCA_030065205.1 Crocosphaera sp.
ATAACAACAAATTTTGTAAGGTGGGCAAGGTTTTCAAGGGTCAAGTTAGTTTAGATAAGTCTTTGACTTGCCCACCCTACCGTCTATTTCTTTCAAAGCGTAAATCACGATTATCTTGACACAGTTGAAAAAATTGGTCATCTGTTAGCTTCAAAGAATTACAGTTTATTTCTATCGGGTTAACCATAGTTTTTATTCTCAATTATCTAAGCCCAACTTACTTTATTTTAGCTCAAACACATTAAATAGTAATCTTTCCACCTAAAAAATGTTACAATATTAGGTAGCTTTGTTATGGTTAGGCAATTAATCATGGATGCTCATCTTTACGAAACAGATTTCAATTTATGGTTGGAAGAAACCATTACTAAATTAGAAAATAATCAATTTCAAACCTTAGATAAAGTTAATTTAATTGAGGAGTTGAAAGATTTGGGAAAAGCTGAAAAAAATGCTTTGGAAAGTAATTTAATGATTTTATTGGCACATTTATTAAAGTTAACCGTTCAAGCTGATGTACCCGATACGATGAAAAATAGCTGGTATAATTCAGTGATTGAACATCGTAAACGAATTAAAAAACAACTGTCTAAAACCCCTTCTCTTAAAAGTTATTTACCCAAGATTTTAGAAGACGCTTATCATGATGGAAGAGATATCGCTATTAAAGAAGGTAAAAAAGCATCCTTCGGGGTTCTTATTCCCCATGAATCAGACTATCCTACTCAATGTATATTCACCATTGAGCAAATTTTAGATGATGATTTTTTTAGTTAGTTAAGGTCTAGATGTTGAAAAAATGAAAGTAAAGTTACCATTTTACCGTTCTATATATGCTGTTAGAGTCAATAATAACTATCATGTTAAGGTTGAGTTAGAAAGTGGGAATTATATCCATAATCATTCTTTTGAATCATTACAAGATACCGTTAAGTTAGCTGATAAAATCTTAGAAGTCGGAGAGATAGATTTAAAATATTGGCAACCAGAAGATATAAATTATACAATTCACCAATTTAAGGTTTTTATTCACCCAAATTAAGTGATCCCATTTACTCATCCTATGATTCTAGAGTACGAGAAATCATTTCCACTCAATTCTTTTCTCAATTAACTTTTGATTTTGGAAAATTCCTATGATTTTAGACTCATTATATTTCCAAATATGGATGGATTTTTGTGAAGATTTGAAAATTTCTTGATCTTGACCTGGAATTGACCTGGCTTCTATTAAACTCATGTCTATTTTTAATCTCTCATAATCTAATTCTATAGGAGATGTAGGTATAGTCGCAATGATTTGTACTATTGTTTGTACATTCTTTAAATTAGTTCCCAAGATTACACTAGCAGAAAGGGTAACTATAAGGGAGACTTTAATGACTATTGTTCTTTGCATTAGTTATTTCCTCTGTCTGGCTTAACATAAGAAAAAATTACTTACGTTAATTATTCCTCAAAAATCTGGATCTTAACTAGAGAGGTATTGCGGAAATTATAAACTTTCTAGATGATAATAAGTTCGTATAAATACGGAGATGATCATCAATGGTTAATAGAAGCGTATTACTACTGATAACTTTTTCTTTAAAAATAAATAATTTTCAGTAATTATACTAGAGACAACCTTAAGGTTATCTTCCATACTATAAAGAAGTAAGATTTGATACAAAAACTGAAATTTACTCTAAAGTTCATTAGCTTATAAATTCTTCTGTCTGGCAACTAAGAAAACTGAGCAAAAGTGAACAATTATAGTTTGATATCAAATCTGTATTTTAAAGTAAGTTACTGAAAAACAATCACACTCTGTAGAGACGTTCTATAAAACCTATAAAACGTCTCTACATTAATATATAGTCATTCAATGTTATTCTTATATCAGTAATTAAAATTAGAAAACTTGTTGATTTAGCGATAGCCTTCACTAATAACGTTAGGCAGCGTTATCCTCGATGCCAAGTGGTAACACCTCGAGGTTGATCCACTAAGATAATACCTTGTTCTTTTAATTGATCTCGAATGCGATCGCTTTCGGCAAAATTTTTGTTCTTCCTGGCTTCTTTTCGTTGTTCAATTAACGCTTCAATGTCTGCATCATCTAATCCGTCACTCTTTTCAGGTTTCAATTGATTAATATCAGCTTCTAACCCTAAAACATGGGCTAAGGTTCGTAAAGTGTACCATTGACGTTTTAACGCATCGGGTGAGTTTTCGGTGGTTCCTTGATGCACTAATAAATTACCTTCTTTGCGTAATTCTTTCGCTATTTCAAACAAAACTGCTAACCCACCGGCAAAGTTAAAATCATCGTCTACCGCCCCTTGAAACCGTTGTACAAACTCAGGTAATAACTCAGGCATATCTCCCTTAAACCCTAACGTTTCTCCGTGTTGAAAGCCGAATAATAATCCTTCTGATAAGGTTTGCCAACCATTGGTCGCTGCTGCTAACGCTTCATCGGTAAAATCGACTGGTTTGCGATAATGTGCCTGTAAAATAAACAACCTGACAGCCATCGGCTCAATTTTCTCTAATAAATCCCGAATCGTCGTAAAATTGCCCAAAGATTTCGACATTTTTTCTCCCCCCACCTTAACCATGCCATTGTGTAACCAATAACGGGCCAAGGGGTGTCCGGTGGCTGCTTCTGACTGGGCGATCTCGTTTTCATGGTGAGGAAAAATCAGATCGCTTCCTCCCACATGAATATCAATGGTTTCTCCCAGTCTCTCCCTAACCATCGCAGAACATTCAATATGCCAACCCGGGCGGCCTTTTCCCCAAGGAGAGTCCCACGCCGGTTCCCCCGGTTTAGCCCCCTTCCACACGGCAAAGTCGGCGGGATCTTTTTTCTTGCTGGCTTCTGGGTCCTCTACAGCCACTCTCCCACTGGCCCCTGCTTGTAAGTCTTCTAATTTGCGCCCAGACAGTTTTCCATAGCCTTTAAACTGACGTACATTATAATATACATCCCCGTCTGAAGCGTAAGCGTATCCCTTGGCTTCCAACTCCGAAACTAACCGTTGAATACCGTTGAGGGTATGGGTAGCGCGAGGGTAAGCGTCTGCTTGTTGCACTCCCAGACGTTCCATATCTTCAAAATAGGCTTCAATAAACCGTTCTGACACCGCTTCCATGGTGGTTTGTTCTTTTCTTGCACGGTTTAAGATTTTATCGTCAATATCGGTAAAATTCTGAATATAGGTGACATCATAGCCACGCCATTGTAAATACCGCCGTACCACATCCCAAACCATACAAGTTCTTGCGTGACCTAAGTGACAATAATCATATACCGTAATACCACAGCAATACATTCTAACTTTACCTTCTTCAATGGGGGTAAAGAGTTCTTTTTTGCGAGTGAGGGTGTTGTATACGGTTAGTGTCATTGGGGAATTAATGCTTAAGAGGTCTTAGGTATGAGCCATCTTTTCTAGATTAAGCGATCGCTTGACTCTTTCGGGATTATCGTAACAATATTTTTGTATACACTAATTCGCCCCATCCCTCCCACACTAATCCTGTGAAAAATAACTATAATAAAGGTAGGGAGTTAAAATCCCTAAATAGTTGACTTCTAGCCTTCCTTGTCAATTGGTTGTCATCAAGGAGGTGTATTGTGACATTAATAATCGAACGCATTATTGCTAGTTTTTTAATCATCACTGGTTTATCTTATTGGTTCCAAAGTTTAGTTTGGAAGGATTTAGTTAAAGAACTATTGACAAAACCGACTTGGTTAATTTTCTGGTCACTTTTGTTTCTTCCTTGGGGATTAATTGTTGTTTTTGGTCATAATCATTGGGTTGCTAACTGGACGGTAATGATTACCATAATAGGATGGTTAATTACCACTAAGTGTGTTTTATATTTATTGGTTCCCAGTTGGGCAAACTTTGTTAAAAATTGGTCTGATGACTTTTTACAACGCTACATTCACATCGCTGGAGGGGTAGAAACTATCTTAGGCGGCGTTTTACTCTTCTTGAGTTTTGCTAGTTAATCTATGGGGGTTTCATTATAAAACTAAAAAAGGAGGATTTAATAATGATTAATTTTCTAACCGTTCAAAATGATTTAGTCTTAGCTGTAGAAGCTGAAGGTAAAGTCACGAAAGATGATTATCAATCAGTGATTATTCCAGCTATTGAAAATAAACTAAGACAATACAAAAAAATCCGTTTATTGTACGAACTGGGAAATCACTTTTCTGGCTTTGATATTAAGGCTATTTGGGAAGATTTTAAAGTAGGGTTAACCCATTGGTCTGATTTTGAAAAAGTTGCTTTGGTTTCCGATATTCAATGGATACGAATGATCACTAAACTATTCGGATTCATTTTGCCTTATCCTGTTCAAGTTTTTCATAATCATCAACTGTCTCAAGCACAAGAATGGGTGAGTTGTTGATTGATGTTGACATCGGTTTTTTCGGTATAGGTCATTATACCAAATCTGCTTATCATCGTAGAGTAATATTCTTTCTCCCCCTGCTTCCTCTGCTCCCCCTGCCTTCTTAATATGATTATCTACTGTCTAAAGCGGATCTAGTATTACTTGTCATTAAGGGATAGCATAAATAGCTTTTTGTCAATCTTTTATCTACAAAACTTTACAGATTGTTAACATTTTGTTACACTGGAGGTGTAGCAACTTCACACACAAGTTTTTATGATTACTATTCCAGAACCCCTTAAAAACAAATCAGACGTATCTGATCTTAAAAAACGCCTTGACTGGGGTGAACCTGCTCTAACTATCATTGACGTTAGAGATCGGGACGCTTTTAATCAGAGTCACATTACTGGGGCAGTTTCTCTGCCGATGGATGAATTAGTTAATCGAGCTTTAAATAACTTTGAACTGATCCGTGACATTTACGTTTACGGCGCAACAGAAAAAGAAACAGCTTTAGCTGTCACCAAATTACGCGTCGCTGGATACGAAAATGTAGCCGAGTTAGTGGGTGGTTTGAAAGCTTGGAAAGCTGCCGGGTATGCTATTGAAGGATAATCTTCAACTGTTGCTTAACCTCTTCCTGGCGAGAAATCCCCGATTGAGGTACGAAAATCGAGGGATTTCTCGCCAGGGCATAACCTACTGGACAAAACTAATAGTTTCTTGTAAAATCAACTCCAGCGAGGCAAATAACAGTAATAGACCC
>JASJDN010000089.1 GCA_030065205.1 Crocosphaera sp.
CTAAAATGGTGGGTTAGGTTGCAGACCATAAGTTATTGTGTTTTCATAAAAATCAACCCTGCGCCTAACCCACCCTACGAGGTATAAATTTTTCTGATCACCATAACTACAGGAGAGCCAGAATTTTCACGTTATTAATACGATATGGATGCTATTCTAATTAAGTAATTATACCAAATAGTAGTGAGATAAATAAATGTGTCGCAAAGTAGATAGTCTATATATAGTTCTTAATAGAATCTTGTTTTTTGACTTCCATAACTGAAAATCAATTATCATGACAAATGAGAAATGTTAACCAAAAGGAATGTTTATGGGCTTCCTGGCTGTTATTGACTATGACATGGGGAATCTGCACTCTGCTTGTAAAGGGCTAGAAAAAGCAGGAATTCAGCCCAAAATTACCGATTCTCCCCAAGATATTGAAGAAGCAAAAGCGATCGTTTTGCCCGGCGTTGGTTCATTTGATCCGGCGGTGCAACATCTGCGATCGCGCCATTTAGAGCAACCGATTAAAGAAGCGATCGCAGCCGGTAAACCATTTTTAGGTATTTGTTTAGGGTTACAAATTCTTTTTGAGGGTTCAGAAGAAGGAAAAGAACCCGGTTTAGGCATTATTAAAGGAAAGGTGCGTCGTTTTCAATCTGAACCTAATTTAACCATACCTCACATGGGTTGGAATCAGTTACAACTAACACAACCAAATCTTACGTTATGGGAAGGGTTAACCCCTGATTCATACGTTTATTTTGTCCATTCCTATTATGTCGATCCCATTGATGCTGATGTTAAAGCTGCGGTGGTAACTCATGGTAACCAAACCGTAACAGCAGCGATCGCCCGTGATAACCTAATGGCGGTACAATTTCACCCCGAAAAATCATCGGATAATGGATTACAAATTCTTTCTAATTTTGTAGCGATGGTTAAACAAAAAAGATAATAAAAGTGGTTTTAAGGATCTGCTAATATCGAAGGATTAGTTAAATAGGAGTAAAATTCAGCCATTACTTGAGATGAAACAAAAAGTTGTTCTTTCTCATTTGGTCTAAATATTTCTAATGCAATTCTATGCTGAGGAGCTTTCTTATTAGCTACATAAGCAAGGACATTAGTATCAAGATATATTTGTTGAAATTCTCTTTCCATAAAGCATAGAGCGATTAAAAGTTTGAAGGATATCACTTTCAAAAAAGATGTCATCTATAGGTTGCGATTGATTAATTCCTTTACTTTGACTCTTTTTAAGCTCAAGTTCGTTTTGTTGTTTAAAACTTGTAATTATTGTTTGGATTTGTTCTATTTGTTGTTCTGTTAGCCCATCTATATCAATTTTAGGGATTGGTTTATTCATAATTTCTTCTCATTATTCCACCTTAATTATATCATAAAGTCTTCAATCTATCTTTTAATTGTGTAGTTTATAATCCAAATACAGAACCGATTACAGTTGTTACCGTTTTTTTTGATAGAGGATATAAAAGATGACGTTTCAAATTAATTATGATCAACAAGTAGATGCAGCTTATTTTCGTTTTGAGGATCAGACGGTTTTAGATTCGGAAGAAATTGCTGATGGGATTATTGTTGATTACAATGAATACAATAAGGTAGTGGGGGTTGAATTATTAGGGGTAAAAACTATCAACTTGGGAAATTTAGCTCTACTTATTCCTCTGTTACCTGAATCATTTAAAGCGCAAATTCAAGACTTTTTTTCTTTAGAGTTTAATATAATAGAAAAAGGCGTAAATTAAGTGAAGTGGAAAATGCGATCGCTTCTAAATGATTGAAAAAGTCACGATGGGATCAGAATCTTGACTGCTACGATAATTACCCCAAAGCCTACTGTAGATAAATTTTAACGAAAGAATTCAAATTATATTCAAATTACAATTAAGATTTTAGCGATTATTAACGCTAGTTTAGCTGGTGTTCAAACCTTTTTAAATTGGCAAAAAGAATGCGAATCACATCAAAGTGCCGGTGAATTATATGCAAATATTTATCATAAAAGTGGTACTTTATCAGCTAAATTTAAAGACAAAATAATTGCTGTAGATGAATTTGTCAAAGAATTTGAATCTTTACAAAATAAATATCTTGAAGCTAATCATACTTATAAAATGTGTATCCCATCGAAACATGATTACGAGACGGCATCAGCAAATATTGAAAAAAGAACAAATAAAAAGAAATAGTAAAAAAAACACAAGTCAATTTTTTCCATAAAGTTAACAAAAAAACTAGGCATACTAACTAACTCAGTATGCCCATAAAACTATTTTCAAACCTAGTGAATATTAGTTAACAGAAGAATATTCCTTAACTTCTTCATCCATCACGTTAACACGGCGAATATTAGCCCCTAATTTGCGTAACTTACCTTCTAAATTATCGTAACCGCGATCAAGATGGTGTAACCCTTGCACAATAGTTGTGCCTTGTGCAGCTAAACCAGCTAACACTAACGCAGCAGAAGCGCGTAAATCAGTAGCCATCACCGGCGCACCGGAAAGGAAAGGAACCCCTTTGACTAAAGCAACATTCCCTTTAACCCGAATATCGGCCCCCATGCGTTGCAACTCCGCTACGTGACGCAGACGGTTCTCAAACACCGTTTCTGTCACCATACTGCTCCCTTCGCTTAAGGTTAACAGCGCCATGAACTGTGCTTGCATATCGGTGGGAAACCCAGGAAAGGGAAGGGTTTTGATGTCTGTTGCTCGTAAAGGTGCAGGAATTACTCTCATGCGATCGCTCCCTTCAACCACTACATGAGGACCCATTTCCCGTAACTTGGCAATAACAGAGGCTAAATGTTCAGGTACAATGGGTGCAATGCTAATCTCTGATTGGGTAATGGCTCCAGCAATCAAAAGGGTTCCTGCTTCGATGCGATCGGGAATCACACAGTAGTCTGTACTGTGAAGACGTTCCACCCCAGAAACAACAATTTTATTGGTTCCTGCACCCTTAATTCTCGCACCCATTGAGCGACAGAAGTTGGCTAAATCCATGATTTCTGGCTCTTGTGCCGCGTTTTCAATGATGGTTTCTCCTTCGGCTAAGGTAGCGGCCATCATGATGGTTTCTGTTGCGCCAACACTGGGATAATCTAAGTAAATTTTAGCCCCTTGTAGTCGTTTGCGGTTGCCTCTGACACAAGCATGAACCACACCATGTTCGATGCGAACGTCTGCACCCATCGCCTGTAACCCCCGTACATGGAGGTCTACCGGTCTTGCACCAATGGCACAGCCCCCTGGTAATGGCACGCGAGTCATCCCTAAACGAGCCAGTAATGGTCCAATGACAAAGAAACTAGCACGGAGTTGAGACACTAACTCGTAAGGGGCTTGATCTTGTCCAATGTGTTGAGCGTTGATGTCAATGACATCTCCATTTCTGTTCAGCTTCACCCCAATAGCGGCTAAAATTTGAGTCATCCGCTCAATATCCGCTAAGGAAGGAAGGTTTCTTAAGCGACAGTCCTCAGAACAAAGAATGGCTCCTGCCATTAACACTAAAGCTGAGTTC
Organism: Crocosphaera sp.; assembly: GCA_030065205.1. GTDB lineage: Bacteria > Cyanobacteriota > Cyanobacteriia > Cyanobacteriales > Microcystaceae > Crocosphaera. Next base: position 3,541 of record JASJDN010000089.1, read on the forward strand.
TTGGCTCCACTAATATGAACCTCTCCCTGTAAAGGGGTTTGTCCTTGAATTTCTAATACGGATTGTTGTTCTTCTAAATTGGTTGTCATAGATCAATATATAAAGACGTTTTATGGTTATAGTCTGCAAAACTATGTATTTTGTATAGTTTTGGTTCAATTTCGCTTTCAATGTAACTTGAATGATTAAAAAAGTCTAGTTAAAGTTCCGTTTTTATTTACCTTATGTTAAGGAATTGAGACTTTTTAAGCTAGAAGTATCAGAAATTGACTTTTTACTTAAGCTATGATATGATAGTGAGTTGGGAATGAAAATGCGGAACTGGCGGAATTGGTAGACGCGCTAGATTCAGGTTCTAGTGTCCCTTGGGACTTTCGGGTTCAAGTCCCGAGTTCCGCATTAACCATCAGACTTGTCTTAGCTTCAATGATTACAAGTATTCGCAATCCTCTGATTAAGGAGATTCGCAAGCTACATCGCACGAAAGGACGACGTGAACAAAGTCTCTTACTTTTAGAGGGGACTCACCTATTAGAGACGGCTTACGAGGAACATTGTTCCCTAATAACCTTATGTTACACGGAGCAATGGCAGAATCGTTATCCTCAACTATGGGAAAATGTATCTAAAGGGGTGAAACGGTGTGAATTAGTTTCCGTTGAAGTTTTGGCCAGTATGACAACGACGGTTAACCCTGATGGGGTGGTAGCAACCGCTATGTTTCAACCCTGTACTGAGGAGGAAATTACAGATTTTAGGTTAGGATTAATTATAGAAAGATTGCAAGATCCAGGGAATTTAGGCACAATTATTCGTACGGCTGCTGCCACAGAAATTGATGCGATTTGGTTGAGTGAGGATAGTGTTGATATTGATAACCCGAAAGTTTTAAGAGCTTCTGCGGGTGCTTGGTTTAAGGTTCCTATTTTTATTCGTTCAGATTTAAAAACTGTGATTCAAAAATATCAGAAAAATGGGGTTAATGTTGTGGCAACTTTACCAGATGCCACCAAAACTTATTGGGATTTATCGTTAACTCAACCTACATTAATTTTATTAGGAAATGAGGGTTCAGGACTGTCAGATTCTTTAGTCTCTCTTGCAAACGATATTGTTAACATCCCTTTAAGTCAAGGCGTCGAATCGTTAAATGTTGCCATTGCTACAGCATTAATGTTATATGAAGCTAAACGACAACACATATTTAAGTGATCGAAAAATCTACTGAATTCATGGCGTTGATAAAATTACGTTCAAAAATAAATTCACCATAATCTGCTAAATCATCTAGACCTAAACAAGTTAAGGAAATCTCAAATAATAACCAGAGAAACAGTCTTGTTAATAATTTTTTGCAAGTAAAGTTAAACATTGTCTTATTATTGATATTGAGGAAATTTTTTATTTATGTTTTCATTGTGATCATTTTTTCTGTGAATTTCCTCCGTAAGATTAGGGAATCTTTCTTTATCCTCATATATGCTGTCAGTAGGTTTACGGTTTAATCCTCAGGATGGCCTAGACTTTTACTATAATTTGATATAGCGACTATTAAAGCCACATTACAAGCACAACAGCCCTTAATTCAAAAAATTCGTGATTTAGCTAAAAAAGTAGGAGAATTAAAGAACTGAAGACAGATAGTTATTATTACCGTAACTGCTACTGTTAGCAGTATCATTGGTTGGTTTATTCGAGGGGGAAACCTTAAACCTTAAACATGATTAGAGTCTCTACTTTTCTGGGTTGTTTTTAGTAATTTCTTGCTTGAAAAACGATTCTAAGGGATGTAAGCGAAACCCTGGAGCTTTATAATCTTTGGGTAAATAGTTCTCAGGAATGGTATTTTGATGTCCATCTCTAACCGCAGCATAATGAGGAGAAAGAATTTCAATACCTACCTCTGCACATTTATCTTGAATGTGTTGATGTAATTCAGTATAAATATTACCAATAGCAACAGATTTTGTTTTATTCGTATACACTCGCAGTTCATAACTAATATAAAAATCGTCTAAACTGGTTTGCCAAACATAAGGTTCAGGAACGTCTAAAATGTGACTGGTTTCTAACGCTGAGTTAATTAAAGTTTGATGGACTAAACGCCAAGGAACATCATAGCCTAAAGTAATAGTCGTCTCAATGACTAATGGTTCTTGAAGATCCCTGATTGTAGCACTATAATTGATAATTGTACTAGCAACTAAAATAGAATTAGGTATGGTGATAATTTCATTATTTCCGTTACAAATACGAGTTGATAAGACACTTTTTTCGATAACAACTCCTCTATATTGATCAATTTTTATGCGATCGCCAATTTGGAAAGCACGGGTATAAATAACAACAAATCCTCCAATTAAATTAGCAATGGTACTCGCTCCCCCAAAGGTAACTAAAGCACCAGCTAAAATAGAAATTCCTTGAAATGCTGGCGAATTAAACCCTGGTAAGTAAGGAAATATAATGGCTGCTGCTAAACCAACAATTAAAATAACTGTTAATTTATAAGTTGGTTGGGCCCAGTCAGGATAAAACCCAGGAATAGTAATTCTTTCTGCTTCTATGGCTTTAAAAAATGGATCACATAAACGGATTAAATAATGAGTTATAAACAGAGTGATAATAATTAAAAATAAATTAGGTAAATAATCAAGAAATCCTGACCAAATTTTCCCTAATGCTCCAAAAAATGAACTCAAAAGACTGTTTCCTAAACGTTCAGTTTGAGGAAACAAACTTAAGACTAAAGGAATATAGAAATAGAGAACAACAAAGATAATAATCCAGCGAATAATTTTTAGTGCTAAGATAGCACATTGTTTTTCTTGATCAATAGAAAGGATTGTCCAAGTTTGAATTCTTAAAGTTCTAAAAAGAAAACCTCTACCCTCAAGAATACGACGGGATGTAACGGGGACTAACCAATTCAAAAATCGGAAGATAAAAACAACAATAATAGTAGCTAATAAACTAAAAATTCCTCTTGTACCTAAATAAGATAAAGTTCTTTTTTCTCGATACTCAATAATAGCATTTTTAACAATTTCAGCATACTCTTTCGATAGTTGTTCTAAGGATTTATTATTAGCTTCAGCATCAGCTTTGATTAAAGGTACTAAAATATTCCTTTCTACTTGAATAATATACAAGTCATCAATATTTTTAATAGTTATATTATCCATGTTAATTGAACGATCTTCGGCTATTTTTTTAATTCTCTCTATTGCAACTTCCGCTCTTTCTTGATTACTTAATCCCTCAATGTTAGTTTTAAACTCAAATAAAGTTTCTCCATCTAACTTAACAGGAGCAGGGGGATCACCCTCAACTGATTCATCAGCAGACGATTTTTCTTGTTCCTGTTGTTCTTTCGCTAAAGTATATTCAGATAATAAACTCTGATGACGACCAACACCTACAAAGCTAATGGGTTTTATTTGTGCTACACTTGGCTTATAAAAATGTAGACCCAGTACACAAAATAATGTTAATAACATCATTGTTATAATTAATATTATTTTCTGAGTCTTAATAGTCATGACACCTTGCCCTGTAGATTCATAGATAATATAGTAAAATGCAGAAGATTCCGAGATAGGATAAATTAATCCTTTTTTTATTTTTATCTGAAATTAGTTTAAGTCAAGTTATGGTGATAATTTTGAGTGATTTAATAAAAATTCAAGGGAATTTAAAAGAAATATTAGTTACAATATAGAATAATCATAAACTTGTTTCTAAGTATGAATGGTCCCACTGCAACTTTGTTAATTTCCTGTCCTGATCAACAAGGATTAGTGGCGAAATTTGCCAACTTTATTTATGATAATGGGGGCAATATTATCCATGCCGACCAACATACAGACTTTGAAGCCGGTTTATTTTTAACCAGAATTGAATGGCAATTAAAGGGATTTAAGTTATCCCGTGACATGATTGCTTCTTCCTTTGCTTCCGTTGCTAAACCCCTACAAGCAGTGTGGGATATTCATTTTTCCGATACCATTCCTCGTCTCGCTTTATTTGTCACTAAACAAGATCATTGTTTGCTTGATTTATTATGGAGATGGCAAGCAAAAGAAATTAAGGCAGAAATCCCTTTAATTATTAGTAATCATGAAAAATTAAAAGCGATCGCAGAACAGTTCAACATTAGCTTTTATCATCTTCCTATTACAAAAGGCAAAAAAAATCAACAAGAAGCAAGACAATTAGAAATCTTAAGACAACATCGCATTGATTTAGTTATTTTAGCTAAGTATATGCAAATTTTGACCCCAGATTTTATCGACCATTTTCCTAATATTATTAATATTCATCATTCTTTTTTACCGGCATTTGCTGGAGCAAAACCCTACCATCGCGCTTATGAAAGGGGGGTAAAAATCATTGGAGCCACCGCCCATTATGTGACTGCAGATTTAGACGAAGGGCCAATTATTGAACAAGACGTTGTTAGAGTTTCCCACAGAGACACCATTCCTGATTTAATTCGCAAAGGGAAAGATTTAGAAAGGATTGTTTTAGCGAGAGCCGTTCGTTTACACTTACAACATCGAGTTTTAGTCTATGGAAATCGTACCGTTGTTTTTGCTTAATTCTTATCCTCAAGGATCTCAATATTATATGAGAATCAATCATTAAGTTTCACTACATTTCCCATTCTAATTTATATTTATTCTAAAATAGTATTAATAATTAGAACTGACAAATTAATAAATTACTCATGAGACAAAAACTAGCATTCATGGGACTGGGTTTAATGGGAGGATTTATGGCAGGTAATTTAGCCAAAAAAGGATTTGCGGTTAATGCCTGGAATCGGACTCCTAACCGCCCTGGTATCACCATAGCACAAACAGCAGGTGCAACGATTGTTCCCTCTATTGAAGCTACCGTTAACAATGCGGATATCATTTTTACTTGTGTCGGAGATGTCCCTGATGTTAACGAGATTATCTTCGCAGACAATGGCATTATCAACTATGCTAAACCTGGTGCATTAATCGTTGATTTTAGCACCATTGGAACCCAAGCAGCCCGTGACATTGGCACTCAATTAAAAGCCCAACACTTTCGTTTTCTCGATGCACCGATTTCTGGTGGAGATATTGGGGCAAAACAAGGAACTTTAACCATTATGGTTGGGGGAGAAAAAAAAGATTTTGACCAATGTTTTCCTTACTTTGAAGCCATAGGAAAAACTATTATTTATTGTGGTTCTATAGGTAATGGACAAGCGGTTAAAATGTGTAATCAAGCCTTATGTGCGGTTCACATGATTGCCCTCTGTGAAGCTATAAAAATGGCAGAAAAACAAAAGATTGATCCTAATTTAATGATAGAAGTTTGTCAAACTGGAGCAGCAGGTTCTTGGGCTTTAGCAAACTTAGGTCCTAAAATTGTCGCCTCAGATTTAGAGCCAGCTTTTGCCATTAAACATTTGTTAAAGGATTTACGATTAGTGCAAGAAATCATGGAACAATCTGATAGTAAATTGCCAGGCGTGAGTCTAGCAGAAAGCTTTTTGAAAGTAGTGGCTGATATGGATAACGGTGACGGAAAAGAACAAGGCACTCAAGCTATGATTCGTTATTATAATCAAGAAAAAAATGTCTAAAAAATTAATTTTTCAAGGAACAACAACTTATTTGAGTGATCATTGGTATGCGAAGTTAATTTTCCCTTTAGTTGAAGTCAAAAAGCTACTACAAACCATTTATGAATTTTTACTGCATTTAATGTGGTCTGAATTAATTTATGGTAAGAAACTTGACAATGAACTTGATAGCTTAATTGCTTTTATTATTTTTTGTATTTTTTCTCTTATTAGTTACTATTTTCGTGACTATATTCAACTTATTTTGATTATATTTCTAGTTATTTGGTATCTAGACTGTTGGTTTGCAAAGCACCAATATTTTCAAAAAAATCATAAAATAAACATTTATATTTATGAAGTTGATATCAGTAAAATAATTTGCTGTTTATCTTTACCTCATACCCAAACTCAATCTATTTTTGCTAGTTTTACCTCAGAGGAAGTTAGTCATATCTCTCTGATGAAAGCGCCCTTATTAGGAGGTGCTTTTCAAGAAGTGTTAGATGAAGTTTGGCAAACTGAAATCTATCTACATAATGGAAAACATTTTGTGATTGATGAAAATCTTCTGGCTCATGAATCCCTCTTAACCGCCAAACAATTAGCCAATTATTTTAAAGTTAATATTATTTTCAATCATAGTCAAGGGAATAATTCTTATGTTGAACAGCAATTAGATCAAAGATTTTTATCTCATCTAATCAACCAAAATTCAGGTATCGTTAAATACGAAAACAAATCCAGAAAAATTCATATTTATACCCAATGGAAATGGTCAAATACTTCGAGTTTTTTAAAAGTGCTATTTAAAAAAGTAGGTTTTTTACTATTTCTTGTTATCATAAGTGGGTTTATGATTAAGTTTGGAGGCGTTTTGCAAAACATCATTGCAGTAATTGGAGGACAAGAAACTATTATCTACTTTTCTTCACCTCTCCAATGGTTTCTTCCTAATTGGCATTGGCGTAATCTCTTAGAAGTAGGTTTAGTTTTAGGTATTTTCATTTATCAAGGTTGGCAATTAAGTCGTGTTAAACATATTTATATTACTCAACATTATCTTAAGTTTTTAATCGACAATAAAGTGGTCGATAAAATTAGAACTTCGGAAATAGAAGCTTCTTTTCTGATCAGAAACTATCATACAGAAATTTTAATTATTGGACAAAATAAAGTAATAAATATTAATTCTTTTCAACAAGAAAAACTAGCCCAAATATTTTGGGCTTATCTGAATGAAGGCATTAATCACTTTCAGCAAAAACAAGCAAAACAAACAAGCAATGAAACTCAAGAAAAAGGGAGTAATGATATTGTTTAATCTGTTTCCTATTGATTATTCGGCGAGCCTTTTGGTGGGAAATCCAGAGTATCGCGGAGTTGCTCATGTTTTTCAGAACGCCACACCTGCACCTGAGCTTCAGCAGTACGAATGCGCTCTTGATCAAGTCCGCTATCTTGGGAAAGATAGGTCGTCTGGGAGGGAAAAGCGAACTCTGTGCCGGCTGCTTCAACAATATCCATAACTCGCAACAGCAAATCCTCCTGAATTCCCAAAAATTCCAGCAATTTACCCGTCTCCACATAAACAAAAATTTCTATATCCAGGGAATAATCCCCAAATTTCACGAATCTAACCCGTGCATTCTCCTCAAGCAGTTTGGGATGAGCGACGATCATTTCTCTCAATTTAATCAAGACAAACCGTAGTTGTTCAGCCGTGGTTTCATAACGCAGTCCGATTGTCTGACTTAAAAGAGTCCGATCTCGTCGGCTCTTGTTGACTAATTCTAGCTCGGAAAACTTAGAATTAGGAATGGTAATTAAATCCCCATTCATTGCCAGAATGCGTGTTGAGCGTAGGCCAATGGCTTTTACATACCCGTCCTTATCCCCGAAGCAACAACGCTCCCCCACTTTAACCGGTCGATCAGCAAATAAAGTTAGTCCCCCGAAGATATTTTCTAGAGTAGGTCTAGCGGCCAGTGCCACTGCTGCACCCCCAATTCCCAAACCAGTCAGAACAGGGAATAGGGTAATCCCCACGCCTTCAAATCCGATAATTAAGATAAATGTGCCAATCAACAAACTCGAAAGACGAAAAACCAACCTAATCGCCCCAGCATCTATACCTTTTGAGTTGATTTTCGGGGAAGCAATAATCGTCTCTGCCAGAGCATTGCCCAAGAGAACCAGGGTTAACAAGATAAGAATCCACCAAATAATTTCCAGGGACGTTGACAAAATCAGCGATAATCTTCCCGTAATATTAATCCATTGATTAATAAAATTGTCGAGGAACCAAAAACAAATAAGAGCAAATAGGGGAAGACACAGTTTAAACCAGGTTTGTTGCGGAGGAACTAACCTAGCTGCTTTTCGCAAGTTCCAGCGTAAGCTTCCATAGAGAACCCAAATCGTAATCACAAAGGAAATCCACAGCATCATCCACTGCCATAAGGTCTGGTCCCGATAGGTCGTGTGCATCCAATTCGGCAAGAGGAGAAACAAGGGGTCTAAAATGGAGGGGTTGAGGCTGCCAGGAGTAGAAATATAGAACTGGTAAAAGCTTTCCGTGGCATTGTTTTTGTAGGGTAACTGCTCAACTCTCTTGTAAAATTCTCTGAGGCGTTTGACGGTACTAGGAGAAAAGAGAAATTTTCCAGTTCTCGGTCCCTCTTCAACTTTAACGATATTGATTTCAGTACCAGGAATAGTCCAGCGTGTTAATCCCTTTTGATTGACAACTTCTGCATCGGGGATGTCACCATAGTCTGGCAGTGGAATGCGATCGAGAATTTCCTTGAGCAGCAAAGTCGATTCAATTCCTCTGTCCTCTTTCAACTGGAAGGGAATTTGACTTAAATCCAGACAATCCTGGGCCCGCCTAAAGAGAATTTTGCCATCTTTGACTTGCTGGTTCACTGAATCTGAGGATAGCAATCCAGATTCTTGCTGAGATTGGTTATGAGCGGCCATCAATAGTTGGTGCGCTCGGTTGACATTCTCCACAAAACTTCTGAGGGTTGCTTGAGGGCTAGAATTATCCGAAGTTTTCAGCGGATTCTTGACGAAAGCGTTGGTCGAAAAAGGATTCTCTAAAGGTTCGCTGGTCGAATGATTTTGCGCTAAAGGAACTGCACTCAGAGAAGTTTGCATTAAAAGTAAAACTAATGCCAACAGAACGATTTGCAACACAGTGCGAACTGCCTTAACTCCCATTCGAGGGGGTGGTGTTGGTGAAGTTCTCTTAGATGCTTGTTTAGAATACATATCTGATGAATTATATTACTGGGAAAATATGTTAAGTCTAAAAGAGGTAATTTTCTGTGTGTAGTATTCAAATCACTTTGAGATATTGTTTGGTTCTTGGCCTTTTACTGGGCTGTACAGAGCAAAGACTGATAAATTCTACTTCAAACCTTTCCACCGATCAACAGTTACAGGAAAGTTCGGGTGTTACCACTATCTCACCAGAACAACTACCTCCTTTGGCAAGTGGTCAAGTTGTGTACGTTCCCATCTACTCAGAAATTTATAATTTTGACCAAAATCAAGTTACTCAATTAGCCTCTAACCTTAGCTTTCGTAATACGGATATAAATAATTTTATTGTCATTGAAACAGTTGATTACTACGACTCAGGAGGCAAAAAAATAAGAAGCTATTTAACGCAACCTATTAAACTCGCTCCCTTAGCATCTACCTCCGTGATTGTTGCCAGAAATGATCAGACTGGCGGTATTGGTGCTAACTTCATTGTAGAATGGCGGGCTGCTGATCAAGTTAGTCAGCCAATAATAGAGGCAATTATGATCAACACCTCTTCTCAACAAGGATTGGCATTTTCGAGTCCAGGCCGAGTGATTAAAGAACGTTAGCAAGTTCTGTTTTTCCCATTATCGGACAATATTATTCTCCAACCTGAATTGTTCAATCATTTCTTGAATCGCTTCTGAAGACTCTTGACTAATTAAATGAGCTTGAAACTCTTCATCTTCACCTAAATATTGAACATAGCTAGATTGAAGATAGGGAGTATAATCTTGATTTTGAGCGATATAAACCTCAAAAAAAGCTAACATTGTCACATTGGTATAATCATCCAATAATTCAGGACTGGGTAACGTTAAATCATCCACTGTATCGATTAAGTCACTTAACCCCCCATCCAGTTGAGAAAAGTCTACATGAGCTTGTCCTTCTTGTAATAAAAGATAATGATTTTCTGTGGTTAACCAAGGAAAAGAACGGACTTGTTCAAACACAAAAGGGGTAGCCGGATCGTAGTTTCCTGCACCAATAAAAGTCGGTATTTTAATCTTAGCTAATCCTTCAGGTCCAAAAATACTCGCGTTAACAGGATTCAAACCATAGACCGCTTTAACCCGTTCATCTTTAAAATTGTAGTCTTTTTGTTCAATGTTTAAAGCTCGACATTGTAGTAAGAGAGCCGTATTCATATTACCCAAATTAATGTTACAATCTTGCTCAAGATGCTCAAAATCTAGGGTTGCTCCTGCTACGGCTAAAACCGTATAACCTCCAAAAGAATGACCAAATAAACCCACATTTTCCAGGTCTAATCTGCCTTGATACTGAACATTATTACGCTTCTCTAATTCATCTAAAGTCTGACTAATATCCAGGGGTCGATCTACAAATTCCTCTACTTGAAATATCTGTCGAGATAACCCTTCTAAAAAATCCTCTGTCTGTTGACCATCACTCCCTGGATGTTGAGGAACGGCAACAAAATAACCATAAGACGCTAAATGTTCGGCCTGTTTAGCAAAAGCTTCTGGTTGAGAACTTAAACCATGAGAAATAATGACAACAGGAGTCTTTCCTTCACGCCAAGTTTGCGGTCGATAAATATCAACATAAAACCGTCTTTCTCCAAACAGAGTGCCACGGTTTTCATCGGTTAAATAGAAGCGTTGGGGTTCTAATACTTGAAACGGTCCAGTTTGTCGGATATCTAATTTTTGAGAAAAATTGACAGGGGGATCATTTTCAGCTTCGAGTGCCGATAATCTAGCCGTTTCTTCACTAAACAAATAAGTCGCTTGAACAATAATATCGATTTTTTCCGCTAAAATCAGAGCTTTTTTGACATCGAGTTGTATATTGGTAGAGAAGTTTCTCAACACATTAATTAAACTTAATCCTTCCGGTTCAAACGCCGATTGTACTAAAGATCCTCGGATCACATATTGTCCATTCCGTCCCCCTTGAATATTAATCACACTGCCAAAATAATCAAGAAGACGTAATCCTTCATCGGTGTGAAGACTACGGGAGATTAACACCGGATCAACGGGAACCGGTCTCGATAAAGCTTCTCGAAATAAGGCTTGTTGTTCAGCCGTTATCCCCGCAACATCAAAATAAAAACCTAATTGACTCGTAACCCTCCCTTCTGTAGCAAAGGTTTCTAAAGCGTCTACTGACACTGAAAAAATGAGAGAGTCGTAAACAAAATAGATTTTCTCAGCCCCATAAGCAGGAACTGTTGTCGTAGCGATCGCCCCAAAAGTAAGACCCCATAACCCAGAAAAAGCGGAAAATCTAGAAATAGCCATCACACCGTCACTTATAATTGAACAAAATCATTTTCATGTTATTCTAAATGACTTAAAGGTTATCTAGGATAAGTTATCTTAACTATGAATGTAGTGGATCGTATTCGTTTAGGCTTAGCTGTAGGTGTAGCAAAAACCGTCACTGCTGCAGTCCGTTTTTTGGGTTTAGGGGCCGCTAGTGTCTTACCTGGGGCTATTTCTCGTCGTTTTCATCCTAGACTCTTATCCCTCCTTTGTGAACAAGTGAAACAAGGGGTTATTTTGGTTGTGGGAACCAATGGCAAAACCACCACTTCCCTACTCTTGAGAACCATTTTAGAAGACCAAAATTATCAAGTTTGTCACAATGAAACCGGTGCTAATTTAATTAATGGACTCGCCACTACCCTATTAGGAAATACTAACTTAATTGGTACATTAACCGCAGATTATGCCATCTTAGAAGTGGATGAAAATATTGTTCCGTTGTTGTTAAAAGACTGTCAACCTAGCGTTATTTTAGGACTCAATTTATTTCGAGATCAATTAGATCGTTACGGGGAAGTTGATGCTATTAGTCAACGTTGGCAAAAAGCGATCGCACCCCTTTCTCCTAATACGCTTATCATTCTTAATGCTGATGATCCTACCCTCTCTTATTTAGGACAACAATTAAAGCAAACGGTTCGCTATTTTGGACTTTCTGAACCCAATTTATATTTAGAGGAAATTCCTCATGCGGTTGACTCAATCTACTGTCCTAGTTGTGGTCATCCCTTAACCTATCAAGGGGTTTATTTATCCCATTTAGGAGATTTCTCTTGTGAAAAATGTGGCTTTAAAAAGAGTCCCCTCGACTTAAATAGTCAAGATTGGCCACAAATTCTAATTGGAGTTTATAATAAATATAATACTCTAGCAGCAGCATTAGTCTCTCAAGAATTAGGCATTGAAAAAACAGCCATTGTTCAAACGGTTAAAAACTTTAAAGCAGCCTTTGGTAGAGCCGAAGAACTAACCATAAAAGGTAAGCACGTTCGTATCTTATTATCTAAAAATCCCGTCGGAATGAATGAAACCATTAGAGCGGTTAATGATATCAAAAAAATGGGTAAATCTTCTACAACTTTATTGATCTTAAATGATAGAATTCCCGATGGAACTGATGTTTCTTGGATCTGGGACGTGGATACAGAACCCTTAGTTAAATTAGGGGGTAATTTAATCGTTAGTGGCGATCGCACCTATGACATGGCCTTACGTCTCAAATATAGTCAAGAAACCCAACCAGAAAACAATGATTATATTAAATTAATTGTTAAAGAAAACTTAAAAGAAGCGATAAAAACCGCTTTAGACTTGACAACAGAAGCAGAAACATTAAACATTGTCCCTACCTATTCCGCTATGTTAGAAGTTAGAGGCATTCTAACAGGTCGTCAAATCTTATAATGACAATAACTCGATGATAATGTCTTCTTTAACTACTGGGGAAAAGCAACAGTAATGTGGGGAAAAATAACAATCCTTGTGGATAAACTTTTTGTGTATATCTGAACAATAAACTGAAAATACAAAAATTTGTAACTTCTATAGCAGACAAAATCCCTTAACTATGTTAACATCTGGGTTAATCTCACAGAAATTCCTTATAATAAGCTATGGGCAAGGTTCTGGTGTTAAATGCGTCCTACGAACCGCTCAATATAACCAGTTGGCGAAGGGCTGTGGTTCTATTGATCAAAGGCAAAGCCGAACAACTGGAAAACAACGAGCGACTAATTTATACTGACTTTCCGCTTCCTTCCGTGATTCGGTTACGCCACTATGTGCGTGTTCCTTACAAAGAAATCCCCTTAACACGCCGTAACATCTTAGAACGGGATCGCCATACTTGTCAATATTGTCGCTATAAAGGAGAACAACTTACTCTCGATCATGTCGTTCCGCGATCGCGGGGTGGGGGAGATACCTGGGAAAACCTAGTGACTGCTTGTGTTCGTTGTAACGTCAAGAAAGGTAACCGTACCCCCAAAGAGGCGCAAATGAACCTGCGACACCAACCCCGTCGTCCTTATAGTAGTTTGCAGTTCGAGCTAGTTAAGCATACAAGGGGTAATCTTAATCAAGAGTGGCGTAAGTATATTATTGGGATTTAAGCAGGTTGGCTATCAACTTCGGCCAGTTGGAACCCCATCTCGCACTCATAGACCTTGGCTTGATGAGTATCCACTTTATCGAGAGAATGACCACAGCCTAGCGTTCCGTGGTGCCAACGGGGTGTGCCTTTTCGATCAGCAAGTAAACAACTGGGACAAACCTGATTGACAGATAAAATATTATCACGAGTTAAGATAACTAACATATTAAACCGCTCCTGGCTTCTCAACTGCCTCAACTCTATTTTAAGGCTTATTACCCTGCATTTTAGTCTAGGATTTCGAGTTTGACATCTATTTTAATCAAACGTAGCAAAAAAAAATCTAAAAACTTATTAACCAAATGACAATCTTATGCTACGATAGATAATCGTCGGTGAAAAAAGCTAATTTAGCTTCTGACCTGACGGGGGCGTGGCGGAATGGTAGACGCTACGGACTTAAGTAAAATTGAGCCTTACTGGAGAAATCTTGTAAGTGTCCGCTCTCAAATTCAGGGAAACCTAAGTCTATAGATAAGGCAATCCTGAGCCAAGCTAAAGCCGAAAGGGTTTAGAAGGTGCAGAGACTCGACGGGAGCTACCCTAACAGATTAAGCTGAGGGTAAAGGGAGAGTCCAATTCTCAAAGCTCAACTTGTGCAGTAGCGAAAGCTGCAAGAGAATGAAAATCCGTTGACCGCAAGGTCGTGAGAGTTCAAGTCTCTCCGCCCCCATACTATACTAGCCGTGAACATGAGTTAATCAGAAAGCATTAAGTGATATCATGATGTCGTTGTTCTTCGATGTATCTACTAGCGTGTCTAGGCTAATTTGTTGGGTTCTACTAATTAGTCGGACATAAATTAACACAGTGCTGCTTATTTATGTTACGGATTTAACGGCGATCGCTAAAAAAAGTCCGCAAAGTGTGTTAATGGAGTTAGGGATAAAAACTCAGATTAACTAATGTCTTCTCCTCCTTTTAAAAGAAAGAATAGATCAAGAAAGTTCTCCCTATTCTCCAACAATTATTAAAGATATTAAAACCCATTTTCGAGTGGATGAATTTACCGATAAACACCAAATTTTTAGATGCAGTAAAAAAAGAATTTATCAATCTCAAGGACACTTTTCTAGTGTTTTAATTGACATTTTTTATGATCATTTTCTTGCTAATAATTGGGATTTATTCTCTTCAGACAATTTATAAACTTTCGCTGATAATATCTATATTATTTTACAAAAAAATCATTATCTACTGCCTGAAAAATGACAGTTAATCTTACCCAGAATAATTCTGGAAAATTGGTTAGTTTCTTATCAAAGAATAGAGGGAATAGAGGGAATCGAGCGAACTTGTCGACGGCTTGGTAAACGCATTAAACGACCGAATAATTGTGCGATCGCTCACCATGACCTACAAGCAAACTATCAAGAATTAGAAGCTGATTTTCTATCATTTTTCCCTCAACTTGTCAAGTATGTCAACAGTAATCGTCATACTTTTTAACTTATTGAATATCCCACCAGCCGAAAGCTGGGCCAATAAAACGAACGGTTAACCAAAGAGCAACCATAAGGCCAATACCAACCCAGGCCCCCCGTGTCGTCCATTGATAGAAAGCATCAGCTTGACGCTTTGAGATGGGAACCCAAGATAAAATACGCTCTTCTTGACCGTACTGTTCTCCTAGAGCTTGTTTACGGCGTTTAGCTTCACCCATATATCATTCTATAACTCATCATTTTTCATCATAACCGTTGAGGGGAAATCTTAAAAACATTGGCTAGTTCATTCCCTGATGGCCCTCAACATCGTAGCATGGATCATGAAACTACCTAATAACTAACTTTGTTCTTAACCAACTCATTAGATTAAATATAATGACTCCAGCCAATTCTAAGTTAAGCGTTGATGATGCTCTCAAAACTCTGAAAGACTATAGTTGCCTTCAAATTAAAATTGTAGATTTTGAAGCAGATAAACACAAATTACGTCAAGCTATCCAAATTGTTTCTAGTTTATGTGAAACGGAAAATATTGGTATTTGCGCCGATAATTTTCAAGAAGGGTTTACAACCCTCAAAAGTTATCTAAAAGCGTTGGAATTATGTGAAAACGTAGAGAAATTGACGACAGCCCCAAAACAAACCCCAGTTTACATTAAATTTAATACAGATACGATGTCCTACTATGTTGATCATTACACAGGAAGTTATCGAGGGGTTTTAATTTCTTGTCAATCCGATAACCATAACTTAGTGGGAACTTATGGCCATTTCCCCCTCAATTTATTTGAGTAATTTCTGTTTATTGATCTATCCTCCCAAAAGTTCAGGATCAAGAAATTTGGTATCATAGAAAAAAATCATTATTAGTTAATTTCGCATCAAAAACATGGGAGAAACCATTACCTTATTATCGAAACGAGAAATTGAAAAAATGCGTCGGGCCGGACGTTTAGCCGCCCAACTCTTGGACTATTTAGCCCCAATGGTTAAACCAGGGGTGAGTACGTTAGAACTTAATGATGAAGCGGAAAAATGGACACAAGCCCACGGGGCAACTAGCGCCCCCTTAGGCTATCATGGTTTTCCTAAATCCATTTGTACCAGTATTAACCATGTGGTTTGTCATGGCATTCCTAATGCGAAACAAATCCTCAAAGAAGGGGATATTATTAACATTGATGTCACCCCTATTTTAGATGGTTATCACGGAGATACTTCAAAAACGTTCTTTGTGGGAACCCCTTCTCCGTTGGCGAAAAGATTGGTAGAAGTGACCGAAAAATGTTTAATGGAAGCCATTCAAACCGTTAAACCTGGGTCAAGAATTGGTGACATTGGGGCTGCCATTCAAGAATGTGCTGAACCCCAAGGGTTTTCTGTAGTGAGAGATTTTGTCGGCCACGGTGTGAGCAATGTTTTTCATACTGCCCCCCAAGTCCCCCATTATGGCAAGCGCGGAAAGGGCAAAAAACTTCGTCCTGGGATGGTGTTTACCATTGAACCGATGATTAACGAAGGCACTTGGGAAGCTGTCATTTTAGAGGATGGTTGGACAGCTATCACAAAAGATGGTAAGTTATCGGCCCAGTTTGAGCATACTATTGCTGTGACAGATACCGGGGTAGAAATTTTAACCCTTCTTGATTAACAATGTTGAACTATAACACTGCTTTTGTAGCGTTAGGGACGACTAATTTTGAATTAGTGGTTAGTTTTTACAGTCAATTGTTATCCCAACAACCCCATCCCTATCAACCAAAACGTTATGCTCAGTTTAACTTATTGGGGTTACGGTTGGGGATTTTTAACCCTCAAATTAGTCACGAAAAAGAGTTTAATAATTCTGCCCAAAGTGGCTTAAGTTTGTGTTTAGAAGTAGAAAATTTAGAGGAAGCGATCGCTGTTTTAAATAATATGGGTTATCCCCCTCACGGCAAGATTAATGTTGCGTCTCATGGTCAAGAAATTTATGCTTATGACCCCGATGGTAATCGTTTAATTTTACATCAATCATCCTAAAAATTAACGAGGGAAAATATCATTCAAACATAGTTGTAAACTGGGTAAACTAGGAGAAACAATGACATCTGTTAAACGATATTGCTCTTGTTGATAATCTTCATCAATCAGTTGACAAATGGTAAAGGTGGGTTGTTTGGGTTTACCGATAAAAGCAACCCCACCTAACCCCTGATAATCTACAATCCAATATTGATTAATAAATGTTTCTAAACTAAAAAATTGAGAAGAAGTTACCATAATAAATAACACTTAATATACATAGCAAAAAAGGGTTACAGTTATAAACTTTGTCTTTTCTTTTCTAAATATTCTTTAACTAACTCTGCTAACTTTTCAACTTCAGCTTTCCCTTCTAATGCACATAATCCCGCAAATGCCGTTCTTTCTTCTGGTGTTAAATAATTAGAGGAACTAGCCGTTTTTGGGGAGACATTAGATTTTTGAGGTGGTTTAACTTCAAAAAGTTTTTCTACATCTTCTTTCAAATTATTTAATTGACCTAAAAATTCATTGTTAAAACTCATTTTAAATTTTCCCTCTATTTTTCTACCATAGTCATTATACATTAATCTTGATGATTTTATGATTTAAACTTTTATAACAAATAGAAACAGCATTTCCACTGAAATAAATCTAAAATGTTATAACAAAGAAAGTTAATGGAAATTTCTAACTTCTGATGCCTAACTTCTAGTTTAAGTTTACTTTCACTGACTTACCTAATTATGATTAAAGTTCTTCATTTTTCAGATATTCATCTTGGTAGCGGATTTTCTCACGGAAAAATTAACCCTAAAACTGGCTTAAATACTCGTTTAGAAGACTTTATTAACTGTTTAAGCTTATGTGTTGATCGCGCTATTAATGAACCCGTTGACCTGGTTTTATTTGGGGGTGATGCCTTTCCTGATGCTACACCTCCCCCTTATATTCAAGAAGCGTTTGCTGCTCAATTTCGACGGTTAGCTGATGCCAATATTCCCACCATTTTATTAGTCGGAAATCATGACCAACATTCTCAAGGAAATGGGGGAGCAAGTTTATGTATTTATCGCACGTTAGCGGTTCCAGGTTTCATTGTTGGTGATAACTTAATTACCCATAAAATAACCACTAAAAAGGGTGAGATTCAAGTGATTACTTTACCTTGGTTAACTCGAGCATCTTTGTTAACAAAATCAAAAACAGAAGGATTATCTTTAGACGAAATTAATCAGTTATTAATTAAGGCGTTAGAACCGGTTTTAGAAGAGGAAATCAGAAAATTAGATTCCAATCTTCCGACTATTTTATTGGGTCATTTAATGGTTAATCGGGCTAGATTTGGAGCAGAACAATTCTTGGCAGTGGGACGAGGGTTTACCATTCCCATTTCCTTATTAATCCGTCCTGAAATTGATTATGTTGCCCTAGGCCATGTTCATAAACATCAAAATCTCAATCCTAATAATGATCCACCCGTAATTTATCCAGGTAGTATAGAAAGGGTTGATTTTAGTGAAGAAAAAGAAGAAAAAGGTTATATTTTAATTGATCTGAAAAAAGGGGAAGTTAATTGGAATTTTCAAACTTTACCGGCTCGTCCATTTCTTACTATAAAAGTTGATATTACTCAAGCCGATGATCCCCAAGCAGCCTTAGTTAAAGCTATTGAAAAAAAGACAATTCAAAATACAGTGGTGAGGGTTAATTATCAGATTCGTTCTGAACAATTAGAACTCATCAATAATAGTGTGATTCATGAAGTTTTAAAAGCTGCTCATAGTTACACCATTCGTCCTGAAATTATTAGTCAATTATCCCGTCCTCGTCTACCCGAATTAGGAATTGGCAAAAGTTTAGATCCCATCGAAGCATTGAAAACCTATCTTAATAATCAAGACGATATTAAGGATATTCGAGGTGATATGTTAGAAGCAGCCCAGTCTTTATTAACTGAGTGACATCCTGACTTAAAGATCACGATCAGACCTAAATCCCCCTCTAAACGGCCTCGGAGCCTCCTGCCTTTCAACTCCTGCCTCCTTTAAGATAGCTTATTGAATTTGAGGGGTTCTACGGCAGCCATTTTGGCTGATTGTGTTTGGGTTGAAGTGGTAGGAGAAGCAGAGGGTTCTTGTATGACTTCGGAGTTGAAGCGATAACCCACATTGCGAACCGTTTGAATTAAACTCGGTTGACGGGGGTCCGTTTCAATTTTCTTGCGTAAAGACAACACATGGGTGTCAATGGTCCTGGGATTGTCAATGGCTTCTGGCCAAGCTCTTTGCAGCAATTCTGAGCGACTGAGGGGGTTTCCTTCTGCTTGGGCTAGAACATACAATAAACTGAATTCTTGAGGGGTTAAGTCCACAAAATTCCCCTGAAACTGAACTCGACGTTGTACCAAGTCGATTTTTAAGTCACCGTAATCGAGGAATAAAGGAGCAGAAGCGACTCGTACTCGTCTGATCAACGCTTCAACCCTAGCCATAAACTCTTGCATTCCAAAGGGTTTGGTCAGATAATCATCGGCTCCTGCATTTAACCCTTTGACAATATCTTTTTCTGTGTCGCGGGCTGATAAAATAAGAATCATGGATTGCCGTTGTTGGTGAAGCCATCGGCACAATTCCAGAGGATCTCCGTCAGAGAGATCAGCATCAAGGATCACTAAGGTGGGCTGACGACGGTTAAAGACACTGCGGGCTTGTTGCAGATTAGCACATTGTTGCGCCGTGTAACCTGCTTGTTGCAGATGCCAACCTAATAATGAGCGTAGATGAGGATTCCCCTCAACAATAGCAGTATAAATGAGACTCACCTTAGTTTTTGTCCTTCTAGTTTGACAGTCCTTAGCGTAGCAAACGTATTGTCAAGAATTTGTAACATTGGCTACGGGGTTTTTGGATATTTCCTAAGAAAATATTAAATTTTACAGCACAAACTCTTGTATGATGAATTAGGCCATAGGGTTTTCAAATCACTGGGACAGAGATAAAATGTGAATGAGTGAACCGATTAGAATTTTCTTAGATTTCTGATCTATCTAACATTGTAGCTTGTTTTTCTGTTAATGATTCATTAAAATTAAGGCATTTATTTTTTATCAACTCTTCTTTAAATTATTCCCCTTCATTGATTATGCTGCAACATCCCTTGGCAATCCGCTATTATCAAAACCTCACGGACGGCATGGTGGAATTGTGGAATCGAGGCCGTCGCTTTGATGAAATTCAATCTTACATGGACGGATATATTGCTTGTTTACGACAAGTAGACGTTTTAGAACCGTATTTAATTCATCGTTTGGAAGAGGATGCGTGGCGTTTTTTCCGCGATCCTTCTAATTTTGAGTTACCGGCTTTAGAACCTGAAACCGATTATTACCGTTCTTAATTTTCTCAAGTCACTATGGAATTATAATTCAGCCCGCACAAGCGGGCTTATTTTTGTTTTACGAAGCCAGAGCCACTTCTACCATCTGTTGTAGTTCGCCATTTTGGTACATTTCAACCATAATATCAGAGCCACCTACAAATTCCCCGTTAATGTAAACTTGGGGAATAGTTGGCCAGTTAGAATATTCTTTAATTCCTTGACGAATATCAGGATCAGCTAAAACATCAACAGTTTCAAAGGGAACACCAAGGGTATTGAGGATTTGCACTACATTATTGGAAAAGCCACATTGAGGCATTAACTTGGCACCTTTCATAAAGACGAGGATTTTGTGATTGTTCACAAGTTGGTCGAGTCTTTCTTTGGTTTCTGGGGTCATACTTACTCCTTGAAGAATTTATTTAATGATAATAGGTGCAAAAGGAAAGGAAAAATTGAGATTGGGAAGGGTGGGGAGTATGGGAAGTGTGGGGAGTGTGGGAAGTGTGGGAAGAAGATAGAAGCCAATGTAGAATGCAGAATTTAATTGTTTCTAAATTCTAAATTCCCCATCTCCCTCTGCTCCCTCTGCTCCCTCTGCTCCCCCTGCTCCCCCTATTTCTGGGCTGCTTCCCAAGCTTGGGGGGTGTAAGTTTTTAAGGCTAGGGCGTGAATGGCTTCAGAGTCCATTGCCTCTTGAACTGCACCATACACTAACTGATGCTGTTTAATCATGGTTTTCCCTTCAAACTCAGCAGAGACAACGATCGCTTCAAGATGATCTCCCCCACCGGTGAGATCCCGAACCACCACTTGAGCATCGGGGAGTTGGGCTTTAATCATATCTTCAACTTGTGCAAGTGCAACCATTGGCTTTATCTTTGGAAAACGAATAAAAATACTATCCTCAGTCTGACATTTTTTTTACCCGTTGACTACCAACAACAGGTTTTGACACTCTCCTTACCAGAAGTAAGGCGATTCATAACGTATCCCTGATGGGATGTTATTATCTTGTTTTCACAAGTTCCCAGGCTCACCACGTTGGCCTCAAAGGGCGTAGTGATATTTCCTTAAACCCTGCCAATTCAGGTGTTGGGCGTGTACTTTCCGAGAGTCCCCCGGTAGGTTTTAAAGTCTTATACTGACTAGCTCTATTGTATAATAATCACGGAATAAGTCTTAAATTTTAACAAGCGTTAGCGTTCATCTCCAATCCAGATGAGTAAGATAACACCAACCACGCGATTTGTTGATGGCATTTGTATTTAATTATTCTCATCATTAAGTTATGTCTCCTTTACCTGAGTATCGTCCACAAAAATTATCGTTAGGAACCCTAGAAACGGAAATTTTAGAGATCGTTTGGGATTTTGGCCAAGCGACGGTTAAGCAAATCCACAATCGCATTTTGGCTGATCCCGATCGCGAACTAGCCTATGCTTCGGTGACGACGGTGTTAAACCGTTTAACCCAAAAAGGTTGGCTCAAATGTTGTAAACAAAATAAAGCGTTTGTCTGGGAAGCGTTGGTATCCCGTGAACAGGCGAAGGCAATCCGAGCTTATGAACAATTACAACAATTTCTTGCGATTAGTAACCCTGATATGGTAGCCTCGTTTGCTGATAGTTTAGACGCAACCAGTTTGGAACAATTAGAGGCGATCGCCAGTCGTCTCAGAGCCATTCGTCGTCAACGGGGGACTCCTTAAACCATGCACTTAATGATGATTTTAACGATGTTAACGTTAGCCATAGGGGTTCGATGGTTTGATACCTTTTACCCTTATCCCGTGAGTCGGTGGCAGCGATCGCTGATTGTTTTCATGCTACCCCCATTACTCTTACTGATGACAGCTATTGCGGTGATTGCGATGGGCTATCATGGAGAAATGCTAGGGTTTCCGGCCAGTCGTTTCAGTTATCTCTTAGCGGTGGGTTTTCTCGGATTTGCTGTTATTAGAGCAATGGAAATTCATTATCAGGGATGGTCTTCTCTGCAACCCATCAAGAATTATCCTCAACAACAGATTAATAATCAGCGAGTGAGAATAATTGAAACGAATTTACCGTATAGCGCACAGGTGGGTTTTTGGAATTCGGAACTCATTATTAGCAATGGTCTTCTCAACACCCTGGATAATGACCATTTAAAGGCAGTGATTGCCCATGAACAAGCTCATGCTTATTACCATGATACGTTTTGGTTTTTCTGGTTAGGGTGGTTAAAGAGAATTAGTTTTTGGCTACCAAGAACCAAGCAACTGTGGCAAGATTTATTACTATTAAGAGAAATACGAGCGGATCAACAAGCGGCTCACACAGTTGACCCGTTAATTTTAGCAGAATCTTTACTAATAATTGCTCAAGAAATCAATCACATCGCCACAGAAAAGCCTTTAGGGGTTGTAGAAGCGACTTTTCATGATCTGACTATCAATAATCGACTGGAAGAAAGAATCAATGCCTTATTTAATGAATCAGACTATTTTAGGTTTGATGGTATTGATTGGAATTTCATGTTATTAACCCTCTTACCCTTAATTTCCATTCCGTTTCATCAATAGGTTAACGTCGGCGAATCAATTCAGCTTGTTCTGGGGTTAAATCGGGTTTTTGGCCAGGCAAAAAAGCCATCGGATTAACCGCTTTTCGGCCGCCAGGACGAATTTCAAAATGTAAATGGGGTCCGGTACTAAATCCGGTACTGCCCATCTCAGCAATTTGTTGACCTTGTTCTACGGTTTGACCAGAAGTCACTAAAAGCCGTTGATTATGTCCATAAACACTGACATTCCCATCGGAGTGACGGATACTTACCTGATAACCCAACCCTTTATTACTCCAACCAGCAAATACCACTACCCCAGAGGCCGCAGCAACGATGGGGGTGCCAATGGGGGCAGCAATATCAACCCCTGTATGTAACTTATCAAAACGCTTGCCAAACCCAGAGGTCAAGTTTCCTTGAGACGGCCAGATATACCCTCTAGGAGAGACAGGGGTTTGAGGTAAATAGCGATCAGAGGGAAGAGGTCTTAACTTGACTCCGGTTTCACTTTCTGCGGAGGCAACTGTCATGCTATGACAAGCCAAAGAGAGACAAACACTCACACCAGCGACAATTAATTGATTGGATAATAATTTCATGGGTTAACGATTTTTTAAGTGTAGGAGTAAACTTGGTTAATTTCGTTAAGAAAGTTAAAGAGTTGTATGTTACTTTAGCAGAAAATTGACTTTTTTGACACTCCCACGCATTCCGCTACGCTTCATACGGGGATTCTTGGTTCACTGACTCAAGTTGTCTCGACAGGTATTGCTACCAACCAAGATAGAGCTTAAATCTCCCCAAGCGTTTAACTCTTCCGAGTAGGTTCCTATATGCCCTATAGTACCTTTTTTAAGTATATTTAAGGCTGCCATTTTGTCTCTATCTTCAACATATCC
>JASJDN010000191.1 GCA_030065205.1 Crocosphaera sp.
TCGTGCTAAAATACCAGGAAAGAAAGGCTTTCCTCGTTTTAAAAAGCATAGTCGTTCTGTTGAGTATAAACTAACAGGCTACAAACTATCTGATGATAGACGTAAAATCGAATTCACTGATGGATTTAAGGCAGGAGAATTTGATTTATGGTGTAGTCAGAGAACGTTAGTTTATTATTCAGAACAACAGATTAGGCGGGTAAGAGTCGTTAGACGTTGTGATGGTTATTATTGCCAGTTTCTCATTGATGTAGAACGAATTGAACATCATGAACCAACAGGACAAGTAACAGGAATTGATCTGGGTTTAAAGGAGTTTTACACTGATGCTCAGGGAAATACTGTTAATAACCCACGCTATTTAAGGAAGTCTGAAAAGCGTCTTAAAAAAGCACAAAGGCGATTATCAAAACGCTTTCGCAAGGGGAAGAAACAGTCTAACAACTATCATAAGCAACGGGTGAAAGTGGCCAAACTTCACCTTAAAGTATCAAGACAACGTAAAGACAAAGCCATTAAAGATGCTTTGGCGTTAGTCCAATCTAATGATTTGGTAGTCTATGAAGCTTTAAAAGTGAGAAACTTGGTGAAAAACCGTAAACTTGCTAAATCAATTAGTGATGCGTCTTGGTATCAATTCACTCAATGGTTGAATTATTTTGCCAAGATTTATCGCATCGTTTGTGTTGCTGTGCCTCCCCATTTCACCACTCAAGACTGTTCAGTTTGTGGCACAAGAATTCAAAAATCATTAAGTACCAGAACTCATCAATGTCCTAACTGTAAAACAGTCTTAGATAGGGATCATAATGCGGCAATAAACATTCTTAAGAAAGCGATTCAGCGCGGTCTTGGGGGTTTCCCCCATGAGCGACTGAATCAAGAAGAGTTGAAATACTTGGGAGAACATCTCAACGGTACTGTAGGGCATATAGGAACCGACCCAAACGCCTTGGGAGAGGACGGCCTCTGGGTTCTTAATGGCAACATCGAGAATCTAAGTCGTCTCGTTGAGCAAGGAATTTCTAACAGTGATGTGGAAAGAATCCCTCACTATATTGCGGATGCCAAGCGAAGCAATTAGTGAGGGAGTATGTCAATGTGTAGCCATGTCTCCTAAATTAAAGAGAAAAGGAACACTACTATTACTATCTCCTCCCATGACTAACACCTTGGGCATTTGTGCGCCACCTTCTTTCCAAGCTTCGATAGCTTCTTTTTGTAACACTAATTCACCCCCTTGGGCTTTTAAGGTTTCTGCTAACAACCGTTGCGCTTCTGCCTTACCTTTAGCGCGGTTAATGTCTGCTTGTGCCTCTTGTTCAGCTTCTTGGGCAATATAGACAGCCCGTTGTGCTTTTTGTTCAGCGATCTGTTTATCTTCTACTGCTTTGGCAAATTCAGGAGAGAAGTTCAGATCGATGACACTGGTATCTAGGACGATGATGCCGTACTTTTCTAAGCGAGAGTTGAGGGCGTTGTCAAAGTCTTCCTTGAGTTCACTTCTTTGGGTAATGGCCTGTTCGACAGTGCGTTTTGCCGCAGCAATTTTAAAGGATTCTTGGGTTTGAGGAGCAACAATTTTAGAAACAATATTTTGGAGGGTTCCTTGGGTGCGTCGAATTTCGACAACTTGCACCGGATCAAGTCGGAAGTTAATGGCAAAACTGGCACTTAAATCTTGTAAATCTTTAGTGGCACTCTGTGCCGGAACTTCAAACTTTTGGACAGTAACATCATAAACGTCCACAGCAGACACTAAGGGGGGTTTAAAGTGGATTCCTTCTAGTAAGGCTCCATCTTGGGCTTTTCCTAACACGCTTAAAACTCCTGCTTGTCCAGGGTTTATAACCACAAACGAGTTAAAACTAATAACGACCAACAACGCAGCAATAATCCCACCTATTAAGGGTTGCAAGCTTGGGGTTGATTGACGAGTCACAAATCTTTCTCCTTTATGTTACCTATTTTCGATCTTAGCGGTTATTGAACAGTTTTGTATATCATTAAATCTAGCGCTAGATTATAACTATTATGATATATGTTCGTGTTGCAAAAGCTGCTTATCTTCTAGGTATTTCCCGTCAACGGGTACAACAGTTACTATATGCAGGAAGAATCAAAGGAGCGTTTAAAGAAGGGCGATTTTGGCAAATACCGTTACTGGAGCATGATATGCCCCAAATTATACCAGCCCAAAGAGGTCGTAAGGGAACCTGGCGCAAGCGTCCCCAACGAGCTACCACTTATATTCATGTTAATAGCAATAGAATTAGAGATAATCATCATAAGACGGAAAGAGAGCCTGTTATTTGCGTAAGAGAAGGTATAAAAGAACGATACTGCGATAAGGTTGAGATTTTAGGGGGTTTATGCACAATTGTATATAGCCCTGACCATCCTAAACCCTGTGGGGCGAGGGTTTGGATAGAAATTGATCCTGAAATTTTGCGAAGGATAGAATTATCTAATCCTTTAGTGACTCAATGTTTTGGATAAAACCTAATTTTTTATTGATTATTATCTCATAATAGTTTCTAAGTAAATTGGAAATATAGTTAACTTGAGATTAAGTCTAAGTTTTTTAGAATAGCGACCCATGCTTTTGCTATTTTTTTAAATTCAGTCTGATATTGAAATCGAGACTTCTCCTCAAAAGTTTTATCAATATTTTTAAGATTATTAATTAATGGTTTAATATTAATTGACTCATCAACGTTTTGGCTAACAGATAAAAATACACACAGTGATGGATAAAAAACCACAGTAATAGGTCGAGGTATCCAAGCTAAGTCTTTATATATCTTTGCTATGTCATCTTTAGTTTCACATTTTTGCAATCTAGGTATTATCATTTCATATAAAACTAAAGTACGGTTTTTGGGAAAAGATTGTATCCACAAACCAACCGCAATTTTAGCCTCTGGTAAATTATCTTGATACTCTTGTCTTATTTTCATCAAGCTTTCTTTTGCGTAAAATTTTTCGATTAAATCTTTATTGAAAAAATAGGTAACAGTCGTTGTACTTAAGAGCATTAATAAACTAGGAACCAGTGGCAACCACCAACCAAAGATAAAGAAAACAAAATAAATAATTGTCAGTAATATTGCAATCATCAATATAGTGTAGGTAAACCATAAGAAATTCTTGAAATACCAATAAGACCAAGCCATAATTGTGCCAACAAAGCCCCAGAAAATAATTAATATCCACTCTACATAATCAGGTAGTGTGACTAATAAATTTTCTCCGTCTAAGACTGCATTCAAAATTTGGCTGATTATAGTACCATGAATTTCAACACCAGGCATTTGAAAATAATTATAAGTAAGAACAGCACTATAAGGAGTTGAGAAAGTATCCGTTGTACTCGGAGAAACTACTCCAATTAAAATAATTTTATTCTTAATCCATTCAGTCTCAAATTTACCTGTTAAAAGTTCTTCTAAACTAATTTGGCGAGATATTTTTTGCGATTGATATTGTATTAAAATATTCCAACCTAAAGTTTCTGACTCCGGCAACTTATAACCACCCGATGTTGGAACAAGACGAGGAAAAATAGTAGAATTTATCTTCAGACTATCAGGATTAACGACAAAATTCTCTAGCTTTTTTTGGGATTGTAGATAGTTAAGACTGACTTGAAGAGGAAAAGAATATTCTTGATTTTTACTACTAGGAGATTGTAGATATAGGATTGAACGACGTATCACATTATCAAAATCAACTGGCACATCAGAATATGCTGCTCGTGAACTAGGAATGTTTGGGGGTGGTGGTGTTCCTGGAAAATTTCCACTGGGTAATCCCTTAACCATTATGATATTATCTGCTTTAATTGCTTGGTGTAGTTTTTCGGTTCCAGGAGGTTGAGGAATATCTAGAAATATATTTAATCCAATGACAGCAGGTTTATAGTCTTGTATCGTTTCAATAACTTGAGCGACCGTTTGATCAGATAATATTGATGTTTGCTGATTTGGCAAATCTTGTTCAGTAATCCCAACAATAAGAAGACGAGGATCAGGAGAGTTATGAGAAGAAAGGCGGGTCATATAATCATAGGACGCTAATGCTGGCCACTGAAGCCAACCTAACTGACGAATAGTACATAAACCCAAGCTTGTTATTAGAACTGAACGAAGAATTGATAAAACAGATTGTTTCAAACGAAAAGCTTTTATATGGGGTTTTTGTTTTTTAGCTTCCTTTTGAGCGTTGATAAAGATTTCTGAAGCTTTTTTCCAGGAATTATAGGATTTTTCTGCTTCTATTCGCCTCATTTTGTCCTCTTCTGCCTCTTTAATCTTTGCTTTGTCATATTTATCACTCTGGTTATAAAATTCTGCTGCTTCGCTAGGATGCAGTAAATAAGGCTGTAACTTTTCCCATTGCTGTCTTACCTGTATTAATAATCCTCCCATCATCAAATTTTCATCAATGGGATGATTTAGCCATTGTTGTCGTTGATCTTCTAATCTTTCACTAAGTCGCAATAAATCTCTAGTTTCCTCTCGCCACTGTTTAAATCTTTGCCATCCTTCAATTAATGCCTCATGTACTAAATCAACCCATGCACTATGAATATTATTAGAAGATGTATCACTACCTGTAACTAATAAACGAGCATTAACTAATCCTTGCTTACCATAAATCAGTTTTTCTAGAATTTTCTGCTTTTTTTGGTCTTCATTAGCAATATTTACTAAAATTTCTTTGGGTTGTCGTTGTCTGGTATCTTGTTCTTGATTATTGGTACGAATTAACCGCAGAAAAATTAATTTAATTAACTCTTTTTCTCTGTTTGTGCGTTCATTTTGGGGATTATCTTGGTTATAGTCTTGATAGTTATAAACTTTCTCTGCATAAATATCCAAAGCTTTTGTTAAACCTATATTTACCCTATCATTCCCCCCTTGGTTAAGGAGGGGGGATTTTTCTTCTCCCAACTTTTCATAAGCATCTAAGTTGACGTTCGCCCCTGCCTAAAGGCGAGGGGATTCTTCATTCAACGAGTTTCCGTTAGCCAGCAGGATTTCTCCAACCAACCAAGAGGGAATCTCTCC
This sequence comes from Crocosphaera sp., assembly GCA_030065205.1. GTDB lineage: Bacteria > Cyanobacteriota > Cyanobacteriia > Cyanobacteriales > Microcystaceae > Crocosphaera. The sequence continues at coordinate 5,073 of JASJDN010000191.1, forward strand.
TGAAGCGTATGTTTGGCTGCGCCCCAACCTA
>JASJDN010000090.1 GCA_030065205.1 Crocosphaera sp.
AATTTATACCTCGTAGGGTGGGTTAGGCGCAGGGTTGATTTTTATGAAAACACAATAACTTATGGTCTGCAACCTAACCCACCATTTTAGGTATGTAGTCTATTATACTTTTTACCCCACACTGTCGGGAGAGCCAGATAGAGGAGGCGATCGCTAGTTTAGATAAGTTTTGCTTTACCCCTCCCCGAATTTTAATGAGTTTTGTTAAAAGGTCAACAGACATAATTAACTAATAGCTAAAGAAATAAAGTTTGTCTGCTATGGCACAATGAGAAAGATTGACCAAGTAAGCGATCGCATAGCAAAATTAGACTGAGAACAAACCGAAATAACCTAGATGACTGCAACTTTACAAGCACCCCCAAAAACCCATCGTGTTGTGTTTCCCTTTACAGCCATTGTTGGCCAAGAAGAGATGAAATTAGCTTTACTCCTCAATGTCATTGACCCAAAAATTGGTGGTGTGATGATTATGGGTGATCGCGGTACAGGAAAATCGACCACCATCCGCGCTTTAGCTGACTTATTGCCTGAAATTGAAGTGGTAGAAAATGATCCCTTTAACTCTCATCCTGCTGACCCAGATTTAATGAGTGATAATGTCCGTCAAACATTGGAAGAACAAGGATCATTACCCGTTGCTCATAAAAAAGTGATCATGGTTGACTTACCCCTTGGAGCGACAGAAGATAGAGTCTGTGGCACTATTGATATTGAAAAAGCGTTATCAGAAGGGGTAAAAGCCTTTGAACCTGGGTTATTAGCAAAAGCAAACCGAGGGATATTGTATGTAGATGAAGTTAACCTTCTTGATGATCACTTGGTGGACGTATTGTTAGACTCTGCGGCCAGTGGTTGGAATACAGTAGAAAGAGAGGGGATTTCTATCCGTCACCCAGCTAGATTTGTTTTAGTGGGTTCCGGAAACCCAGAAGAAGGAGAATTACGCCCTCAGTTGCTTGATCGGTTTGGAATGCACGCGGAGATCCATACAGTCAAAGAACCTAATCTACGAGTGCAAATTGTAGAACAACGATCAGAATTTGATCGAGATCCTCAAAAATTCTGTGAAACTTATCAACAACAACAAGATGAGTTACAAAATAGTTTAGTTGAAGCACAAAATCTTCTACCATCGGTAAACATTGACTATGATTTACGAGTCAAAATCTCCGAAGTGTGTTCAGAATTAGATGTGGATGGACTACGGGGTGATATTGTTACTAACCGTGCATCGAAGGCTTTAGCCTCGTTTGAGGGACGTACAGAGGTAACAGTCGATGATATACGACGGACGATGGTGTTATGTTTACGACATCGACTTCGTAAAGATCCTCTAGAAACTATTGATTCAGGCTATAAAGTCGAAAAAGCCTTTAATCGTGTCTTTGGTTTAGAAACAGAAGAAACTTAATGGTTGATAGTTGATTAGATAAATGATTTCAACCTTGAAAAGTATAGCCTTAAGAGGTTGTTATATACAACAAAAAAAGTCCGCTTTTAAGCGGACTTTAAGCATAAAGCAAAGATTAAACCCTATCGAAGTTGTTGTTCTTTATTAATCTGAGAAGCTTGATAAGATTTTTCCAGTAACATGATTTGCTTCGCTTTTTGGGTTAAAGCTTGGCTATCTAACCAGTTCAAAATTAAAGCATCGGTGGAAAATAAACCGGCACCATTGACCAAAAAGAAGAGAAAACAAACAGCGTAGATAGCAGACAATTCAAGATAAGGAATACTTAACCCTGCTACTAAAATGTGGTGATACATGGCAACGATCATGGTAGACAATAATCCTAAAGCAGCCGGACGAGTAAATAAACCCAGAGCAACTAAAGGCGCACCAATTAATTCCGTGAAAGCAGCTATATAACTAAAGAAAATGGGAAAAGGCAGTCCAATATAAGACACATAAGCTTCTGCAAAGCTTTCGATATTACCTAATTTATCGAGTCCATTATGGATCATCATTATGCCGACAACCGCTCGAAAAATAGCCCAGGCGGTTTGGGAAGCAAAGTTAGGGTTAACGTTGGGTTTGAAAACTAAACTAAGTATGGATGTATTCATGATGACAAGAGATTGAAATATTAAAGAATTTACAAAACTCAATCAAGTTTTGTAGCGTATTGTTCACAAAGTATTTATGAGCAGTATGACTTAAGTCCCTAAAAATGAGTATTTTAGGAGACTAAAGCGATAAAGCTTTAGGGTATGTTGATGAGTGCAGCATTAACATTTCTTAATATTATAACAAGTTCCTTAAATGTTTCAACTGAGAGATCAGGTATATTAATGAACATATTCTTAGACAATCACCTTCAAAGTTACTTTTAAAATTTTTCTAAGCTATTATATGGAAATGCACTATCATCAGGCAGAGAAGCCCTAATCGTAATCTGTGATTCGATGTTGGGACAACGTCGCAGAGGTTTGAGTCTATGAATCGTGAGTTAACCACACCCTTATCCAATGCTAATACCAATACCTCTAAACCTTATTCCCAAGTTCACCTAAAAAGGGCAGGGAAAAAACTATTATTAATCTTGCCAGATACTGAACCCAAAGAGGGAAACAAAGACTGGATCGAGTTGTTACAAGACTTAAAATACTGTTTAAACCATCATAAAGGAACTTGGACACCAGGAACGCCTGTTCATTTATTGGTGGAAAACCGTTTATTGGATAGTCGGCAGTTTCACAATATTGGGGAAGCGTTAGACGCAGCAGAATTAAAATTAACCCGTGTTTTTACCAGTCGTCGTCAAACTGCCATTACTGCAGCGACTGCCGGTTATTCCGTTGAACAAGAAACCCCCAAACAGGAACTTTTCCCCAAAGACATGGCCGCACCTACCAGTCTAACTGAACCCTTATATCTCAAAACCACGGTTCGGTCAGGGGTTGCCATCCGTCACCCTGGAACCATTATTATTCAAGGAGATGTCAATCCAGGGGGAGAAGTGATCGCTGATGGGGATATTATTGTATGGGGACATTTACGAGGAATTGCTCACGCAGGGGCAAAAGGCAACCCGGAATGTTGTATCATGGCTTTGCGAATGCAGCCGACCCAGTTACGTATTGGTGAAGCCGTAGCGCGACCACCAGGGGACAGTCCAGAGGTCTTTGAACCAGAAGTGGCCTATTTAACCACCGAAGGGATACGCCTTAAGTCAGCCCTTAATTTTAATAAAACCCACACATTTACTGTCAAAGATAAGGGATGGACTCAAAAAAACACCCCTAATCCTGCATAATAATTAATTCAAGACTATTGGATAATTGAGCTTTACATTATGAGTCGTGTTATTGTAATCACCTCTGGAAAAGGGGGCGTAGGCAAAACTACTATCACCGCTAATTTGGGATCGGCCATTGCCCATTTAGGGTATAAAATTGTCTTAGTGGATGCGGATTTTGGTTTAAGAAATTTAGATTTACTCTTAGGACTTGAACAACGGGTGGTTTATACAGCCATTGATGTTTTATCAGGGGAATGTCCTATTGAGAAGGCATTAGTTAAAGATAAACGTCAACCCAATTTAATGTTATTACCGGCGGCTCAAAATCGCACTAAAGAGGCCATCAGTCCTGATGACATGAAGAAATTAGTAGCTGATTTAGACAAACAGTTTGATTTTATTTTTATTGATAGTCCTGCTGGTATTGAAATGGGCTTTCGTAATGCTATTTGTCCCGCCCAAGAAGCGATTATTGTTACTACCCCTGAAATGGCAGCAGTAAGGGATGCTGATAGGGTTGTTGGTTTGCTAGAAAGCGAAGATATTAAAAAGATTCATCTCATTGTTAATCGCATTAAACCCAAAATGATCCAACTTAATCAGATGATTGGGGTAGAGGATATTTTGGATTTATTGGTGGTTCCTTTGTTGGGTATTGTTCCTGATGATGAACGCATTATTATTTCGACTAATAAAGGAGAACCTTTAGTCTTGGAAGAAACCCCGTCCCTTCCTGGTTTAGCCTTTACCAATATTGCCCAACGTTTAAATGGGAAAGATATTCCTTTTCTCGATTTTATGGCAGCCGATGATAACCTTCTCACTCGTCTTCTCAGCATTTTCAAAAAGTAAACTTATTTCTACCCTAAACCCATGATTCTCGATCTCCTTGAAAAAATATTCCCCTGGAAAAGTCAAGCCAAAAGCGGTGATGAAGCGAAACACCGTCTTAAGTTTATCTTAGCTCACGATCGCGCTGGACTGAACCCCGAAATGCTCGAAGCGATGCGGGCTGAAATTTTAGCAGTGGTTAACCGTTACGTGGATATTGACCCCGAAGAAATGGAATTTTCCCTAGAAAGCGATCAACGGATGACTGCTTTAATTGCTAATTTACCTATACGTCGGGTAAAAAGGGAAAATGAGACAGTTACCGCTTCTGAGTCTTGAATAGGATGTGAGAGGGTGAAAATATATAGATCACTCGGAATATCTCCCTCTCCCAGTCTTCAAATTTTTATCCTTCTTGCTAACATAAAAGTTCCCAGTTTATCAAAATCTTAACTTTTCTTTTGTAAATTTAAGTTAGAATTGTTACAATGCTTAACATTACATAAAGAAAACTATGATTAAACAAATGACTGGACTAAAATCTTTTTCTACCTTAGTAGGGGTACTATTGGCTCTTGGTTTCGCGGTTAGTCCTGCGGTTGCTGACAAAATGAAGGGAGAAATGTCTCAGCCTGAAACCGAAGCAATGGCGGACAAAGCTGAAATGAACCTGGTTGAAACTGCTGTGGCCGCTGAAGGGTTTGATACCTTAGTAGCAGCAGTAAAAGCTGCTGGTTTAGTCGAAACCTTGTCCGGTGAAGGTAAGTTTACTGTGTTTGCCCCCACCGATGAAGCGTTTGCTGCGTTAGGAGAAGATACCCTTAAAGACTTACTCAAGCCCGAAAATAAGGACAAATTAGTGGCTATTTTAACCTATCATGTTGTTCCTGGTGTGGTTAAATCTACCGATCTTGAAGAAGGTAAGGTTAAAACCGTTGAAGGTAGCAAGATTAAAGTTCAAGTAGGTGACTCTGTTATGGTTAATGATGCAACTGTGGTTAAGGCTGATATCATGACCAGTAACGGAGTAATTCACGTTATTGATCAAGTGATTTTACCTAAAAAGTAGAGATATTTTGATATTATTTGAGGGTTGAGGTAGATGTTACTATCTTGACCCTTTTTTCACTCAACTGAGTCACTGAAACACCATTCTTTAAGCTTTTCAGCTAAAGATAGAGGGACAGGATATTTACATTCATCTGCACTCCACCAATGAAGCGATCGCAACTCATGAGCAATTTTGTGATGTATGATGAAGTTTTTTGGGGATGGTGTTGCTAATATATTATGAGCGCGAGGTTGAGGCATTTTCCAATCTTTGTATGGATCTGGATCGCGATTAACAGTGGTTTTAATGCGTTTTCCAGTCTCAGTATCTAATTTATCAACTTTTTCTCCTTTTGCGTTTTCTTCTTTTTCATATCCTTGTGATGTCCAAGGTTCAACTCTACTTTTATTTTTTGGTTGTGTCTTAAGTGTCTCTGGTTTTTGAGCAATACTTAATACAGTTTGATGCAATGTTGATCTTATAAATGGTATTTCACCCGGTTTAGAATTGAGTGGCATAAAAATTCCATTTGCATAAGAAGCTATTTCTGGATCAAAGTTTTCAGAAAAATCTTCGTTTGCTATGGGTAGCCCATATCCTGATGCAACTTCATTATCCTCTAAATCTCGAATACGAATAATAGTAATTTTATTAGTCGGTGACTTACTAGGATCAAAATCTTTTTCTTTTAACCATGGCCAATATTGCCTCGATTTTTGTGTATGAGCATAGAGGTAAATGTTATCAGCATTTGAATAATTAAGACTAAGTTGATCTAGTATTTTTTTAACAATACTTTCATCTTGCTTTTTTCTATTTTTCTTTTTATTGGATAAATAACAAACAGCATCAGGAAATGAAAACCATTTTATTTCTTCATTTTCTAGTAATAAAACCTTTATCTCATTCTGATAAATAACTACTAACACAGGTTCATAAAAGGGATCATTAGAGGTTGCTTTATTGCGAGAAATAACATAAAATCCTGCATAAACATTATTATCTTCAGAAGTAGATAACGGATACTTTTGATCAAAAGGCATTATGGCATCTAAAAGTGCCGAAAAAGCTCGATTTAAAACATTATTTTCTGACAAAACAATACACTGAGGGATTAAATTATATTTGGGTAACATTGATTTAATGTAAGATTTTGGATCAGCATTACCTTTATATGAAGGATGATCTTGGGAAAATATTTCAACTATAATTGGTGTCGGATGATCTTGTTTATATTTATCACCAAATTCTTTAATATGTTTTAACTCAGGAATTTTTCTATTTGGGGAGTTTTTTCGATTAGATTGTGTAAAAGTAATAGGATTAGCTATATTATCCCAAGGAATAAATTTTAAATTTAAACTATCTCCAAAATAATGATCAGCAACTTCTTTAATAGCATCTTTTGTTTTAGAATTACTCGAAGTACAAACATAAACTGTTATAATATTCGCTCTTTGCTTTAAGAACTCTTTTAAAACTTCCGTGAGTTTAGGTAATTGATTTTTAGAAGGTTTTTGGATTTTAGGTTGTTCAAGAAATTTTTGTTTAGTTAATTCTGAAGCTTGTTTAAACTGCTGTTTAGTATTATTATCATCTTTAATTTCAGATATTTTTCTCCAAGGTTTAGTTAAAGTTATACTCTTTGGTAAAAAGCTAGTAATTTGTTTTAGTAATTTCCTTGTATCAGAAATAGGAAAACCCGTTCCAAACCCCACTTTTTGCGATGCTCTAGCAGGAATTAAAATATCTAGATTATCACTTTCAAAATACTTTGAAGGTTTTTTTAGTACATCTTCAATATCATGAATTTTAACCCCTAATTTATCTAATATTGCCAGTATTTTTGTATCTTTCCACTGACGCTCAAATTGTTGTGTTTCTTCATTTTTAAAGTTTTTAGCTTCTAAAACTGTAAACGCATTAGGTTCAAAAAGATTAAATTCCCTTGACCAAGGTTGCAGCTTACGAATATAGCAATGAGTTGTCTTCTTTTGTAAACCGATTTCATCTTTATCTCCTCTTTTTACAACCCAACGTTTCATCTTCAAATGAATATTGATTCTTTTATGATCTAGATCGCTTTGGGTAGATATAACAACCCCAATAGAAGCTTTATGACCATATCCTTTAGTATCTGTCAAAGGTGGCCAAGACACTAACTCAACTGTATTACCTTTTCTACTAGGACTAAATAATAACTTAAATTTATTGTCTCCTAATTCATATTCCTGTTCACTCAATAACTTCGCAACTCTCCATCCTGGTGACCACCATTTTAATTGTTCTGGGGTTGCTTTGTTCCATTGAAATTGTTCGGGAGTACATAATTTTTTTACCTTTTCATGACTTGATTCTGGATACCAAACTTCAACCCATTTTCTAAATATCCAGGATAAAGTTTCTTCATTTATCTTTTCATCAGCTAAAAAAGCTACGGGGTTAGGTTCATACTCTTTAGTAATCTTATTAAATATTGTGAGATTATTAATTACTCTAATTTGAGGTAACAATAAACGTAACGTATCTAATAAAGAATCAGTTGGAGCTTTTTGTTCCCTTGTCCCATAATGTAGATCGAATTGTTCTTTGTTATGAAATGCCATAACATAACCCGTAACATCTTTAATCAATGCTTCATCATATTCAAAATAAATCGGTTGAAAATAGTTGTATCTTGGTGCCATAATTTGAAAATAATTGCTAGATAGATAAATGATGTAGAGTGGACATTTTTTACTTTACAAATCCACTTCGTTGATAAAATGAGTTAAACAAGTCAAAGGATGATAAACAGGCCCGTATAACGTTTCAATTAAACGACCGGATGAACCCCCTTCTTGAATAGCATTCCCCAAAAGCTCACGAACCGCTAATAAAAGAGACGTTTGCGCTGTATCACTGTCCCGTTTCCCTTCTGCTGTTTTTGGCATAAATGCAGCATCCGTAAACCAAACTACCGTATTGCGTCCTCCACGGGTGCTACGACCAATTAATTGGGTTAAATTGACCGCTAACGTCCAAACCAGGGGATTTTTCATAGCAACCCCTTGTATTTCGTCTGGTAGGTTAGAGAAAATTTGTGGTACAGCTAAGAAGACATCTCTTGTGTTTCTTGCGTCTCTTTGAATGGTAGCGACAGGTTTAGAACCTATATTATCAACCGCATTTTTATTAACTGCGCTGATCACAATTTGATTATCATCGGGACGGGGATGTTGTCTCACTAATATTACCATACCACCAAAATAAGGCTCTTCTTTATTATCGGGGTGCATGAGGTTCACCGCGCGAGAAATGGCACCAATAGGGGCAATTAATAGTTCTTTTCCTTGACTGGGGAATTCTGTCATTTTAGAACGAGGAACATTAGTATTTTGTATGGTTGATGTCCATAAATCACTGTCTCCATCTCGTACCACAAAAGACGCTCTTTCTTGATAGGATGATTTTAGACAATTGTAGAAGGTTTTAGCTTCGGCGTAACTATTGGTAATTAATAAAAGATTTTTTCGGTCTTCTCCTATTTTGTCTTTTAAATAGTTTTGAAATCGATCAATTAAAGGATCTCCTTGGGTAAAGGAACGACATAAACCAGATACCATCTTTTTTATATTGTCGTGACGTTGCTCTCCATAAGAACCAGATATCCTTACAGGAACGTTATTTTTATCTACTACGGGACAAAAGAAAAATTCACTTTGTTCCGTTACTTTGTCAATTTTTTCTTGTGGTGGTTCGATTAATAAACTGGGTTTTTGTTGAACATGAAAAGCATAAGATTGTTTACCTTCTCCTGAGTAACTGGTAGCAGAAGTTACTAATAAATGAGAGGGGGTTAACCCATCAACTGTAAAAATTTCTTGCCATTGACTTAAAAGCGATCGCCCAATACAAATACCTCTATGTATTTTTAAGTCTCCATTTTGATATTGTGCGCTAGTCACTGCACCTACAGGAGACGCAGGTAACAACTTTTCAAAATCTACTGGTGGAATTAAGGGTAAATTAGATTGAAGTTCACTATTAGATGATCTTCTAGCAGAAATGTGTTTACCTAATGCTCCTAACCCTTGAGCAGCATAAATGGACAATTGTAATAAGGTTGCTAAATTATTAATAAATTTTTCTACATCGGATTCTAATTTATTTAATTCTGTATCCCATTTCGTTTCTTTGATAAATTCAACACATTTAAGAGGGGGAACTTTAGAAGATGGTGTATTTAATAAAATTGCTGCTATGGAGGACAATTGATTAACGATTTTCTTATCTTTTGGCTGTAATTCTGTTAAACTTGGTTTAGTGATATTATCTTGTATTCGTTTAAATATTTCACGATATCTTTGATAACTTTTTTCATATTTATTAGCGGTTGGTTTGCGTATTTTTTCTTCTAAACGTATTTTAATTTTTCCTGATAGATGTTCAGCTAAACTATCAAATAAAGACCAAGCAGCAAATAATCTTCCTTCTGTGGAACATTCTTTTAGTAAGTTTTCAATTTCTTGAGTCGGGTTTTTCTCTTTATAAATAGTAGCAATATCTCTTAGAGAATACATCAATGAAGAAAATGCTTTATTGGCCAAATGTCGCCATTCTTCTGATTGTTCTAAACAAGAATCACGATATCTATTTGGGACAACCATTGCACCTTGTAAAAAACTATTAACGTGCTGATAAGATTCTTCTCTTATCCAAGTATCTTGAATTTCATTAAAGGATTCTAAGGTAACAATAGGATAAAACAATTCATCTAATTTCGGTTGAGCAAGATCCACTTCATCTACTATAAATAAATCAGTAGTTAAGGCTAAATATTCTAAAATAGTAACATTTTCTTTTAAAGTATGACTAGACACTTTTCAATAATTTTTCCTGCATCATAACCTAAAATCGGTTCTAATTTTCGTCCTTTTTCAACCAATTCTTTAAGACTTATTCTAATCGCTTCACGATTCCTACTTAAATTAATGCTCGGAATATTATTTCTATATTGTGTCCCTATACTAGCAATTTCTTCCTCAATTTTAATTAATCTCATTTCCTCTGAATTAATCTTAAATTGATAGTCTGCTTTTGGTGCAGGATTATATTTTTTTATATCAAACTTAAGTCTGCTATTTAAAGCATTTTCATAAATCTGATAACGTTCCGTAAACATATCGTTGGTTAAACGAATATTATTATTATCATAATCAATTTCAAAGCCTAAAATACTATTATTATTTGTAGCAAGATCATCATAATTTCTCAGAGCAATTTCCCAACTTATAGAACTACGAAACTCGGATGCTAAATGACGTAAATGTTTAATAATTTGCCATTGATAATCGCTGATTCCTGGTTCTCGATAACCCTGCATTAATAAATGAGCTTTTTGTATAGGATGTTGAGGAAAATAAGCGTTTAAAGTATAGAGCATTAATTCAGTACGAATAAAATTAGTACGTTGAATAGGATAACTTTTTAGATAATCTTTAAACTGTTTACTTAGTTTTTTAAGCCAACTACTTGAATCTCTCATTTTAATTCCTTTTTGATGCGTTTAATAAGGTCTGATTCTGAAATCAAAGGGATATTTTCTTGATATTTGCTTTTAAAAATTGCTTTATCTTGCAGTTTCTTGAATCGATAATCTGGAACAACAAAAAATGATTTACATTGCCCAATGTCAGGAATTCCATCTTCACTTAATTGTCTCGCTAATTTGGTCGCACTTACCCAATCTTTTGCATCAATTGCCCAAATTTTACCATTAGGAAAAGTGATTTTGAGATCCGCTTTATCTAATTCTGGCCATAATTCAACTTCTAATCCCATTTCCTTAATTATTTTTTCCAGACGTAACTCAATTAAAGAAGGTCTAATTAAACAATAAACAGTATCAAGAATAGGTGCTTTATATATTTTCTCATCTAAAGGTTCACAACATCCCTCAATTCCTTTCGCTGCACAATCTAAATAACCGCCACATTTTTTACATAATGGCATATCATAAGATTGTGGGGGTGCATCTTGATAAGCTTCCTCTAATAAGTCTTTAACTTCTTCAATTTCAGGATATTTATCCAACAAAGATGCAATATCAAATTCAGAAGGAAAGGGATTTTCTGCTATAAAACGACGAAATATTGTATAAGTTTGATAAGGTAAGTCATCTTTTTGTATTGTTTCCATTAATCGGGGAATATAGCTTTGATTATTATCAATTTCTAAACTCAAACTATACTCACTCGCATAGTCTTCACATTCTTCAGAAGGTTTGGTTTGATTTTCAATTAAAGGTTCATCAGGAAAGTCAACTAATTCACAAAAATCGGGTTCTACTGCTTCTACTGAATGTCTCGCTTTTTCAACTAAATTGAGAATAGAAGCATGGCGCATTTTTCCATCTCGTAATATCCATCTGATGCTTAATTGTTGAAATGCTTCGTGTAAAGGTTGAGGAAAGGGTTGATAATCATCATTAACAAGATAAGTCGGTTCACCTCGATTAATGCGACCACAGATTTCTACTAACCCTTTACATAGTTTAATAAATACTATTTCTTCTTCTTTTTCTTTGTTTGTCATCTTTACTTAAAAACAAAATAGTAATACTAATAATAAAAGTTTATGAGCAAAATTTTTTATAGTTAATTTTATTTTAATATTTTACCTAGATTATCAGGATCGTTTAATGAACTCATAGTCAAGTATTATTTACCTTATATAGTTTGATTTACTTTTTTCTCTAAGCTAAAATGGTTAGCATGAATATGAGTATCATTGTTTTGCCATGATCACCACGAAACCTAAAATAATAACCGATAGTTGGATTAATCTAACTTGGGATGAATTTTCACAGTTATGGGATGACTCAACCTACGAGAAAGCTAAGTTTTATTATTATAACCAAAGAGCAATAATTGAAATGCCACCATTAGGTCATGATCATGCAAGTGATCACGCCATCATTACCTATGCTATTCATATCTATGCTGCCATAAAAAGCATTCCTTTAAATGGTCATGATGCTTGTAGTTATCGTAAAGTAGGAGTTAGAGAAGCACAACCTGATTTATCTTTTTATATCGGTGATAATGTTGATGTTATTCCTTATGGGACTGGTGTGATTGACTTAACTATTTATCCACCGCCAAATTTAGTGATTGAAGTGGCTAATACTTCCCTTGCAGATGATAAAGGAGAAAAACGTCTTTTATACGAAGATTTTGGTGTAGAAGAATATTGGATTATTGATGTTAAAAATGTCAAAATTATTGCGTTTCAAATCGAAGGTCAAGGTAGTAAAAGAATTACCCAATCCCAAGTTTTACCGAACTTGGAGATAGATATTTTAGTGCAAGCTTTACAGAAAAGTAGAGAAAGTAATCATTCAGAAGTTAGTCGCTGGTTGCTTCAACAATTTCAAACGACTTGAATTCAATTCAACAATTTAATCATTAATCAGCGATCGCCGATCACCAATCAGAAAGAAACCTGTACAGTAGATAAAAGTCATTTCTGCTTTAGTTGAGAGCTGATATAACGATTTGCATGAATATATTAACGTCAAGCTGGTTTGCAACCTATTTCTATTCGCCTGTCCCGTTACTGGCCACAGCAACAGAAGGAGAAACCGCCGATAGTTCCCTCGTTTTAGCCAGTGTTCTCCTCAGTTTAGTGGTGATCTATTTTGCCAGTAAATTAGGGGGTGAAATCTGTTTCCGTATTAATCTTCCTCCAGTGTTAGGGGAATTAGTCGGTGGGGTAGCTGTTGGGGTATCAGCCCTAGGGTTATTAGTCTTCCCAGAGGGGGGTTTTAGCGCGGGAGACTCCCTTCTGATGCAATTTTTACACTTAACTACGGAAGTCACCCCAGAAGGCTTAGAAGCAGTGTTTTCCTCGCAAGGGGAAGTGATTTCTGTTCTCTCTGAGTTAGGGGTAATTATTCTCTTATTTGAAATTGGCTTAGAATCTGACTTAAAGGAATTAATTCGAGTCGGCCCCCAAGCGGCCATTGTCGCGGTGGTAGGAGTGGTGACACCGTTTGCCCTAGGAACTGTGGGTTTAATTTATCTGTTTAATATTCCCGTCGTTCCTGCAGTGTTTGCCGGCGCTGCTTTAACTGCTACCAGTATCGGCATTACGGCTAAAGTATTAGCAGAATTAGGACGTTTAAGTTCCTCGGAAGGACAAATTATTATCGGGGCCGCGGTGTTAGATGATATTTTGGGCATTATTGTCTTAGCAGTGGTAGCTAGTTTAGTGAAAACGGGAGAAATTCAAGTTTTCAATATCCTTTATCTCATTGTCAGTGCTGCGGTATTTCTCATTGGGACTATTCTTTTGGGTCGTTTATTAAGTCCTTTATACGTTAAGTTAGTCGAAGAGATGAAGACTAGAGGACAACTATTACTGGTGTCTATCTGTTTTGCCTTCGTGCTGTCTTATATCGCCCAAATCATTCAATTAGAGGGAATTCTTGGGTCTTTTGCTGCTGGTTTAGTCCTAGCAGAAACCACAAAACGTCATGAACTCGAAGAATTAATCGCACCTATTTCTGACATTTTTGTTCCTATTTTTTTCGTCTGTGTCGGAGCAAAAACGGATTTGAGTGTGCTTAACCCCACGGTTCCCAGTAACCGAGAAGGCTTAATTTTAGCCGTCTTTTTAGTGGTTGTGGCTATTATTGGTAAAGTGGTCACTGGTTTCACCGTTTTAGGTAAACCTGATCTCAATAAACTAGCTATTGGTGTAGGGATGATTCCTAGAGGAGAAGTGGGTTTAGTGTTTGCTGGTGTGGGAGCAGACAGTGGAGCCTTATCTCAATCTACAGAAGCAGCAATTATTATGATGGTTATCCTCACTACTTTTTTAGCCCCTCCTTGGTTACGTATTGTTTTTAAAGAACCGACTGTTACTCCACAAGAGCAAGAAAGTACCTAATAATTAGAGAGTGGGGAGTGTGGGAAGTGTGGGAAGTGTGGGAAGGGTGGGGAGTGTGGGAAGGGTGGGGAGTGTGGGAAGACGAGAAACAAAATTAATCTTTTTCTCCCTCTGCTCCCCCTGCTCCCCCTGCTCCCCCTCTCCCTTATCTCAACCGTAACGTTTATTTTTGTTCAGGTACTTAGGGGTATCTCATGTCATCCTCAAGGGATCACTCAATTTCTATTCAACTAACTCGAAAAACTGCTATTTCTGAACTATTAGAAGGATGGCAGTATTGGTTAGATTTAGGGCTAATTTCTGAACAGGGAGTTCTGGCAAGACTGGTTAGTGGAAATGATTCGTTTCAGGTTAATTTTCAAACAACCCTGTCTATTAGTAATTTAATTGAACAATTACAACTTTTACAAGACGTTAATGCTTTTTCTGGGGAAACACAACTTAATTTAACAATTAACATTCAAGCCTCTGATTCCTTGGTTTTACAGGGTTTAGATCGTTGGTTAGTCTTAGGATTATTAGATAATCAGCAGGTAAAAGAGATTGCTCAGAAAGAGTTAAGTTGTAAAATTCCTCATCGATTACTTCAATCTATTCCCCCTCAACCTACCCCATCAAACTCCTCTTTATTTGTTTCTCAGTCTCCGATTCCAAGGGTTCGTCAAAAACGTCGACATACTCCATCCATAACCCAAATGGTTCAGTCTTTAATGGCAGAACTAAGTGTTATTTGGTTACTGTTATTGGGGGTGTTTATGGTGGTAGTTTCTTCAGGAGTGATCGCAGCTAGTTGGTGGCAAACATTCCCCGCAGTGTTGCAATACGGAATTCTTTGGTTATATACATTAGGGTTTGGGGTTGCTAGTTGGTGGACAGGAAAACAGACTAATTTAAGATTAACCACTCAAGCATTACGTATTGTTACTTTATTATTAGTTCCTATTAATTTTTTGGCCATGGATAGTTTTCCTCTTTGGCATACTTTATTAGGGTTAATAGGAATGTTGATAGGAAGTTTATCTTTAAGTTTATTAACGATTTATTTTTTCAAGGATAATGACCAATCTGTGGGGAATTCTTTGTCTTTGGTGAATCATTTAGGGTTAACCTATTTACATTGGGGATGGACTCTCCCAGGAATTCCCTTCATAGCTACTTATTTAGGAGTGGTTATCACAATAATTATCACTTTAGCTTCCCCTCAGAATAATCAAAAAAATAATCAAAGATTTTTACCTTTTAGTTTGACGGAAGCAATTATTATTTATGCGTTAATTATTCTTTTAGTTAGAGCTATTTTTATTGCTCAAGTTAATGTTTTTCAATTGGGTTTAGCTATTGGTTTGTGTGGCTGGTTAATGGGATGGCGATCGCCACCAAAAACCCCTTGGAAATGGTTGGGTAGTGCGACTTTAATGTTGGGATGGTTATTATCTGTTTTTACCATTCCGGCTCAAGCGATCGCTATTAGTTTATTGGCTATAATTTGGTTAGGAAAACGGTTAAAAACTTCCGATTCACGACGGGATATTATTTTAATTTTTCTCATTGGGTTACAACTCAATTGGTTAATCGTTCGTTTGTCTATTGTTCAAACGATATGGATTAATATTATTAATTATACTAATACCAATGATTATCCTTTCATTTTAAGTAGTGTTGGTCTTTTTCCTTACTTATTGTTACTGGTATTAGGCAGACATTTTTTACTAAAATACAATAATCTAAAACTGTATAATTTTAGTAGTAAGTTGGTTTTTATATTTGGCATATTTTTAACAATTTTGGGGTTAATAAATCCCCTGATTAGAACGATTAATTTAATACTATCTAGTTTAATATTGTCCTATGAAACTAGGTATAAATTAAAACATAATCGACGGTTTTTTATTAAACCATTAGGATTAATCACTCACGTTAGTTTATTGTTAACGTTATTTTCTGGTATCAATTATTATTTACCCAACCTTTCTATTAATCTTTGGGCATTAATTTTCCTGGGATTGATGATTATTGAAATTCTTGTATCTTTAATTACTTTACCGGAAGATTCTTTGGTGAAACTAATTAATAATAATTCTTGGGCAATTGGATTATTATTAGGCACGTTATCTTATAGTTTATTTTGGTTTAAGTTACCGTTTAATTCACCTTTTTGGGGGTTGAGTTGGTCAATTGTTCCTTTATTTTTTACAGCGATCGCAACTTATTATTTACCTCGGAGAAAACTAGCAACTGAATTAAGTGTCATAACAATATGTTTAGGACAAGCATTAACCATTTATTTCCCAGAAACTCGATTAATAGGGTTAATAATGGGAAGTATTTTAATGATCATAAATACTCGCTACTTACGTCATTTATATTCAGTCATTATTACGGTTGGATTAGGATTAACATCTATTTTCTTCTATTTATATTATCTTGATTTATCTTCCTCTTTATGGATACTTTCAGGGGTAATTATCATACTCCTTCTTTGGTTTATTCGTCACGTTTTAATTGAAAATACATCGGATTTGGCTTTTATCTATGCTCAAACTTTTGATGGTTATGCTTATATTTTATCCTCGATAATTTTAATTAGATTAATTGATTCTTCTTTGGTTTATATTTCAGCAACTAATACCTTAATTTCTGCCATTATCTTAATGGGGAGTGTGGCTTATCGTAGTTGGCAATCTCCCACTGTAAACCATAAGTTACCATTATTATATAGTATCGTAATCTTAGCTGTTGTTCCTCTTCCCGCTTTATCTTTGCCATCATGGGGATGGGTTGAATTAGCAATTGCGACTATTTTAATGGTAGTACAGACAGAAATTTTTAAAAAGGATAGTTTGGCATTTATTACGATTGGTTTTGTTATAGAACTGATGGTAGTTATTTTAGAAAATAATGGATTAAACTATACCGAACAATTTTGGGTATATTGGTTATTATTAGCAGCAATTATCACTATTGTATTTTGGGTTATTTATCATATTTTTAATTATTATCAAATTAATTATTTGAATGGCTATAAAAAAGCATTAAATTTATGGGGTTTCACTTTAT
The DNA here is from genome assembly GCA_030065205.1 of Crocosphaera sp. Lineage (GTDB taxonomy): Bacteria > Cyanobacteriota > Cyanobacteriia > Cyanobacteriales > Microcystaceae > Crocosphaera. Next base: position 17,119 of record JASJDN010000090.1, read on the forward strand.
GCACTGTAGCAGTCATAACTATTTTTACTCTTAGATTAACCACTGATTACCTTTTAAATAATAATTTAGTTTTAGTGATCACTCTTAATCTAATTATGATAGGAATAACTTACCGTAGTTGGCAAAAACCAAGACAAAATAGTTTACTATGGTTTAATATCATTATCATTTTAATGATACAAGTTTCAACTCCCGATTCTTTAATAACAAAAATTATTACCTCAATAGTAGGCACTGTATTATTATTTACTAATAGTTATCTATTACCTAATTTTTTGACAGCATTTTTAACCGTTGGTATGGCAATCTTCTGTCGTTCGGTTATACTTTTAAAAGTCACAGAGATGATACAATTCTCGAAAATTCCTCTCTGGATAGTAAGCGATAGTTTAACCTTAATTGTTCTCTGGTTAGTTTGGAGTTATTTAAAGCCAAAGTCTCAAACCTTAGCTAACATTTATACAAGAGGGTGTGATACATGGGGAATGATTATCTGTGGCTTTCTATTAACGACTTTAACATTATATTCTGTTGCTATTTATGGAAATTATGTTAATCCTTCGCTCACAATTATTATCGGTATCGGTATTTTATTTTTAGCAATTTTTTATCGCACTAAAAAACAGCCCAATAATTTGATGTTTTATACATTGGGATGGACTTTAGAATTATTTGCTGTTAATCTTACAGTTCAGTTAAATCAATCTTTAATACTATTAGCTTGTGTTAACGTTATTTTAGGATTTTTATTACAAATTCTTGGCGAATGGTGGCAAAAAAGACGGGGAGAAGAACACTTTTTAAGTAGTTTACACATTTTACCTATGTTATATGGAGCATTAGGAACAGCATTACGTTGGAATTTATTTAATAGTCTTACAGGATTAACTTCTCTTGGTTTTGGCTTAATTATTATTGGAGTTGGACGAAGAAAACAACAATTCAAATTCCTTACTTATTTGGGATTTTTTATTATTTCTTTATCTACATATGAACTTTTATTCTATCAAATTAATCATTTATCTTGGGGAGATAAATGTATTAGTATAGCTGCATTGTCAACTACAATCATGTATGTTTATCGTCTGTCTTCTCCTTGGTTATCTGCCTATCTTTATTTGACTCTAAAAGAATTAAAAAGAATTGCTCATATACATTGGATAGTAGGAAGTATTTTCTTGGGTATTTCTTTATTAGATCCTATGATATCACAACAAATAATAGGTTTAAGTGGTGGCCTATTTTTAGCACAATATGCTATTCTAGAAGGGAGAAACTTCCTAGATAAAAGACAAGGAGAAATTTGGGTCTATCTAGGATTTTTAGAAGGGGGAGTACTTGCTGTCTATAGTATGTTAACTTTCTCTTATTTCTTCTTAGAACAGGTCATAGGTTCTATCCTTTCTTTATTGAGTATTTTAATTTATACTCTCCCTTGGGGACAATGGGGATGGTCAAAAAGACCCTGGAATCTATTAGCTTTCAGCTTACCTTTAGTGGGAGTTTTAAGTTGCTTTAATTTTATAACTTTGATAATTGCTTCTATTTGTTATGGAGTTCTTTCTAAACTATCTAATAAACCTCGTTTATTTTATCCGAGTTTACTGTTATTAAATATTGCGGTTTATAATGACATCAGTATAATCAGGCAACTATCTCCCTTACTATATTCAAGTTTATTGTGTGCATCGCTTTTATTAATTATAATCATTGAACCCTATTGTCAAAGAGAAGAAGGGAAATCACTTCGACATTCTATTCGTCTTCTTGCCACAGGAATTTTGTGTACGGTTTCCTTTCTATTTTATAGAGAAACTGGTATGATTCCAGGGTTACTAGGACTGATTTTAATTGTTGCTGGTTTAGGATTAAAAACTCGTGCTTTTTTATTTATCGGAACCCTTACTTTTTTAATTACTGCTTTTTATCAATTAGTTATTATTAGTTTTATTTATCCTCTGTTAAAATGGATGATAGGTTTATTGCTAGGATTGATCTTTATTTGGATAGCTGCTAATTTTGAAAATAGACGGACTCAACTTACTACCATTATTAATCATTGGATGGAAGAATTTGAAGCATGGGAATAAATAAAAAAAATGATCAGAACTCATCTACTCTCGAAATCATTGACAACAGATAATCAAAAACGGATAATAAAAAAATATTTATTTTTACCCTATAGATAATGACTAAAAATTCTCTAAAAAACGATAGAAATATTACTCCAATTCCCTCTTGGTTAAAACGTCCCATAGGGAAAGCAAGTGAACTGTCTACCGTTGAAAAAATCATAAAAACTCGAAAAATTCATACCATTTGTGAAGAAGGCCGTTGTCCCAATCGGGGAGAATGTTACAGTAAAAAAACAGCGACATTTCTATTAATGGGGCCAACTTGCACCCGTTCCTGTGCATTTTGTCAAGTGGATAAAGGTCATGCACCCATGAACCTCGACCCCCAAGAACCCCACAAAGTGGCAGAATCGGTTAAATTATTAGGACTAAGCTATGTTGTTCTGACTTCCGTTGCACGGGATGATTTAGAAGACGGTGGGTCCCAATGGTTCGTTAACACCATGACTGCTATTCGTACCCTTAACCCCCAAACTCAGATCGAAGTCTTAACCCCGGACTTTTGGGGAGGGAAAGAAAGAAAAATAAGTCAAAAACAACGGGTTTCTACGGTTGTTGCTGCTAAACCCGCTTGCTACAATCATAATGTCGAAACAGTGCAACGTTTGCAGGGTTCGGTTAGACGAGGCGCAAAATACGAGCGATCGCTAGATGTGTTACGCTGGGTCAAAGAAATAGACCCCACCATTCCGACAAAATCAGGATTAATGTTAGGTCACGGGGAAACAGAAGCAGAAATTATTGCAACGTTAAAAGACTTGAGACAGATAAAATGCGATCGCTTAACGTTAGGACAGTATATGCGTCCTTCTTTCGCTCATCTTCCAGTCCAGAAATATTGGACTCCTGAAGAATTTGAGAAATTAGGCAATCTTGCTCGTTCTCTGGGTTTTTCTCATGTGCGTTCTGGTCCGTTAGTTCGTAGTTCTTATCACGCAGGGGAAGAGCATTAATTAGACTTTTCAACCGTTGCTAAGACTACATTATCTTGTAAATCAAACGCTGAACTATTTTGACTCTTTGTTCCTAATTCAAATAAATAGATGGCCTCATTATTAGCAATTTTTACTTTTCCATTTTCAACGTATTTCTGTAAAAAGGAATCAATGGTATTTTGATTAGCAAAAGGGGTAATATCGGGAACGCGATCACCATTTAGTAAAACTACAACTTGCGATGTATTAGAATTAGCGGTAGACACGGTCATTCCTGCACCTCCACAAGTTGATCCATCACCTGAAATTGATTCGACATCAAAGGTCGTTCCTGCTGCTTGATTCGTTAAGGTTAAGGAAGAATTAGTATCCCAATTATGTTGGATTCCATTGATATAAAGATTGGTCTTCACAGGAATTTCGACCCCTCCAGCACCACAAGTAATCTGACCCCCTAAAACTTCAAATTTAACAGTCGCAGGTTCTTTATTCTCTAATTTATTATTATTAACACTAAATATGGGCGTATCGTCATTAAAACCGTAGGTTATGTTACTTCTAGCAAATGCTGTTGTTTCAACCTCATAATTAACATTTTCGTGCCAAGTCTTATTATCAGCAGTGGTAGCTAGATGAAGTTGGACCAGTTTTTCGTTGAGGTTAACACAAGCGTTAAATCCTTGAGTTGCGTCAACATTACTGGGTTGCCAATCAGGAGGACAATCGGGGGTTTGTGCTGTGTTATCAATACTATCAATTAAGACATGAGATTGCCAAGTTTCAGGTTTATTAATTTCTGCTTCATCATGTTGTCCGTCCTCATTAAAAGCCGGTCCCCATCGCTCGATAACATGAGGTCCTTTCCAAATATCTTTGGCTGGTTTTATATAGTAAATAATTCGTTGAGAAACCTCAGGAACTTGAATAACGACAATAGGTTTTGCCCCATCAGGAAGGGTAAAGTCAGGAGCTTCAGCTAAGGCCGCAACAGCATCAGACTCAATTCTTCTTGCGAGTTTTATTTCGTCTGTAATAAATTCTAAAGCTCGATTGGAATTATATTGTATTTCCCCTTTGGCTGATGCTTTTTGATCCACAGATAAAATATTGACTAATCCAAATCCGGCAATACCAACAACGAAAGACATTAAAGAAGTTCCTAATACTACTTCTAGCAAAGTTGCACCAGAATTGGGGTTATTTTTTTTGATAAGGGGTAAAAGTTGAGTGAGGTTCATAAGAGTAACTGATTAAATATTGTCTATATATCTACAGACAACAATTTATCATTTTTTTTTAAGACCTGCAAGTATCTACTGAGTTATTTTCTCCTTTTCTAGCTAACAAGTTTTATCAAGATTATATAAAGAGATCAACAAGTATAATCATTTTGAATCAAACGTCAGGAGTAAAATTACTTAAATTTAAGCATAAATTACTTAGTTAATATCTCGGAGTAGGGTATTAAAATCAAAAAATATTACGTATTTACCTAAAATCATACATAAAAAAAACAACTAAATTCAGTATTCATACTAGAACTTAGTTGAGGTACTTAACTGTATCAGATTGACTAATTATTACAAAGGTACCGTTGAGCAACTCTCATCATTTCAGGATCATCTTGAGGACGACTTCCTCCCACTCCTAACCCTGAACGAATTAAATCCTCTGCTAAATTTTCTAAGGGATCACTATTAGCAATTCTTTGACACATTGCATAACCATCTTCTAGCAATTCTTGGACAGTAAAAGATCGATTTCGATTTTGTTCATACATAACTTTTACTGCTTCTTGAACATAACGAATTTCATCTTGTTGATTAGCCTGTGCGTTAGCATTTGAGCCAATACCGCTACTAACAACCATTACTGTTAATAATATAATTGATTGGGTAAACCTTAAGTTTGTCATGACCAATTGCCCCACTATCCTATTGTGCAGAATCCCTCATATTTCACAATCTTAACGTTCATTTTTGTGACAAGAGCGCAAATTTAGGATAAATTTAAGGTACTTAATCGGTTCAATACTACTAACCTGAACCTAGACTTAAGTAAATTGTATGAATCGATTTATATCTATGATTTTTCATATTTAATGGAAAATATAAAGAAATGTTACAGCACTTAATATTTCTTAATGTTAAGATCAAGAAACGTACAACCCAGTAATGGATAATGACAGCAGTTGTGTTTGGAACCCTTCCTTTTCCCAATCAAGGTGGCGATCAAATCGTCAGTAAAGCCGTTAGTAGCGCGATCGCGGCTTTATTCAAGCGAACAGGTAAAATAGAAGCGATGGTCAGGGCCGAACCCGTTGCCAAGTTATTACAAGGCAGTGTGGACGGGTTTGACTTCATTGGCAACGGAATGCTGATGTACAACGGTTTACGCATAGAAGGAATGGAACTGTATGTACAGGCAGTATCCATTGATTTTAGTGCTGTTTTCCAAGGAAAAGTCAAACTGAGACAACCCACTCAAGCAACTATGCGAGTTGTTCTCACCGAAGAAGACTTGACCACTTCGTTTAATACTCCCTTTGTCGTTGAAAAGTTACAACGTCTGCAATACGAAGGACAGGCGTTAAACTTCCAAAAAACAGAAATGCTCGTTAATGAAGATAAATCCTTAACCCTCAGAAGTCAAATTCAACTAGGGAAAACGGGTGAAACCGTTAACCTGGATATGACATCTGAAGTGGAAGTATTAGAACGCCGTAAAATTCAATTTATGAATGTCACCTATAAAGGGGATGAGAAAGCAAAAAATTTAGGAAAAGCTTTGATTGATCATGTGAATAACTTGCTAGACTTAGATAAATTTGCCTTAGATGGCACACAATTAAAAGTGGATCGCATTCGTATCCGTAAGAAAGAATTAATCTTTTATGGTATTGCGAAAATTGATCGCTTTCCTCAACGTAAGAAGTAAAAATATTGGGAGTCCTTATGACAAAATTAAGCCTCTGCATGATTGTCAAAAACGAACAAGAAACCCTATCTAAATGTTTAGAAAGTGTCCAGAATGTTGTTGACGAAATGGTAATTCTGGATACAGGATCAACGGATAAAACGGTCGAAATTGCTCAACAATTTGGCGCAAATGTAGAAACCTATGAATGGGGTGATAATTTTGCAGAGGCAAGGAATGAAGCCTTAAAATATGTAACAGGAGACTGGGTTTTAGTTTTAGATGCTGATGAAATTTTAAATAAAAAAGTTGCCCCGCAACTTAAAGAAGCTATCGAAAAAGACGAAAATTTAGTCGTCAATTTAGTCCGTCAAGAAATTGGCTCATCTCAGTCCCCTTATTCCCTAGTCTCTCGCCTATTTCGTAAACATCCAGAAGTCAGTTTTTCCCGTCCTTATCACGCTATTATTGATGATAGTGTGAGTGAATTACTCAAAAAAGAAAATCATTGGAAAATTGTTGATCTTCCGGCGATTACCGTGTTTCATTACGGTTATACCCCAGGATCAATTACTTCTTTAGATAAGTTTAATCGCGCCCAAAAAGCGATGGAACAATTTATAAAAGAACATCCCAATGATCCCTATACTTGTAGTAAATTGGGGGCTTTATATGCTCAAATTGGTAAGGATAAGCAAGCCATCAAATTATTTAAACAGGGCTTAAAATCTAATAAAGCCGATATTCATGTTTTATACGAACTTCATTATCACCTAGGAAATCTCCACAGCAAACAACAAGAAAAAGAAAAGGCTATTAAACACTATCAAAAGGCCGTTGAGCAATCAATTATGGCACCTTTAAAATTAGGGGCATATAATAATCTTGGTGTGGTATTACAAAGTATGGGAGATTATAAAAATGCAGCCCAAGCTTACGAAACTACCCTAAAAATTGATCCTAGTTTTATCACTGGTTATTATAACTTTGCCATGACTTTGAGCGCAATGGGAAGATTAGCGGATGCGGTGGCGATTTATGAAAAATTAATCTCTTTAAGTCCCAATTATGCAGCAGCTTATCAAAATTTGGGTGTTCTTTTATTTAAGTTGAAGAAACTACCCGAAAGTTCCGAAGCATTTAAAAAAGCAATTAGTTTATATGAAGTGCAAAATAATCAAGTAGCAGCCGAAAATTTACGAAATGGGTTAAAAGAACTCGGTATCTGGGAAGAATGAAAATTAAATTGATGATTAAGCATATCTTAATATTTTAATCAGATTGTCAAGATCATTTAATGGGATAATGGCTAAGTATGAATTAATACCAATTCTTCAAGCTAACTAGAGACTTAATTTGTCATTGCGAGGGTTAATATAAACAGTAGACTTTAATTGTAGCTAAAAACCTCCCGAAGCAATCTACCATAAACTCAGAGATTGTTTCATGACCTTAACGCTACATTTGTGATGATCATACTCTATCTCTCTAACTATTTTCAAGAATTGGTATAAGTTTAATAGTTTAATTCGCTTTTTTGGCTAATTATATGACTAAATTTTCTCCCGAAAGTGCAGCCGTTCAACAACTATATAATACCTATCCCTTTCCCCCCGAACCCTTATTAAATGAACCACCACCAGGGTATAATTGGCGATGGAATTGGATTGCTGCTTATAACTTTTGTACAGGGAGAAAACCCGCCACAGAAAACATCCGCATTTTAGACGCAGGATGTGGTACAGGAGTAGGAACAGAATACTTAATATTACTCAATCCTCACGCTGAAATTGTTGGTATTGATATCAGCGAAAAAGCCTTAGAAATTGCTCAACAACGCTGTCAACAGTCAGGGGTTGCAACTAACCATAATTATCCTATTTCTTTCCATCATTTACCCTTAGAAAATGCTGATCAAATTGAAGGAGAATTTGATTTAATTAACTGTGTGGGGGTGTTGCATCATTTACCCAATCCCATCGCAGGAATTAAAGCCTTATCCCAAAAATTAGCCCCTGGTGGAATCTTCCATATTTTCGTCTATGCAGAGTTAGGAAGATGGGAAATTCAACTGATGCAGAAAGCCATTTCTCTCCTACAAACCGAAACCAAAGGGGACTACAAAGATGGGGTTTTCGTGGGTCGAAAACTGTTTGAATTATTACCAGAAAATAACCGAATTGTCAAGCGAGAAAAAGAAAGATGGTCATTAGAAAATCATCGGGATGAATCCTTTGCGGATATGTATGTTCATCCTCAAGAAACGGATTATAATATCGACACTTTATTTGAATTAATTGAAGCATCTGGACTCGAATTTATCGGTTTTTCTAACCCTCAATATTGGCAATTAGATCGGTTAATTGGAGAATCAGAAGAACTGATCAAACGGGGAGAAAAATTAAGCGATCGCCAACGATATCGATTAATAGAATTACTCGATCCAGAAAACATTACTCACTATGAATTTTTCTTAGGAAAACCCCCTTTAATAAAAATAAATTGGTCAGAGGATGAAACCTTATTAACTGCGATTCCTGAAACTCATCCTTGTTTACATGGTTGGCCAAGTCAAAGTTTATTGAATTACGATTATCGTCCCATTACATTAAGCGATGCTGAATATAATTTTATGCAACATTGTGATGGAAACTTAACCGTTAAAGACATTTTATCAAAGGTTTCTGTTGATTTAGAAATTGTGCGATCGCTGCAAGAAAAACAGTTAATTATTTTAACCCCTAACACCAATTAACATGATTTAATTGTGGTAGTGTGGGCAGCGCGTAGGTTGGGTAGAGGAACGAAACCCAACAATAGTGCGATCGCCAACGCGAGTAGGTTGGGTAAAGGAACGAAACCCAACAATAGTAAAGGTAATGCGATCACTGCAAGAAAAACAATTAAGTATTTTAACTTCAACATAATGATTAATTTGAAGACTTTTTTAAGTAATTTAAAATTTCAATAATTTCAGCGTGTTGTTGCTTAATATGTTCTTGTTGCTGACTAATTTTTTCTTGAAGTTCTATATATCTTTCTTCAAGTTTTGTCTGTTTTTCTTCAAGAGATATCTGTTTCTCCTCAAAAGTTGTCTGTCTTTCTGATAACGTAGCTAACTGATGATAATAGTCAGCTTGAACTTCATAAAAGTTAGATTGTGCAGCAGCAATACGACCCATGTATTGATATAATTGATTGCGATCTCTTTCCAATTGTTGATAAGCTTTTCTTCTTTCTGCTTTATCTGTTGCCATAATAAGATCAGTAGCTAGACAAATTTAATTATAAATAATGTTGATTCTTACCTAGCTACTTATGACGTAATGCAAGTATATTTCATGAGAAGCATTCTATAATAGAAGTAGCGGTTTAAAAACTCCCTGGACATAACGATGGCACTTCAGCACAGTTTCTTAACTTCTGGTTTGATACTTCTGCTCTTAGCAGGGTGTCAACGTAGGCTTTTCGATAACATTGTTAGTGCAACTAAAACTCAATCTTTCAATGACATTATTCAAGAAACTAAAAACAGTGTTGTTTTAATCTCCTATGGGGATAAAAAAGGGCATGGAACAGGATTTTTTGTCAAACTTGAGGGACAATGTTCTGTGTTAACGGCCGCTCATGTGGTAAGGTCAAGCCAACAGATTAAAATAAGACCGCATGTTGATCAAAAGTGGTTTAGTACAAGCAATATTCAGGAAATATCGGGTAAAGATTTAGCAGTGATTTCGTTTTCAGTTGATGGAGAAGAAAACTGTCCCTATACTGCTATAAAATTAAATAATTCTCATCCGATAAAGCTATTCGATACCGTGTTGATGGTGGGTTATCCGACACGGGAAGGGGAAGCAAGACTGGTATTACAATCTTCAAAGGGAGAAGTGAGTAACATTGAAGATCCCCCTCTACCAGAAGGTTATGCTATCTCCTATGATATGACAACAGTAGGCGGAATGAGTGGCGCACCGTTGATTAATCAATGGGGTAAGGTGGTTGCTGTTCATGGTAAAACGGATGTAGAAATTGTTAGTTTGGCTAGAAGTCAGCAAAGTAGTTTGTCTATTGAACAAAAGACAAAGATTGACGAAATTTCTCGACGTTCACAACGCATTAATCATTTTAAATGGGGCATTCCCATTGAAACTTATCTGGCTCATGAGTCTTCTATTCTTACTTCCCTAGAAGGTGATCGCTTACGAGAAAATGAACAATATACAGAAGCAATAAAGTCTTATGATCAAGCTCTTGAAATTGATCCTAATTCTAAGTATTCTTGGTATGGTCGAGGTGTTGCATTAAAGAGACTAGAACGTTATGAAGAGGCAATAAACTCCTAC
>JASJDN010000011.1 GCA_030065205.1 Crocosphaera sp.
CACTCCCCACACTCCCCACACTCCCCACACTCCCCACACTCCCCCTGCCTCCTTCATATTTTACACTCGGATAATCTTGGGGTTAAGTAGGACATTCGACTATAAACCACTGCAATATTTAGACCCCAACTCCAACGGGGTAAATGACCTGGGGGGGCATTCAGGGAAAAATTCAGGTCATCATATAAATAATAATCGGGATCTTGGGGATTGTCTTTTTTTGCCCATCCCACCTGTTGGGCAAAGTTACGGTAATTATCAATATCCACATCTTGAGGTGATCCTAATCCTCGATAAATGCGTTGTTGTACACTTAACCCAAATTTTCCTTGAGAATATTCTACCCACAGGCGATCGATGGTTTGTAAGTCTTCACAGGGTAAATCTTTTAATTCGGTACTGGTAATAAACCCGGAATTATCGTTATCCCCTGCTTGTGACATGAGATCATAGGTTAGTTCATCGGCCTGCTGCCATTTTTGGGCTTTTAAGAGGCTTTGCAAGGTGGTATAATCGACCCCTGTGGTTTGAGATACCAGGGTAGTAGGTGGAGAAGTATTAGGGGGTTTAATGGGGTCAACTATCACCGTAGCAGGAGGTGGAGGAGGGGGTAAGGTTGGACTGGGGACAGTTTTAACCTTAGCGAGTAAGGTGGGGGTTAGGGGAATACCCAGATTTAACCCTGTTTTGATGTAGATGTTGTCATAGCTGGTACTTTGGGTGGGGGTGGTATCGGCCCGTCCATGAATACCCACCACTTCCCCTCGTTCGTTCAATACTGGGCCTCCACTCATACCTGGCAGGGTATTATTGGTATAAACTAATCCGTAACCGTCCCGTAGGTTTCCTGAGGCTGTGGCCGTAATTTTTCCAGGAACAAAGGTATAGATGGACGCATCAATGGCGGTGGTGGGTAAGGGAAACCCGGAAACATAAACGGTCATCCCTTCGCTTAATTCCTTAGCGTTCCCCAGTTTGGCGGTTGGGTACAGGCGATCGCTGTTAAACTCCACAATGGCTAAGTCTATGCCTGAAATAATTTCTATATTATGGGTATTAATTAAATGTCGTTTTTGGTCAGGGGTGACAATGTAAGCTTCTTCTCCCGGGTTAATACTTCGTACCACATGACCGGCGGTGAGAAGGCGATAAGTCCCACCCATTTTATCCATAATAACCCCAGTTCCGTTGCTACCCGGTCCTTCAATCAAAACCGTGATCGTTTTGGCCATACGGCTAACCTGAGTCGCCGATAAAGCCAGACTGGAGAAGGTGGGAACATTGAGTATCATAACCATTGTCCCCACAGTGGACAGTAAGCATTGATAGAGATGGTTATTCATAGGGGGAAAATTTTGCGATCGCCTCCTAGCATATCACTCCCATCAACCCCTATTTTATCGTTTGTTTGGCTTGAGTTAGATAGTCCTCAAAATTGATATAAACCCGGCCATCGGTTTGGTTCAACGGTCCACTGGCCCGAACTCGTATGGCCATTAACTGTTGTAGGGTTCGAGTGGGGTCAACTCCAGGCTTTAAAGTAAATAACAACCCTTCGCAACCGCCGCCTTTTTCTTCGGTGACACAAACCACTGGCATCCCATTCATGCGTCCGGTGGTCATATACTGTAACTGTCCGTTGTTATAGAAATATTGAAACCGACCGGATACTAATTGACAACGGGTACTGGGGTCATACCCGGCGTTACTGAAATAGTCTGACTGCCAAGTAAGGACAGGAACACTGGCTTGATCGGGAGTTTTAGCTAAGGTAGTGGGAACCCCTTGCCAGTTTTGACAAGTAAAATCAGTGCCAACACTTTTGGCTTGCATGGATGGGTTGATGGCCACATGACTGAGGGTTAATGTGGCTGAAACAGTGGTAACAGTGGCTAATAACTTGAGTTTGATCATTCGACCTGTTTCTCAACGACAATAAACTTCCTACAATATAGCGAAATCCATGAAATTTTCACTTACAATCTAAGATAAGTTCTACTAATTTCACCAATCACTTGTGAACGACTCACAAACCCTAGTTCCTCAATTTGACCCCATTGATGCTGCTTTAGCCGACATTAAAGCAGGCCGTGCTATTATCGTTGTTGATGACGAAAACCGTGAAAATGAAGGGGATATCATTTGCGCTGCTCAATTTGCTACCCCAAACATGATCAATTTCATGGCCGTCGAAGCAAGGGGACTGATCTGTTTAGCCATGAACGGACAACGGTTGGATGAGTTAGACCTTCCTCTAATGGTGACCAAAAACACCGACAGTAATCAAACCGCTTTCACCGTCAGTATTGATGCGTCTCCCCATCTAGGTGTCTCTACCGGTATCTCTGCGGAAGATCGGGCCCGCACCATTCAAGTCGCTATTAATCCTAACACCCAACCAGATGATTTAACCCGTCCTGGGCATATTTTCCCTATCAGGGCTAAGGTAGGAGGCGTTCTCAAACGGGCCGGTCATACGGAAGCAGCCGTAGACTTATCACGACTGGCTGGACTGTACCCGGCAGGGGTTATCTGTGAGATCCAAAACCCAGACGGTTCTATGGCCCGACTGCCACAACTGTTTGATTATGCCAAAAAACATAACCTGAAGCTCATTAGTATCGCTGATCTCATTAGTTATCGTCTGCAACACGATCGCTTTGTTTATCGAGAAACCGTCTGTCAGTTTCCCAGTCAGTTTGGGACGTTTCAAGTCTATGCTTATCGTAACGTTTTAGATGAGACGGAACACGTGGCTATTGTTAAAGGGGACCCCAGTCAGTTTAAAGACCATCCTGTAATGGTACGAATGCACTCAGAATGTTTAACGGGCGACGCATTAGGGTCTCTCAGATGTGACTGTCGAATGCAGCTACAAACGGCGTTACAAATGATCGAGAAAGCGGGATCGGGGGTTGTAGTGTATCTACGACAAGAAGGCCGAGGTATCGGGTTAGTTAATAAGTTAAAAGCCTATTCGTTACAAGATATGGGACTGGATACGGTCGAAGCCAACGAAAAATTAGGGTTTCCTGCGGACTTACGAGACTATGGAATGGGGGCCCAAATGTTGAATGATTTAGGGGTGAAAAAAATTAAATTAATTACCAATAATCCCCGAAAAATTGCGGGGTTAAAAGGGTATGGATTAGAGGTGGTTGAACGGTTGCCGTTATTAATTGAACCTAACAATTATAATTCTAGTTATTTGTCTACTAAAGCCGAGAAATTAGGTCATTTATTCTTACAAACCTATTTGATTACGATTGCTATTGATTGGAAAACTGAACATACCTCAGTGACGGAAAGATATAAAAATTTAGAACAAGTTCGTCAATTGAGTCGTTCCGTTCAATTGTTATTACAAGAAGAAGCAAGACCGGTAGCGATCGCTTTATTTGAACACCCTTCTTTAATTTTCCATCTCGGGTTTGAACAGCTACAAATGGTAGAACCCAACTGGTATAAAAACATGAATCATCCTTATGTTCAAGCAATCATTAATATTGTGGATAATTTAGTAACCTGGCCGAATATTAAACGATTAGAATTTTTGGTTTCTTCGGGAGATGACCCCATGTTAGGATTACAAGTTAAGTTAGATCGTCGTCCCTTTTCTATGACTAAAAAACCCTCTCAATGTACCCTCCCTTGGGAAAGACAAACCATTTATAGTTTTACTGAATATATCGTTGATAATAAATAGGAGTGATTAGTGTCGAAAGGAGACAAACAAATGGAAAAAATTAAATATCGTATGGTCATTCAATGGTCTGATGAAGATGATTGTTTTTTAGTCGCATTACCTGATTTTCCAGGTCAATATTGGCGGACTCATGGAGAGACTTATGAGGAAGCTGTTGCTAATGGAAAAGAAGCGATTGAATCTCTTATTCTTGCTTATGAAGCTGATGATGAACCCTTACCTAGTCCTTTATTAGCTAATGCAATTTAGTTAAGTCAATAAAATGATTTATAATCGTCGCCAATTTTTAATACTGACAGGGGGATTAATTGGGGTTGGAGTTGCTAGTCTTAGTCATAAACTTTGGACTCAATCTGAACCGAGTAAACCTCAAAATTTAGAAACCCAAAATACCGAAGAACTGCCCATTAATCAACCCATTGCTATTGCCCCTGATGGGTTATATGCCCCCATTAAAGGAGAGGTTAGAATCGTTGTTATTAGCGATTTAAACAGTCAATACGGGTCAACCGATTACGATCCTGAAGTGGACAAAGCGATCGCATTAATTCCTCAATGGCAACCCGATTTAGTCTTATGTGGAGGGGACATGGTAGCGGGACAAAAACGGTCACTAAGCAAGCAACAAATAGAGGCGATGTGGTCAGCATTTGATGTCCATATTGCTGCCCCCTTAAGACAAGCTAAGATCCCTTTTGGTTTCACCATTGGTAACCACGATGGTTCCGGTTCTATGAGTGGAGGAAAATATAGTTTTCAACAAGAAAGAGACCTCGCGTCTGCCTATTGGAATAATCCTAATCATAACCCAGAGTTAAACTTCATTGATAAGGCTAATTTTCCTTTTTATTATAGTTTTAAACAACAGAATATTTTTTACTTAGTTTGGGATGCGTCAACTCATATTATTAACCAAAAACAGTTAACTTGGATCGAGGATAGTTTCAATCGTTTAGAAGCCAAAGAAGCAAAATTACGGGTTGCTATTGGACACCTTCCTCTCTATCCCGTTGCGGTAGGAAGAAATACCCCAGGAAACTATCTGGCAGAAGGAGAAAAATTACAAAATCTCTTAGAAAAATACAAGGTTCACACCTATATTAGTGGTCATCATCACGCCTATTATCCAGGAAAAACAGGACAATTAGAATTACTTCATAGCGGGGCATTAGGAGGAGGTTCCCGTCAACTATTAAATAGCAATTTATCCCCTCAAAAAACCCTAACGGTTGTTGATATTTCTTTGGACGCAGAAGAAACGACTTATACAACCTATAACATGAAAACCTTACAAGTGATTGACATTAAAACGTTACCCCAATCTATCGGTAAAATTATCCGCAAAGATTTATCTTAGTCATTGAAGACTGAAAATTGATAACTATTGTTAAAAGAGATCAGTAATTATTCGAGAATGGGTATCCTCATCAATATTAATAGCTATGTTCTAAATTAATTGAGAGAATCATGATGTTCAAAACTCGATTATCTATGCCAGTTTTAAGCAAATTCTTCCCAAAAAACTCCCATAAAGGATTGACCCTAATCGAATTAATGATTGTCACTATTATTCTTGGAATTTTAGCAGCCATTAGTATTCCGCAGTTATTAGCTATGGTTGCTAAAGCAAGAGAAACTGAAATTCAAAATCAAATTGCTAGTTTGGTTCGGGCCGAAAATGTCTATTATCTCGAACACGGACACTTTGCTAAAATTAGTAACAGGGAAATGAAAAATCATACCCACGGTTTAGACGTAGCTATCACCAATGATCACTACAATATTCGCACCACATTAGCCAGTCAATACAATGCAGTTCGAGTCAAAGCAACAGCCGTCAAAGATGATCATAATAGCTTCAAAAACTATACTGCAGGGTTACATTTTTCTGGTGGACTCTTTGCTTCTATTATGTGTCAGACCCATGATCCGGGGGGAGACATTACTTATATTGCCCAATTTACCCTATCCAATAATCACCCCAATGCCAAGTGCGATTTCGCTAAAGGCCGAGAAATAAAATAAACTGTAATCTCTTTGTAGTACGTCTTAAAAATTAAAAAAGTGGGCTAGAATCAGATCATCAATCAATACAAGCTAGAGAAAGTTATGCTGAAGCAATTAATGAGATATGGACAGGCTTCTCTCTCTTGGTCTGTGGTGTGTACAGTCGCATTAAGTTTTTGGGGAACCCCTTCGTTAGCTGGAGATCCTTTCCGTAACAGCAACCCACGTCCTATTGGAGACAACACAGAAGCCGCTTTTGTAGCCATCTTTAAAAATGGCAATTATTTGACCGCGAAAACCTATCTACAACAAGCGGTTCAAACGGAAACCGATGAACCCCTTGCTTACGCCATGAAAGCGTCCCTAGCTTATTCTAATGAAGACTGGGAGGTGATGAAAAATGCGGCAGATAAAACCCTCTCAACAGCCCAACAATTAACCCCTCAAGATCCCTTACGCGGTAACTTATATCAAGCGGTGGGACATTTTTTGCAAGGGGCCTATACGTTTAAAACAAAAGGACCGTTAGGGGCGGTTAATAAGTTACAATTGGTGTTTGATCATCTGGAAAAAGCCGAAAAAATAGCCCCGAATGATCCAGAATTAAATTTATTGAAAGGTTATTTAGATTTAATTTTATCGGTTAATTTACCTTTTTCTTCTCCAGAAGATGCGATCGCCCGTTTTGAACAATATGCGGCACCTAATTATATGGTAGATCGGGCTTTATTTGCTGCTTATCGGGACTTAGATCAATACGATACTGCGATGCAATACATCGATCAAGCGTTAGCCAATAGTCCTGATAACCCGGAATTACAGTATTTTAAAGGTCAAATATTGCGGAAAAAAGGAAGAACGAAAGATGGTCAACCGAAAGATTTAGGTTTACTGAAAGAAGCTTATACTTATTTTGAGCAAGCGATGACGAAAGTGGATCAACTTCCGAAAGGGGTTCAAATACCGCTACGTCATGATCATCGGGTTGTGCAAGATGAAATTTCTAAATTAAGTATGAATGCTAATTAGTATCAATTGCCCCAACTATATTCTATGATTGTTGGGGTCTTTCATCTCGATTACTATTGATTTTGTTCTTTTATCCATTGTCTAACTTGTTTTAATGTTGCTGTTTCTCCCAGTATTAATCTCTGTTGTAACCATTGAGGAATTAACGTAATATCTAAATCAGGAAAAGCTAAACTTTGATTGATTTTTTCATAACTTTGTTTTTGTAAGTTCAAACCATAAATTTGTAATACGCCTCCATCATATCGCCAGATTTCTGTTACGCCTAATGCTGCATAAATGGGTAACTTATTCAAAGAACCACTGGTAATATCAATTTCAATGGCTAAATCTGGGGGAATATCTCCTTTATTTAAGTCAATATTTTGCTTATTTCTAACCTCTGGTTCATTTTTTAAGTAGAAACAAGCATCGGGTTCAATTCCTTTTTGAACATCATCTCTTTTTAATGTAAGAGAACCAAAACTTTTAATATTCATATCCCATTCTTCAGCCATAATGAAGATAAGACGCGCAATAAACCAGTTATTATTTTCATGTTCTCCCAAAGGACTCATAATTTGTAAATAGCCTCCATTATAAGCCAGGCGTTTGCTTGAATTTGGGCTTAATTCTTCACTAATACGGACAAAGGTTTCCCAACCAATGGGATGCAATACCATGTAATTTTCTGCTTGGGGTTTAATCAGGGTTTCCATTATTTTTATTACACTTGAAATATTTGTTTAACGGTTAACTCTAATTTAGGAAAAAGAGAGGATTTAATTTCCTGTTCTTCTGTAAACTCTTTGACTTCATAAAATCCAGAAACTAACAATAAAATTGATACTTTTTTCGCTTCTGGATCAATAATCCAATATTCAGTAATTTCTCTCACTGCATACTCAGACCGTTTATAACGATAGTCATCATCCGCATTATTAGGACTCACTATTTCTACTGCTAAAAGGGGCGGGGTTTCTAAAACGGCTGTGGACATTTCTCTTATTTCTTGACATTGATCTTCTGATAAAATGACTAAATCAGGAATTCTTGATTTATTCTTGGCTGTTCTTACTCCCACAGTCCCTGGCATCACTTTCCATTGCTGCTTGATTCGGTCAATTTCTGCCTTTAAAATATCATACAGTAAAACTAAAATTAGAGCATGAAATCCACTTGCTGTTGGCATAAGTTTTAATTCTCCATTGACTAATTCATACTTATTATCTGTGCCATCATCATAGGTTAAGTATTCTTCAAACGAATAGAGTTTAGTGCTTAATTGAACCATTTTTGCTGTTCTCCTAATAAAAAATTTACCTAATTTTTTAACTTGTCGGTGCAATTTTTACTTCATTATTTAACATATTTCCTTCTTCCCAACTACTAATATTAGCGATGGTGGTTTCAGCGATCGCTGTTAAAGCATTTTTCGTAAAAAAGGCTTGATGAGCGGTAATGACTACATTTTGAAAAGACTGTAACAATTGAAACGTATCGTCTTTGATAATACCGTCAGAATAGTCCTCAAAAAACAGTTCTTCTTCTTCTTCATAAACATCAAAACCAACATAACCAATCCGACGGGATTTGATGCCATCAATAACCGCACGAGTATTGACCAATTGTCCACGGCTAGTATTAATTAACATCACCCCTGGTTTCATTTGTTCAATGGTTTCTTGATTGATTAGATGATGGGTTGATGGTAACAAGGGACAGTGCAGTGAAATAATATCGGACTGAGCTAATAATTCTGGTAAATCAACGTATTTAGCCCCTTCTATCCCTTTAAAATCCTCATTTGGATAAACATCATAGCCTAATAAATGACAACCAAATCCCTGCATAATTTGGGCAAAAATTGTCCCAATTTTCCCAGTCCCAATGACACCTACGGTACTATTATGTAAGTCAAATCCTAATAAACCATCTAAGGTAAAATTATCATCTCGAACTCGATTATAAGCTTTATTTAATTTACGATTTAACATCAAAATTAAACCCACTGCGTGTTCGGCTACTGCGTAGGGAGAATAGGCAGGAACTCTGACCACTTTTAACCCCAATTGAGCAGCCGCTTGTATATCAATCATATTATATCCAGCACATCGTAGGGCTATTAATTGAGTTCCTTGTTCAGCTAAACTCTTTAAGGTAGTCTCATCAGCTATATCATTCACAAAGATGCAAATACAGGGAAACCCACTGGCTAAGGAAACTGTTTGCTCATTTAATTTAGTTTCAAAGTATTCCAATTCGTGAGGAGAATTAGCAGCTTGATTAGCCAAGTCTAAAAATTGACGATCGTAGGAACGGGTACTAAAAACAGCGACTTTCATAATAGGTAAAATTAAGGTTGATTTACTGTGTAAACTGGACAATTAAAGGGTAACAAAATTATTAATACTGTCAAATTTATAGCCTCAATTAATTTATGGAATTATTAATTATATTTAATTGGCCCAATAACACGACAGGGATTTCCCACTGCTACTACATTATCGGGAATATTTTTAGTCACAATACTTCCAGCACCAATGACAGTATTATTCCCAATAATTACACCTGGAAGGATAATGGAACTTCCCCCAATCCAAACGTTATCACTAATGGTAATCGGATAAGCCATTTCTTTACCTGACATTCTTTTTTGGGGATCAATAGGATGGGTTGCTGTATAAACTTGGACATTGGGACCAAACTTAACATTGTCACCAATTTTAACAAGATTACAATCAAGAATAATACATCCAAAATTAGCATAAAAGTTATCACCAATCTCAATATTATAGCCATAATCACATCGAAAAGGTGATTCAATCCATACCTCTTTACTTGTGTTTAATAACTGTTGAATAATTTCCATTCTTTCTTCTGGACTACCATCAGGTATATCATTTAATTGTTGACATAATTTTTGTGCTTTTCTTCTATCTTGTAATAAGGTTTTGTCAAAAGCATTATAATACTCTCCTTTGAGCATTTTTTCTTTTTCTGTAATTGTGTTTTCTTGAATTTCCATAGATATATATCAATCTTGTTTCAATAAAATAGAAAAGGCATAAGATTTAATCTTTTTTCTTATGCCTTACTATTTAGACCTAAATACCCTTAATTGGCACTTTTAAAACGGCCATTTCCAGTTAGTAATTTCAGGTTTATCAATGCCATTTTCATAGGCATAAGCTCGATGTTCAATAATGGCATTCTTCATGCGTTGTTGAACATATGCTGCAGCCGAGCCTAACTTGGGGACGCGATTAATGACATCTAAAACTAAGTTAAAGCGATCAATTTGGTTATTGATAGCTAACTCTAACGGCGTGTTAATATTACCCTTTTCTTTGTAGCCGCGAACATGAAGATTAGGATGATTAGTACGGCGATAAGTTAACTTATGAATTAACCAAGGATAGCCATGAAAATTGAAGATGATGGGTTTATCAACCGTAAACAAGGTATCAAAATCCCAATCAGATAACCCATGAGGATGTTCTGATTCAGGTTGCAATTTAAACAAGTCCACTACGTTAACAAAACGGACTTTTAAATCTGGAAATTCTTCCCTTAAAATAGCTGTGGCTGCTAGGGCTTCTCTGGTGGCCACATCTCCACAACAAGCCATAATGACATCGGGTTCATCGGGAGCTTTTCCACAGTCATCGTTACTAGCCCATTCCCAAATACCAATGCCTTTGGTACAGTGTTTAATGGCTTCGTCCATGCTTAAATATTGCAGATGTTTTTGTTTATCAGCAACAATCACATTGACGTAATCTTTACTCTTTAAACAGTGATCGGCAACGGATAATAAACAGTTAACATCGGGTGGAAAATAAACCCGAACTACCTCTGCACTCTTATTCGTAACTAAGTCCACGTAACCCGGATCTTGGTGAGAAAACCCGTTATGATCTTGTCGCCAAACCGTCGAAGAAAGGAGAATATTTAAAGAAGAAATGGGCGCACGCCAAGGCACTTCATTCTTACAAATATCGAGCCATTTTGCGTGTTGATTAAACATAGAATCAACCACATGGGCAAAGGCTTCATAGGTGTGGAAAAAGCCATGACGACCGGTTAATAAATACCCTTCTAACCATCCTTGTAGGGTGTGTTCACTTAACATTTCCATCACCCGACCATCGGTGGTGATTTCTGTGCCATCCGCATCCGCATCAATAATATCAGCCATCCAGACTTTTTTGCTGGCTTCATAGATGGCATTAAGGCGGTTAGAAGCGGTTTCATCTGGTCCAAAGACACGAAACGTATTCATGTTATTGGCCATAACATCCCGTAAAAATACACCCAAAGGCCGAGTGTTTTCTGCTTCTAGGGCACCGGGTTGGGTTACGTCTACGCCGTATTCCCGAAAATCCGGCATTTTCAGGTCTTTTCTCAGTAAACCGCCGTTGGCATTGGGATTAGCACTCATACGACGGGTTCCGATGGGGGCTAACTCTTTTAACTCAGGTAACAGTTTTCCTGTGTCATCAAAGAGTTCTTCGGGTTGGTAGCTTTTTAACCAATCTTCTAGGATCTTAATATGTTCGGGGTTGCCGTGCATTCCCGATAAGGGGACTTGGTGCGATCGCCAGAAGTCTTCGGTCTTTTTACCATCGACTTCCTTGGGTCCAGTCCATCCTTTGGGAGACCGTAAGACAATCATAGGCCACATAGGCCGCTTGGCTACCCCACTGCTACGGGCTTCGCTTTGGATCTGTTTAATCTCTGCGATCGCTGTTTCTAGGGTAGCAGCCATTGCTTGGTGCATCAACTCAGGCTCAGAACCTTCGACGAAATAGGGCTTATAACCGTACCCTTTGAAGAGACATTCGAGTTCTTCGTGAGAAATGCGGGCTAAAATGGTGGGGTTAGCAATTTTATAACCGTTGAGGTGCAAAATGGGTAAAACGGCACCATCACGGATGGGATTAATAAATTTGTTGGAATGCCAAGCAGTAGCCAACGGACCGGTTTCTGCTTCTCCATCCCCTACCACAGCAACGGTAATAAGATCCGGATTATCTAGGATAGAACCGTAAGCATGGGATAAACTATACCCTAATTCCCCTCCTTCATGGATCGAGCCAGGGGTTTCTGGGGTGCAATGACTTCCAATCCCACCAGGGAAAGAAAATTGTTTGAAAAAGGCTTTCATTCCTTCTTCATCTTCACTTTTATCGGGGTAAACTTCTGAGTAGGTTCCTTCTAAATAAACCGGTCCTAATACCCCTGGCGCACCATGGCCCGGACCTGCCATATAAACAACATCTAGGTCGTGTTTTTTGATGAGGCGATTAAGATGAATATAGATAAAACTTAAGCCAGGACTTGATCCCCAATGACCTAATAAACGATTTTTAACATGGTCTTCGCTTAAGGATTCTTTGAGTAAAGGATTGTCTTTTAAATAGATCATGCCAACGGCTAAATAGTTACAAGCACGCCAGTAAGCATGGATTTTTCTTAATTCTTCGGAGGATAAAGGAGTCTGTTCTAGTGTTGGTTTATCGGGTGTTGCAACCATAGTTATCCGTTGTTTAAAAAATCTAGAGTGACACAGCCAATTAATACTGACTGATTGTACTCGTTTTTCATTTGTCTTTGTTTATAACAGATTTTTGTTAGAATTGTTGCCTAAGAAATAATAAATTATCTTTTGATAAGACTATTTTAACGTCATGTTAACTTTAGGTAGGGGTCAACAACCGTTAACAGTTTAAACGATGAAACCTAATGACATCTTACGATTAAAATATAATGGAGAATAGCGGACTTGAACCGCTGACATCCTGCTTGCAAAGCAGGCGCTCTACCAACTGAGCTAATCCCCCAGGCGAAATAACCGACGATTTTTTTGTGTCGATATTTTACTCACTCTTACAATTATATACAGACTTCTCTAAAATAAGCAAGGGGTAAGTCAAAATTTTTTGGGTGAACCCCGAACGCTGAACTCTGAACTCTCAATATGCGTTACACTGTTGCTACTTTCTACAAATTCCTTCCTTTTCCCGACTGTGCTGACAAAAAAGACTTATTTTTAGAAGAATGTCACAAACACGACCTAAAAGGCACTATATTATTATCCCAAGAAGGCATCAACGGAACCATCGCCGGAACGGCTGATAATATTGAAGCGGTTATCAACTATTTACGCAAGGATGAACGGTTAGCTGACTTAGAGGTTAAATATTCTATTGCTGATGATCTTCCATTTGAACGGATAAAAGTACGCTTAAAAAAGGAAATTGTTACCTTAGGATTGCCAGAAGTGGACCCTAATGAACAAGTAGGAACCTATGTAACCCCTGAACAATGGAATGACTTAATTAAGGATGAAGAAACTATCGTTATCGATACCAGAAATAATTATGAAGTGGATATCGGAACGTTTCAAGGTGCAATTAATCCTCAAACTCAATCGTTTAGAGAATTTCCTGACTATGTTCAGCAAAATTTAGACCCCGATAAGCATAAAAAAATTGCTATGTTTTGTACGGGAGGAATACGCTGTGAAAAAGCAACGTCTTTCTTGTTAAAACAAGGATTTTCGGAAGTTTATCATCTCAAAGGTGGCATTTTAAAGTATTTAGAAGAAGTTCCAGAAGAGAAAAGTTTGTGGCAAGGAGAATGTTTTGTGTTTGATGAAAGAGTTGCTGTCAAACATCACTTAGAAATTGGTAGTTATGAAATGTGTTTAGGGTGTGGTCATCCCATTTCAGAAACGGATAAAACTTCCTCAAAATATGAAAAAGGTGTGTCTTGTCCCCATTGCTACGATGATTTAACTCCTGAAAAAATAGCTAAGCAACGAGAAAAACAGAAACAACTCTTACAACAGAAAACAACAAAATAAATATGATACAAGCTCACTCTGGTTATACGTTACCTGTGTTCGCTTGTGCCTCTGCGATCGCAGCTTTAAACCATTTACAAAATCAAGAAAACAAAGAAACAGTTTCTTTCAATTTAATAGAACCGAATGAAATTGTTTCTATTCCCATTCAACAAGTTGCCAAAATAAACAATAATATGGCTTTAGCTATTACGTTAAGTGATCCTGGAGAAAACTTAGATTTGACTCGAAATACACCCATTTGGGCAATAGTAGAATTGAGAGCAAATAGTAACCAAAATGAACAAGAACAAATCATCATTCAAGGCGGTGAAGGAATAGGTAAACAAATTAATCATAATAACAAAGATGCTATTTATTCCTACGCAACTCAATTATTAAAGCACAACTTACAACCCTATTTAAACGATACAGAAGCGATTACAGTAACCATTACCTTACCCGAAGGAAAAAAGTTAGCCAAACGCACCTCAAATGAAGCATTTGGAGTCATAGAAGGACTATCCTTATTAGGAACTTCTGGGATTTCTCAACCTTTAAGTTCTCCTCAACAATTAGAGCGTTATCGACAGGAATTAAGAGAAAAAGCAGAACAATTTGATACCTTAGTATTTTGTATAGGAGAAAATGGCTTGGATTTAGCTAGAAAATTGGGAATCAATCCCCAACAATTAATCAAAACAGCTAACTGGTTAGGTCCTTTATTAGTAACAGCAGCTATAGAAAAAATCAATGGCATTTTATTATTTGGATATCATGGAAAACTAATAAAATTAGCAGGAGGAATTTTCCATACTCATCATCATTTAGCCGACGGAAGATTAGAAATATTAATTACTCATGGGGTAAAAGTAGGATTAGACACAACAATTCTACAAGAACTTTTGACCTGTGAAACCACAGAAGCAGGATTACAATTATTGAGAAAAATAGATGCAGAAACACAGAATAATTGGACGGAAAAAATTTATAATTCTATGGTAGAAATGATTGACAAAAGAACTAAATTATACATTAGAAAATATGTTGATTTTGATGTTAATATTGGCTCAATTGTTTTTGGACGCGATCGCAATATTATTATGGTTAGTGAAACCGGAAAAGTATTACAGAATAAATTAACAAATTAATCAGGAAACCAGTCATCCGAAAGTGCATGATCAAGAGAAATATTATTGTCACTTTTACTATTATAACTTAACTAAACAAGAAGGGATTTAATACTCTTTAAGGGATCATCTACCCCCAGCCATTTTGCCCATAATTGACTGATTTGTTGATCCCA
Organism: Crocosphaera sp.; assembly: GCA_030065205.1. GTDB lineage: Bacteria > Cyanobacteriota > Cyanobacteriia > Cyanobacteriales > Microcystaceae > Crocosphaera. The sequence continues at coordinate 14,878 of JASJDN010000011.1, forward strand.
TAAGTCATAACTTTTTTGTTTGTTTATGCTAAAACGCCAGGGTATAGGAATATTATAATAACCATTATAAGCCCCAGAAATGGCTGCTGTTATCCCAAGAATGACAGGATGGTTAAATTGAAATGCTTGTAAAATACTAAGTTTAAAATTGTTTGGAGTCCGAGAAAAACAGTATAATGCTAATAATAAATAGTTATTATCTAAGACAGTTTTTTGTCGAAACTGTTGCTTTATTTCTGTTAATGGAGTTTGATTTTCTAAAAATATCTGTAGTTTTTCTAGAGAGGGAGAGAGATTAGAAATATTTTTTATCAGGTCATCCTCTTGCTTTAAAATTGAGTTAATAATTTGTCTAAATAATAGGATATCATTGATTATTGATTTATCTATAATATTAGATTGGTTGATTTTTTCTAACTGTTCAGATAAAAAGGTTTCTGTTTCATGAAAAAAGAGAATAAGAGATAAAATGCTTAAAATAAATCCTCCTGAACTAATAGAGGAATCTTTCGGTGCGATCGCTTCACAAGTTTCTATAGATATTGTTTCATTTTTAATCAAATCTATGCTAATTTTCTGATTAGTTATTTCCCAGTTAAGTAATGTTTGTTTTTGCTCTATCATTCTCTGAGCAATGATGACTCCTAATAAGGTTCCTCGAAAACGATGTAATAGAGATTGACTCATGATTTTTTATTTAACAAGGCAATAATAAAAGTTTGTAGCACAATCTTTAAAATAAAAAGTCAGTTAAAAAGATGTTACTACAAACTCATAAAATAGATTTGAGAAGATGGTTTATCCTAATTCTACCATATTCGTATATTCGCTAATAAATTCATCATAGGTTAAACTATCATTTGCGGTTTGTGGACTCCAAATTAATTCAAATTTTAGTAAATAATCAGCCGGCATCGAACCGAGAGTATTTAAGGCCATTGTTAAGTCATCGGGGGTTCTAATATCTTCAAATAATGGTTTATCGTGTGCTGTTCCTACTAATAACGTGACCACAATATACATCGCTGACTCATCATCAGGAGAAACAACCGATTTTTGTCTAATATTTCCCTCTACATTCGATAGGGTTTCTGAACTTAACTTACTTCTTTCTTCTAAGGATAAACTATCAAATTTGGCTTCTGCTTTATTAATGTGAATTTTTTGAAAACTGTTAACATGATGTGTCCAATATTCAGAATTTCTGAGTAAGATTAAAATAGATTCTTGTAGTAATTTTTTTAGTCCTTCTTCTGTACTGGTATCTGCTGTTAAACTTAATTCAGTTAATCCCAATTGAACGTCGGTTGCTGATGCTAATAAAGCAATTTGTAATTTAGAAATAGTAACAATATTATTATCCCGTTCTTTTTGGTAAGCAGCAGCTACCTTATCGTTATTATTACTAGAAAGTGCTGATTTTATCACACTATAAACGATAGCAAAGAGAACCAGTCCAGTAAACCCAAATAAAACTAATCCGAGCAATATACCTAACCATCGTTCTGTACCACTGCTGTAATAGGTTCGGGAACTGGAATAGTTACGAGAATTATTATTATAATATCCAGGAGAATTATTATAAGAACGACTAGGAGTGGATGAACGACTCCGCGATCGTGATCCTGATGAACTGCGAGAACTTCCAGAAGAAGAACGACCACTAGAACGAGAGGAACCGCGACTAAATGACCCTCCTCCACTGCGTCCCCCACTGCTTCTTGCTTGTGCTTCGCTTTGGACGGTTAACCAACTATTAGTTGTGTTAGGTATTTGTGGTGTTTCGATGGTATTGATGGTGGCGATCGCTGCAACCGTTGCCAAGAATAATTTTGTTGTCTTTTGTAACATGATTCATCATTATCTCTGCCTACTATTATAAGGGTTCCCAAAACTTTCCTATTTTATTAACAGAAAAAACTGCTTTCATGTGAGGGCAGTTTTTTCTTATACTAAGTAGGTTGACTAATCTTATCGAACCTTAGATAATAAGTATTTATGAACTAAAAAAGCGGAGGATATTGTATTTTTTTGTTTTCTACTTGCTGATTCGCTGAATATGAGCCAAAGTTGAGGACTTTCTTGATTTTTTCTTTAAAAAATCAATACTAACTAACTGATAAAAAAAAATCTTCTATAATCAAAAGATGTAACTTTATTTTACACTCAAAAATGGTTGTTACTAATCAAACAGAAATGCCCATCAATCCCATCTTCAACCCAGAAGGAGATGATACTATCGAAAACCGTTCTATCTGGTTTGGTAATACAACAAATTTAATGCAATTAAATGATGTTCGTTATACTTGGGCGGTTGGTTTATATCAACAAATGCGGGAAAATTTTTGGATTCCTCAAAGGTTGGATGTTACCCAAGATGTTACTGATTATGCTAATTTAACGGACGATGAACGGTATGCTTATGATGGAATTTTATCTTATCTTACTTTTTTAGATTCGGTTCAAACTTGTAACATTCCTCATTTAAAAAGTAGCATTACTGCCCCAGAAATTAGCTTATGTATGGCTGAACAAATTTCTCAAGAAGGAATGCACAACCAAAGTTATCAATATCTCATTGAAACCATTATTCCTCCAGAAAGAAGAACCCAAGTTTATGAATTTTGGCGTACCGATAAAGTGCTAAAAGATCGCTGTGAATTTATCGCTAAATTGTATCAAAAATACATTGATGATGCCACACCAGAAAACTATTTTGTTGCATTAATGGCTGACTTTCTATTAGAAGGACTCTACTTTTATAATGGGTTTATTTACTTCTATAATTTAGCTTCTCGGATGTTGATGCCAGGTTCTGCTGACATTTTCAAAATGATTAACCGAGATGAGTTAAGTCACGTTAGACTATATCAAAAACTAATTCCAGAAGCAAGAAAAGTTTTTCCCCATTCTGTTGAACAAATTTATGAAATGTTTGACATGGCGGTTAATTATGAGTGTCGCTGGACGAATCATATTGTAGGTAACAATATCTTGGGAATTACTGAGTCAAGTACGGAAAAATATACGAAGTATTTGGCTAATATTAGATTACGTTCTATTGGTTTAGAACCCCTTTATCCTGAACCGAAATATAATAAGAGTCCCTACACTCATTTAGAACGTTTTTCTGATACCAAAAAAGAAGCACATACTAAGGCCAATTTCTTTGAAGCGACTGTTACCAGTTATGTTATGTCTTCTGGGGTTACAGGATGGGATGAAATTTAGTTTTTGTTAAACCAAATTTCACTATTTTTAGGGTAAGCAATGATTTCAACATTTCATTAACTTAAAATAAATTATTGACTTACCCACCCTATTATTTTCTCACCTTATGATCCGTAGTAGAGTGGTAAGTTAACTATAAATAGGCTTCCCTTTCCTACTGTACTTTGAACTTCAATAGTACCATAATGAGCAGTAACAATGGCTTTAGCGATAGATAACCCTAACCCTAAACCTCCTTTTTCTCTAGAACGGGTTTTATCAATGCGATAAAATCGTTCAAAAATATAGGGTAATTCTTGATTATCAATCCCTATTCCTGTGTCTTGAATTTGAATGATAGCGTATTTATGATTTTGTTCTAAAATAATTTTTACTTGACCACTAATAGGAGTATATTGAATTCCATTAACCATTAAATTAAATAATAAACGATAAATTTGTTCAGCATTTCCTAGAATTTGTAAAGAAAACTTAGTGTTAATTTGTGAGGTCAAACTCACTTTTGAGGAAACTGCTAAATAAGCTATTTCTTCTAAAAGATCCTCTATTAAATCATTAAGACAAATTATTTCTTTTTTTAACGTATTATTAGTAGTAATATTTAACTGCCAATCTAAACGAGATAACATTAATAAATCTGAGACTAAACTTGATAATCTTTTAGTTTGTCTGGCAACTGTTTCTAAGGTGTTTTTTGACTCAATTTCTGTTAAATTTGACATCATTAACGTTGATTCTATAGTCGCTAAAATAGCAGCTAAAGGGGTTCTTAATTCGTGTGCTGCATCACCCGTAAATTGTTGAATTTGATAATAAGATTTAGCAATTGGTTTCATAGCTATTCCGGTTAATATCCAGGCAGAAATCCCAATTAGAATAATAGCTAAAGGAAGTCCTAATAATAAAATTAAGGCTACCCTTTTCAAATAATTATCAAAATCATCAAGACTTCGGGAAACTTGAAGATATCCCCAATTTTCTCCCGTATTAGTATGCAATAAATGAGATTGTTGTAGATAACGTATTCCTTGATCATCTTTTAAGATGACTTGTTCTTTAGATTGTCTTAGTGGTAATAAATCTTCGGGATAGTTTAGACTAAAAGCGATTAAATTATGAGAAAGGTTAAAGATTTTTAGGTGATATTCTCCTTTATCAAGGGTTCCAAGACGATGAATAGAAATATTATCTAAAGAAGGACAAGAAGCATTAACAAGACATAAATTAGGAAAAAATTGATAAACATCATCATTGAGTTTGCCAGGAGTATCAAGAATAATCTCAAAGTTATCATGAAGGGTTCCGGCAACGGTTTTTAATTCTTTTTCTACCGTAATACGATGAGCATGAATAATAGCTTCATATACACCAAAACCAATGATGGCTAAAATCAAACTAATACCACCAATATACCAACCAGCTAACTGTAATCTTGTTTGTCTAAATAATTTTAAATTCTTATTTTTAAATAACATAAATTAATGGTTAATTAGTAACAACAAAACGATAACCTAATCCATAAACAGTTTCAATACAATTATCTATTCCCAATGGTTCTAGTTTACGCCGTAACAAGCGAATTTGTGCAGCAACTACATTACTCATGGGTTCATTTCCCCATTCCCAAAGTTGTGCTAACAGTTGATCACGGGTCACAATTTGGTTAGGATGTTTCAAAAAATATTCTAATAGTTGAAATTCTTTATTAGTTAAACAAAGATCCTTATTATGACCTGTTTTTTCTTGGAAATAAATTTTGTAATTACTATAATCTAATGTAATATTTCCTACAATTATTTTTTGTGGATTTATAATAGGAAAACGTCTTTGTAATGCCCGTAATCTTGCTAATAATTCCGCCATACCAAAGGGTTTCACTAAATAATCATCTGCCCCTGCATCTAAACCAATAACTTTATCTTCTTCCCTGTCTTTTGCTGTTAACATGAGAATGGGTAAAGAACTGTTTTGCTGTCTAATTTTTTTAACAAGATCAATCCCTGATATTTTTGGTAATAACCAATCAAAAATACCGATAGTATAGAGGTTTAAACCCATTTCTATAAAATCATTAGCTTCCTCTCCATCCTTAGCCCAATCCACGATATAATTATGTTGAATCAAAGCCCGTTTAATGGCATTACCTAAGTCAGTTTCGTCTTCAACTAATAGAATACGCATAGCTATTTTTACAGTCTCTTCATATTGATGTCTTAAAAATTGGTATAATAATTAATTATAATAGTACCACTTAACTTATAATAGTGAAATGACAAACTATAATCAAGTATTAACTCAAGTTTATTCTCTTAGTTTTCCTGAAAAAATAAAATTACTGGAAGAATTAAAAGGTTTAGTGAATGAATCTCTAGAAGTAGATCATGAAAATAATGCTTAAAATGGTAGGCAAAGTTTATTAATGACAAACACAAACTAAATTATCAAGCTTTGCCTAACCTATAGATTATGCTTTGCTTTTCTTCATTTTTCTCGTTAATTTTTTCACTCCCATGATAAAGTCATCGACAAACGTATAAACAACAGGAATAACAATTAAGGTTAACAAAGTTGACACCGTTAACCCCCCTAAAATAACCGTAGCAATGGGGGAATAAGCATCCATTCCCGTCTCAGGATAAAACCCTAATCTGACTACTACAATCATAGTAGTTAATGTGGTCATAAAAATGGCTTTTAATCTCACGGGTCCCGACTCTTTAATCCCTTGCATTCTGGGAACTCCTTCCTGTCGTTTTGTTAAAATTAATTCTAATAATAAAATGGCAGAAGATACCGCAATTCCTGATAAGATAATAATCCCTAAAATTGATACAGTGGATAAAGTTTGTCTGGCTAACAATAACGCCCCAAATACCCCAACTAATTCTAAGGGAATCGATAACATCATAACCAAAGGTTGAATAAACGAACCAAATTGAATGACTAAAATAAGGTAAATTAAGATTAATGAAACAATCAAACCTTTGAGTAAACGATCAAATTCGATCATCATATCCGTCATATCCCCCATCGAGTCTAACCCATAACCAGGGGGAAACGTAATCTCTTCTGCTGCTTGCATCGCTACCGCCATTGACAAGTTCATCGACGCAGGATTACGCTTACGATAGAAACCATTGACATACACAACCCGACGGCCATTTACCCTTTCTACTAACGTCGGTCCCTGAGACGGTTCTAACCTTGCAACCATTGATAAAGGTATTTGTTTCCCGTTGGGTGTAGTGAGGTAAGTGGAAGCTAAATCTTGAAAATTGCCCCTATTTTGCTCATTGTAGCGCACTAAAATGGTATTTTGCCGTAAATTAGGACGATTATAGAAAGTACGAGTATAACCTCCATTTAAGGCGTATTTTGCTTGTTCTGTCACCATTGCTAAACTTAACCCCAACTCTTGGGCCCGACGGCGATCAATTTTGAGTTGATATTCGGGTTGGTTTAAACTAGAACTGGTGTGTGTCATGACGATATCGGGATTATTTTCAGCAATATTTAGCACTTGTTGAGCTAAACTGTGTAAAATGTTCAAATCTTCCCCATAAACCGCAATTTGTATCGGCGCAGCAGAGGTGGCCATCACATCCACACCCATTTCTTTCATAGCAATGCGTCGTATCCCTGGTATGGTTGCGTTAGCTTGGGTTTCTATTGCATCCATGACTTGCCAAATATCCCGTTGTCGTTCCCCCAAGGGTTTGAGGGTGACTATCATGGATGCAGCGTTGACTCCACCCATACTATAAGCACTAAAATAGGTACTATTGCGGGTAAATTCAAAGCCTATTTCAGAGGAAACTTTATCAATTTCTGGCTGTTCTAAGATAATATTCTCAAATTTTTTAGCTGTTTCATCTGTTTTTTGAAAAGATACTCCAGGTTCTAATTCTATGGTTGCCATGAACTGTCCTGAGTCTCCTAATGGCATCATTTCTTGAGGAATAAAAGGGTATAATGCAAAGGCTAAAACAATAAACGCACCGGCTATAGCTAAGGTGATCTCTCGATTATTTAAACTAATATTTAATAACCATCCATAACTTTTCTCTAAAGCGATAAAACCATAATGGAAAGGACTAAGTAACCATTGTAACCATGTTCTTTGTTGATTCTTAATTTTACCCAGAGGTTTTAAGAAAAAGGCAGCTAACAAGGGAATTAATGTGATAGAAACTAACAAAGATGAAATAAAAGCAAACACCATCGGATACACTAACCCCACAAACATTAACCCCGTTAACCCACCAGCTAAAACCGTCGGTAATAAAGCTGCAATCATAGTAAAACTCGCTGCTGCACTGGCTAAAAACACATCCCCTGTCCCTTCAATAGCTGCTTTTCTGGGGCTTTTTCCTAACTTTAAATGACGATCAATAGAATCAATCACAATAATAGAATCATCCACTAATTTTCCTATAGCCATCATCATTCCCACCAACGTCGAGGAATTTAAAGACATAGAAATAGGGATAAAAGGAAGGATCGATAAACCCAACGACATCGGGATAGAAATCATAACAATGGCTGTCGCCCAAAAATCTTCTAAAAAGACTAAAATAACAATCCCTGCTAACAAAATACTAATTAATAGTTCCCCAGTGGTGCTATCTTTTATTAACTCCACTAAAAACGAATTATCATAAGCCTCTTTAAATTCAATCCCTGGATATTGTGCTTCAATTTTTTCTAATTCTTTCCGTACTCTTTTTATCACCTTTGGGGAACTAGAATCCGGTTTTTGAATTACATTCACCGCTAACGCTGACTGTCCATTGTAACGATAACCACTCCGTTTCTCTTCATAAGTATCTTTGACCTCTGCTACATCCCGAATATAAACAATTCTACCCCCCATCTCATAAAGGGGATAATCTCCCACCATTTGGGCATTTAAGGCTCTATCATCCGCCCTAACTAGAATTTCTGTATCCCCCCTCGTTAAGACCCCTGCCCCCTCGCTAACGTTGTTTTTATCGATGGCATCCCGAACATCGAGAATAGATAACCCATAGGCCCCTAACTTTTGGCGGTCAACGATCACCTGTAACTGTCGCCGATATCCCCCAAAAATAGACACTGCTTGCACATCCGTCACTTGTGTCAAGCGATCGACTAAGGTATTATCAGCAAACTCCCGCAACTGCAGGGAGTCCCATCCTTCCCCTTTCAAAGCTAAAGTCAAAACAGGACGATTTAGGGGATCAATAGGCAAAACCCAGTAAGAACGAGTATTTATGCCATCTAAAGGTAAATCTCCCTCGGCTACCTTCATTACGCTTTGTACTTCTTGCACTGCCGTATCAATATCCCCACCCCAAGCAAACTGAATGGTCACTAAAGACATATCTTGTTGAGAACTCGATCGCACAAACCTCACCCCATCTAATACCGTCAACCGTTGTTCAATGGGTTTACTGATGTGGGTTTCGACTTCTGTGGGAGTTTGTCCCGCGGCCATGGTGATCACCGCTACTAGGGGACTCTGTACATAAGGCATCATCCGCACAGGGATAATAATAAGGGTAAGAATAGATAAAATGATCACCCCAATATATAGCGCAAGGGTAACAACAGGGTTACGAATAGACCACCGAGTAATAAAAGTTTTCATCGATACCATTACAAAACGTAGGGTGGGCAAATGCTGTAACTTTTTATGCTAATAAGTAAGTTAAGATAATTGCCCACCGAACAACCATTATTCATAAGGTGACAGATAATTATGAAATAGGGATGAAATATGAGCCTCAACTTAGTAAAATTAATTTATTGAGTCTGATTGATACGAATTGGATAGAATATAGTAAGAGATTAGGTAAAAAAATAATTTGATGAAGCTTTACCTTGATATGTGTAGTTTACAACTTCCTCTAGATAGTAAAACACAAATTAGGATAATTTTAGAAGCGGAGGCTGTTCTAGGAATTATTGATCTTTGTGAGATCGGACAAATTCAACTGATATCTTCAGATATTCTCATGTTTGAAGCTAAGAATATAACAGCTACTCAACGTAAAGCTTATGTTTTTGAGGTTTTAAATAAAGCCAATATTTATCTATCCAGAACAAAAATTATAGAGCAAAAAGCTAAGGAATTAGTAAGATTAGGAATTAAACCAATGGATTCCTTACATTTAGCCTCAGCAATTATTGCCAAAGCCGATTATTTTTGTACTTGTGATGATCGTTTATTACGACGGGCAAAAAATATTGATACAATACCAACTAGGGTAGTTTATCCTAAAGAATTAATTATGGAGTTAAACTTATGAAAAGCAATACTAAATCGTTACAAGAAATTACAGAACAAGCGATTAAAATTCTCTCAAAAGAAATGGGAATAGCCGATACAATTCGTTTCCTTAATCAATTCTCGTCAGGTTATGGAAATTATACTCAAGAAAGAGATACTATTTTTCAAGATTTAACCTTAGATGATATTCTCAACAGAATAGATAATATTTCAGATGAGTGATATGCAATAAATGTAAACAACGAAAATATTACCAAAGTAGGGTGGGCAAAGGGAATAACTTATTTGATGTAACATTAACCGATAATCATTGCCCACCATTATTATTCGTTATGAGGTGGGCAAGATATCTATATTCTAGATTAATTTACCTAAATTCTGGCTTTGCCCACCCTACTGTTATTTAACTTCTACAACAATCTCATTTTCTCCTTGATATTTGGCATCTTTAACCGTTGCTGCTAAGTTCCAAGTTCCGACCATACTAAAGTTCGTTTTAACTTTAAATTGTCCAGGGGTTTCTGTGGGTTCAATTTCAACTTTGGAAATCATGGGATCTTCCCCTTCCATTGGCATTGTTGAACTGACTTCGATGTTTTCAACCGGTACAGTTTCCCCAGAAGTGTTATCTTTAACTTCTAAAATTAATTCTGCATCACCCATAAGAATCTCTTCTTCTGGACTAGCTAAAGCAACCATGACAGTATTTTCCTCTGTTGCAGTTATTTCAGTTTCAGGGACAGTTTCTACCTGGGTTTGGGTATCTGTAGAAGGGGAACCACAAGCAACCATTAATATGCTAATCGGTAAAATTAAAGTGATGATTTTCTTCATGTTTTTTCCTTTTATTGGATACAAAAGACAATGAATTTATGTCGTCCATATTTTTAGCATAAGTAGCATAATAATTCAATAGTTTTATCTTTTCTTAAGAATCAATCATGAACAACAATCAAGATAACACTATTTGACTAAAATGCCAAATTCTTTTTTCCTTTGATAATTTTTGTCTTTAATATCAACAGAAATTTTCCATTCTCCTTTCATTCCTAAAAAAGTTTTTGCTTTAAATTTCCCTGTTTGTGACTCAGATTTAACTTCAACTTTTGCAGTCATGGGAGCCATATTTTTCATGGGCATTGTGGCTTTAATTTCTAATTCTTTAACCTCTAAAGGTTTCTTTGTTGTACTATCAACAACCTCAAAAATAAACTTTGCATCACCGATCTTAACTTCTGAAGGACTGACGAGGTTAATACTAACGTTATTCTGACTGTTTTTAATATTATTTGAAATTAAAGGCTTATTCCCTTGGTTAATTACTGTTACTGCAGCATTTTCGATTAATTTATGATGTCCCGTCGTAATAACGGCATCTCCTGGTTGTAGTCCCCGTAGAATCTGAATATTATCACCACTAATCATCCCTAATGTAACTAATTTTCGGGTGGCTATCTCCCCATTCACCACCCATACCGCCGGGTTATCCTCAAATGTCACCACAGCAGAAGAGGGAACGGTTAACGCATTGGGTTGACGTTGGGTGATCAACTCCATTTCCACAAACTGGCCCGATCGCAACTCACCTCCAGGGTTGTTAACCACTGCTTCAACAGTGACGGTACGGGTTTGACTGTTGCTTTGGGGAAAAATACTACTCACCTGACCATTGATAGTTAGACTTGTTCCAGGAATTTTAGCGATGATTGGTGTTCCTATGCGAATTTTAGTAGCATCGTGTTGTGCTACATTGGCTTGCAGACGAATACGACTATAATCTCCTATTTTCAAAATTCCCATTCCGGGTTGTACCACCATCCCCGGATCGACCATTCTTTCTTGGACAATACCGGTAACAGGGGCTTCTATTTGGGTATAACTAGACATAACAGAAGCTGTTGCAGCCTTAGCTTTAGCTTGTTGTACTTTAGCCTCATCATTGATTACTTTTGCTTCTAAACGGGCTATTTTAACCTTAGCTTCCGATAAAATGGCCTGTTTAGCTTGCACTTCACTTTCTACTACGTCATAATCATCTTGAGCGATCGCCCCTTCCGATACTAACATCGCAAATCGTTCTAATTTCTTGTTTAAATAACCTAAATCAGCTTCTATTTGTTTAATACTATTTTTTTGTTCTAATATCTCAATTTTACTAATTTCTAACGCCGTTCTCATAGTATCTGTTTCTGCTTGTGCTTCTGCTACTTGGGTAAACAGTTCACTTGCACTAATTTGTGCCAAGGTTTGGCCGGTGGTAATGCGATCGCCTGGATAGACAGAATAATTGGTTAATTGTCCTGCAACCCTCGGATAAACCGTTACTACCTGATAGGGTTCAATAGTCCCCGTATATTGTACCTTAGCTTCTAATAATTGAGGTTTAACTACTTCTACAGTAACAGGAGTGGGGTTAAACGAACCATCTACGGCCATCATTTCATCGTGGGACATATCACCATGGCCACTATGATCCATAGTAGAGGATGCTGGTTTTAAGTGATTCGCCCCTAGAAGAATACCCCCCGTTAGCATAACAAAAACCCCTAGTCCCAGGGTTTTCTTGCTGACCAGACTCCCTAGTATCTTCCCTGAAAATAAACGCTTTAACGAGGTATTACGGACGATCAGAACCCCTATGACAATAGTAGTTCCTATGGTTAGCATACCACTGGGAGATAGGGGTTCTAAAGACCACGGTGGTTCAAAAAACGTAGAAATAGACTCAACTTCCTGGAAAACTCCCTCATCAGTCAGTTCATTTGTTTTTGTCATCGTTATTTTGGAAACGAATTTTCTTATTACTAGCATGACAAATAAATATGAAATAAGAATGAAATATGGATTAGTTAATCTTTGTTATAATACTCAGAATCATTAATTTAAAAGCTAAATGACTGTTTTATTACCTGCTATTATTCCTGTTGCCTTTATTATTATGATTGGGGTTATTGCAGGCAAAACATTAACGTTACATAAACAAACGTTATCCCAATTAATTGTTTATGTTTTAGCCCCTGCTTTGGTAGCTGATAGTTTATATACTACTACTATTTCAGCACAAAATGCGGCACAATTATTATTCGGTGTGTTTATTGTTGCTTTTATTCTTTATTTATTGGTTTCAATTATTAGTTATTTTTTGAGATTTCCTGCCATTACCCGCAAAAGTTTAATTGCTACTACCCTACATCCCAATAATGGCAATATGGGACTACCTTTGGTGGACTTTGCATTAGGTTCAACCGGCTTAGAAAGGGCAATTATTTATATGATTGGTTCCAGTATTTTATTATTTGGTGTTGCACCAGCCATCCTCGCAGGAACAAGTTTAAAACATAGTTTAACAGTTACCTTTAGACTCCCTTTAATGTGGGCGATGTTAGCGGGCTTAAGTTTAAGATTTCTCCAAATAGAACTCCCTTTTAATTTAGGGGAAGCGTTACATTTATTGGGAAGGGCCGCCATACCTGTTGCTTTAATTATTTTGGGGATGGAATTAGTAACTACAAAATTCAAGGTAACTAATTTTGAACTTATTTCTCTTAATTTTAGATTAATTTTAGCTCCTTTGATTGCTTTACTTGTAGGAAAATTAATTAACTTACCCTCGTTAGACTTACAAGTTTTTATTTTACAAAGTGCCATGCCAACCGCCGTTAATACAATCGTTTTAGCCACAGAATTTGGCGGTGAATCTCTCAAAGTTGCCAGAACAATTATTGTTACAACCTTGCTTAGTTTTTTAACCTTGCCCTTAGTTTTATGGGTTGCAGATAACGTATAATATTTATGTTTGATATCTAAGCAATTTTTTCTTACCTAAGATTACAAGAGTCAAGGATCTTAGGTAGAGTTAAATTTGTAAGATAGTTTACAGGTTCAAAAAGTAGACGAAACCATTAATTTAATTTCAGGGAGACGGTAGGGTGGGTAACTTGGAGATTTATCTTAACCACTCATAGCTTAAGTATGACTTAACTTAAGCTATGAAGACGATCGCCCTATTTTGTTATAAAATGATATTGATTAGTTGATGGGAATACGTTAATGACAGTACAACGTTGGACCGATGAAATGCTTGATGAGTTTGCTTCTAATGTCAGTGAGATAAAAGACAGTGTTGATGGCCTAAAGGTGACAACTCAAGCATTATTACAGTTGGCTGCTCAAAGTCAGCGAGATATGGAATTGATTAAGCAATGCCAAGAGACAAATGATCAGAGGTTTAATGTTTTATTAGAGGAGGTTCGCTATTTAATTCGAGGTAATCAAGATAATTAAAAAGATTAATCTTACATTAAAAATAAGCAAGAAAATTACAACAATTACTATTATTAATGACCAATCAATATTTTGCTACGGTTGCTAGAGGGTTAGAAGAAATTGCTGCTAAAGAGTTAGAAAACTTAGGAGCAGAGAATGTTAATCCTGATTTTACTGGGGTTTATTTTGAAGGAGATCAAGCTTTATTATATAAAGTTAATATCTGGTCAAGAATTATTTTTCGGTTGTTAGTTCCCATTAACACCATCAACAGCAAAAATACAGAAGAATTATATAAGAATGTTAAAAAAATAGATTGGTCTGACTATTTACAAATTGAGCAAACCTTTGCTATTAATTGTACAGGAAAAAATCAACAATTAAATCATACCCATTTTACCGCATTACAAATAAAAAATGCTATTGTTGACCAACAAAGAGAACGTTATAATAGACGCTCAAACATTGATGTTAAGAACCCTGATATTTTAATCAATGCTCATATTAATGACGATCAATGTATTATTAGTTTAGATAGTTCTGGTGATAGTTTGCACCGCAGAGGATATCGACCAGCAATGGGAGTTGCACCCCTAAAAGAAAGTTTAGCTGCTGCACTTTTAGATATAGCAAACTGGACACCAGATATCCCTTTTTTAGACCCCATGTGTGGGTCAGGAATCTTACCCATTGAAGCTGCTTTAAAAAGCTTAAATATTGCGCCAGGTTTATCTAGAAATAGTTTCAATTTTGAGCAGTGGCCAAACTTTGATGCAGCTTTATGTGATGCAATCATTGATGATGCTATTCAACAACAAAAACACGAACTGGTTGCGCCTATTTTTGGTAGTGACCAAGAATTTGAAATGGTGAGACAAGCAACTATAAATGCTAAAAAATGTGATGTTGACCATCATCTTAAACTAAGTCAAGTCGCTTTAGAAAATGTTGAAGCACCCACGGATCATGGTATTATTATTTGTAATCCTCCCTATGGTAAACGGTTAGGTAACTCTCAAGAATTAGGGTCATTGTATAAACGATTAGGGGATGTCTTTAAACAGCGTTTCAAGGGTTGGACAGCTTACGTTTTGAGTGGGAATAAAGAATTAACTAAAAAGATTGGTTTAAGAACATCAGGACGTATTCCTATTTATAATGGTTCTTTACCTTGCACTTTACTTAAATACGAGTTATATTAACCCAGTCTAAGGATTGATTTTTCACCGTTTCTTTAAAATTATCACAAGTTAATTCAACCCCTAACCAACTTCCTAAAACAGCTAAATCTTGGTCAAAAATAGCCTTAAGTTTCTCAATATTTTCAGGGGTTAACTCTGGTTTTTTCTTAATTGTCCAGAGACTTCTTCCCCAAGTGCGAAAGCTTTTAGGAACCAGTAAACGTCGTAATTCTTTTAATCCAGGTGCTTCTACAATAGCATCTCGCCAACCACTCTTGATCATGCGTTCACTGGAAACATTACTCGCATTTAATTCCTCACTCCATTGGGGTTGTTTTGTATATCCAATAAAATGACAAATTTTTTCTAATTCTGTTTGAGGACTGTCTAACATTCTCTCGAAAAAGATAGGTAATACTTTATCTTTTCCAAACGTA
The DNA here is from genome assembly GCA_030065205.1 of Crocosphaera sp. GTDB lineage: Bacteria > Cyanobacteriota > Cyanobacteriia > Cyanobacteriales > Microcystaceae > Crocosphaera. The sequence continues at coordinate 30,264 of JASJDN010000011.1, forward strand.
TCAAAATAGGGTTGTAATTGTTTCGTATATAAACTATATTCGATTAACTCAGGATGTTGATCAAGACTTTCATTAATTGCTAAAGAAATAACCCGTTGACTCCATTCATGGATATATTGAGAAACTAAACGATTAATGGGATGACGCATCACATAAATAAACTTAGCATCAGGGAGATGTTTTTCTAATCGTTCAAGGGTGTGGGGATAGGTGGGTAACTTAGTGTAATGAGTGCTAGACTCTCCGATTAAATCATCATTATTAACTGCTTCAAAATGCGACAAATACCAATCTAAACCCTTATTATATTCCTCATCGTTACTAAAAAAATTCGGTTCTTTTAGTTCACTCATGAAAATTTGGGGTTGTTGGTTTAATTGTTCGTGGAGGGAACTGGTAGCGCATTTCATCGCACCAATAATAATAAAATTAGGCAGTTTTTTCATGACGACTCCCAGGTAGAATAGGTAATTTTAAAGGTTCTTTCCAGTTCATCCAAATATCTTGTTCTTGATATTCACAAGTATGGGGTTTTTTATTATTAATCACTTCTCGTATCCAAGCAATACTTCGTCCTAACAACCAACACAAATTAGTCACCCATAGGCCAACTGTTCCATAAAATTTAGCAAAATAGCGAGAACGAGACGCATAGAGATAGGAACGAGGACGTTTACGGGCCGCCACGTCTGATTTTACCGAACCACTTCCCCCCCTCAGATGAACTACCCTCGCATCAGGCCAATGAAGAACCGTCCATCCTGAATTTCTCGCACGACGACAGTAATCAACATCATCAAAATACATGAAATACCCTTCATCCATCAAACCTATCTGCTGGATAACCTCTTGTCGAATTAACACACAAGCAAAACTGGTCCATTGGGGTTCAAACGGAGCATCCTTGACGGGTATGGGGACATCATACGCATTCAGCAATTTAGTAATGGGTCCGGTTGCTGCACCGTCTATCAACTGACTGATGGGGGAATGATAACGAAAACAGCTAATCTGTGGAGTTTCATCGGGCCATTCGAGACGAGGACTAATTAACCCTGCTTCGGGATGCTTTTCTAGAGCGGTTTCTAAAGAAGCGATCGCTCCTGCCCTAACAATGGTATCACTATTGAGCAATACATAGGCTTTGGCTGTCACTGCTTTGATACCGATATTATTCCCCGCAGAAAACCCACCATTAACGGGGGAAGGAATTAAGGTTACCCAACCGTCCCAATGATAATCTTTAATGGCTTGTTCTAAAATAGGGACAGAATCATCCCCAGAGTCATTATCCACTAACATCACCCGATGACGTGAATTATCTATCTGGGGTTGTAGGGACTGTAAGCAGTCGATCACCAGTTGAGGGGTTCGATAGTTAATAATAACAATGGCTAAGTCCATTTTCTTACTGAATTGGCTAACTTTTCTTAGGGTATCATTACTAGAAACATTATGGTTAAAATTGTTGATCGTCGCTGGTTAGGAAGACAAAATGTTTACGATATTGGTGTGGAAAAGAATCATAATTTTTTGCTTAACAATGGGTTGATTGCTTCTAACTGTTTTAATAAGTCTCATTCAACCGCATATGCTTATGTTACCTATCAAACGGCTTATTTAAAGGCGAATTATCCGGTTGAATATATGACCGCTTTATTAACAGCCAGTAGTGATAATCAAGATAAGGTCGAAAAATATCGAGAAAACTGTCAAAAAATGGGTATTGATGTTTTACCCCCAGATATCAATCGCTCACAAAAAGATTTTACTCCCATCGGTCAGCAAATTCTCTTTGGTTTATCGGCGGTGAGAAACTTAGGAGAAGGAGCCATTGATAACATTTTAAAAGCGCGAGAGGAAGCGGAAGGTGAGTTTGAATCATTAGCAGATTTTTGTTGTCGAGTGGACTTGCGTTCTGTGAATAAAAGGGCGTTAGAAACCTTAATTTATGCTGGAGCTTTTGACCCAATTTCTCCTAACCGTAAACAATTGATCAATGATTTAGAGTTGGTGGTTCCTTGGGCGCAAAAACGAACCAAAGAAAAAGAAAGCGGACAATTGAATATTTTTGACTTAATGAGTGGTAATACAACAGAAACAACCGAATCAAATATAGAGTTCAAACAAGCTCCTAGTGCTTCTCCTGTGGAAGATTATTCCCTACAAGATAAACTCAAATTAGAAAAAGAACACCTCGGTTTTTATGTTTCTCAACATCCTTTAACTGCTATTAAAAAAGCAGCAACAATCTTATCACCGATTAACTTAAATGAAGTAGCTGAACTGAAAGCAAAAACAAAAGTCAGTGCGGTCATTATGGTGAATGAACTTAAACAATATACGACAAAAAAAGGAGATCCTATGGCCTTTTTAGTATTAGAAGATGGTTCTGCACAAGTAGAAGGCGTATGTTTTCCTGAAACTTATAAAAGAATTCGAGAGATTTTAATCGAAGATGCTCGATTAATTGTTTGGGGTAAAATTGATCATCGAGATGATAAAATTCAACTCATTGTTAACGATGCTGAACCGGTAGAAACCGTGAGAATGGTAATGGTGAATTTAACTGTTGAACAAGCTGTTAATCAAGTTTCTTATCATAGTTTAAAAGGGATTCTTCAAGACCATTCTGGCGATAAAAATCAAGCAAAAGTGCCAGTGATTGCTATTATTGGTAGTGGCGAAAATCGACAATTAATTCGTTTGGGAGAAGATTATTGGGTCCAAAATGATCAATCCGTGGTTGAAGCTCTCAGAAAAGCTAATTTTAATGCTTATCCCACTCCCTTAGTCAGTGATTTGTCTTCATAATTTTTTTGTTGTCCATGATTAAAACTAACTCATGAATTCTTGGTTTTCTCGTCCTCAAAAAATTCTCGTTACTTGGTTATTAATATTAGTGACAGGTTGGTTGACAGTTAAGACATTAAGTTATATTGGTGGCTTAATTAGTTTGATTTTAACGGCTTCTTTGATTGCTTTTTTATTGAACTATCCCGTGCGAGGTTTAAAAAGGATTTTACCTCGTTCTTTAGCTGCTACTTTAGTTTATTTAGGTGCTATTTTAATTGTCATTTTCTTGGGAATTACGTTACTCCCTCCTGTGGTAAATCAAGGTAAACAACTCATTACTAAGTTACCTAGTTTACTCGAAGAAGGACAACAACAATTAATTGCATTGCAAGGAGTCATTAATACTAGAAATTTACCCATTGACCTTGAGTTTTTGACTTTACAAATATTCACAAAAATACAAGAAAAAACCCAAGATATTGCTTCAACTGGGTTTGGTTTAGTGGTAGGAACCTTTAATTGGTTTATTGATTTAATTGTTGTGATTGTTATTTCTTTTTATATGTTATTAGATGGTGAGAAAATCTGGAAAGGGATAATAAACTTTTTCTCACCCCAAGTTCGGGGGGTTTTAACGACTACGTTAGAAAAGAATTTACAACGCTTTTTGACTGGTCAATTAATTTTAGGTTTATTTATGGCGGTTAGCTTAACCATTGCTTTTCGACTGTTAGGCATTCCCTTTTTTCTTCTCTTTGCTGTCTTCATTGGAGTGATGGAAATTTTACCGTTTATTGGGGCAACATTAGGCATTGGAACGGTTGCTATTATTCTAACGTTTATTAACTGGTGGTTGGCCATACAAGTGTTAGTGGTTGCCGTTATTATTCAACAAATTAAAGATAATTTAATTGCCCCAAGAATTATGGGTAATTTAACGGGACTTCCCCCCGTTATCATTTTTATCGCTTTATTATTGGGAGCAAAAATTGGCGGTTTATTAGGCGTAATTTTGGCCATTCCTTTGACCGGAGTCATTAAAGGAATAACAGAAATTATCGGTGATCCCACTTTACCCCCCCAAACCGGTAGTCTATTTTATAATCCTTTTTCTAAACTTTCATCAGTAGAAGAAATGGAATTGGAAAGATCAACAAATTTGTAAGGTGGGCAAGATTTTCAATTTGGACTTCCTATATCCGACTGAGAAGGAAGGGACAAAGGGGTATTTAAACCGCGATCATAAATAATAATATCCCATTGTCCTGAACGGTTGGACTCAAAGGCAACTAAGCGGCCATTCCCGCTAATGGTGGGATGACGCACTTCTCCTAGTATATTCTTAGTAAGGTTATCAGCCCGTGACGTTTGGCGATCATAAACAAAAATATCTTGTTTTCCCTCTTGTTCGGAAACATAAACAATGTAACGTCCGTCAGCACTAATATCGGGTTGGTCTTGTCTGGTTCCAGGTTGGTTTAATCCAGGCAAGGGTAGTAAGCGGCCATTGACTTGATCGTATAGCCATACACTACGCTTCCCCCGACGATCAGAAGCAAACACTAAATACCTACCCTCGTAAGAAAAACGGGGATGTTGTTCAGAAGACCGAGTATTTAAACTGTTTCCTAAAGGTTGAATCGGAGGGGTAATAAATCCTGAGTTAGTACAACCGACTAAACTAAGAATAAAACTGCTGCTCAAAAGCCTAACGTAACCGTTGAAACATTTATGATGCAACTTCGCCATCAGGGTGAAGAATACAACAATTGACATCATCAAGACATACTTTACCCCATTGTAAGCCCCAGCGAACTAATTCTACGCGGTTGTCTGTTTTGGTTTTGGTCAAGATATTGCTGATGTGATTATCAACAGTACGCTTACTAATCTCTAGTCTTTGGGCTATTTCGAGATTCGTTAAACCAGTGGAAACGAGATCGAGAATTTGCATTTCTCGGCCAGACAGGGACACAGGGGTTTGAAACTTAGCACTGGTCATAGGTATTTGTTGCGATAGTACATTTACTTATCCATTTTCTCCATTGTAGTTGATAGTTGACAGTTCGGGGAGATAAATTTGCAAAACGCAAATTATTGATTAGCGATCGCTTAACAAAGCATTATAGTAGTTAATTGTGTTTAGGTACTTACTTTGATTTACGCCAACTTACTTAGTGGGCAATTTTACCCTATATTGACAAGAATAACGTCTTTTTTAAGGGATTATTTCTGAGATGGAAGAGAAATAAAAGATAATCAGGACTTAGACAAAACAATGACTACGATTAAGGTGTTCTCAACTGATGCCCAACGATTCTGGTGTGGTCACAGTATTTTTTGCTTTCTAAGTTTAATCGAGATATGTCTACTCCACCTCCAATCATTACAAATCCCATTAACGACGTAACTGTTTTACAAAATACAGCCAATACGAATCTAGATTTACTGACCAATTTTGATGATCCTTTAACCACTGGTAAAGTGGCTACATTTGAATTATATAATCCAGATTTAGCTGGCGGAATGATTAATGTTTTACTATTTGATCAAGCTGACGCGGGCGCCCCTTTAACCGTTGAAAATTTTAGAAACTATGTTGATGATAATGACTATGTTAATAGTATCATTCATCGCTCTGTTCCTGATTTTGTCCTTCAAGGTGGCGGTTTTACTGTTGAGAATTTTACCCTCGATCTCGTTCCTGATGATCCACCAATTCTCAATGAATTCAGTAGTGGCCGCTCGAATTTACGGGGAACAATCGCTATGGCAAAATTGGGAGGTGATCCTGATAGTGCTACCAATCAATGGTTTTTTAACCTGGCAGATAATTCGGCTAATTTAGATAATCAAAATGGTGGATTTACAGTTTTTGGTAACGTTTTATCCGACAATGATTTAGCCGTCCTTGATGAAATAGCCTCTATCCCTATCTTCAATGGCACTAGCATTCATCCAGCTTTTACTGATCTACCGTTACAAATTGACCCCAACAACCCTGTAATAACTAGCGACGATGATTTTATTCGTTTTCGTCAAATTACTGTTTCTGATGTCAATGAATTAAACTTCTCTGTTATTAATAACACGAATACTGATTTAGTGGATGTAATTATTGATAATAATCAACTGACGCTTGATTACTTTGAAGATCAAATAGGAACAGCAGAAATTACCATTCGAGGCACAAATTTACTGGGTCAAAGTGTGGAAGATACTTTTATTGTCAATGTTAATGAAGCTTCGCCTAGGGTTCCTGAACCCTCTTTGAATATTGGGTTATTCTTAATCGGGTTTTTAGCTTTTCTTCGACCCTTGATGAGTCGAAAAAAAGCTCAGTCTAGATAATTATTCTTTGATCGGCCTCACAGCAATAACAGCCGGACGCGGGGCATCGTTCACCTGTTTACTGGGCCAGTTAGAACCCAGAGGAACGGTTCTCGTTTGCATAAAAGCTTCCCCTGAGGTGGTCAAAATAGAAAACTCGCGCTTTTCACTCGCCATATTTTGACGGGTTCCGTAAGCTTCCCCAGGATGTTGTACCGCTAAAAATAGGGTTTGTTCATCCTCACTCAACCACGGGCCAGTCATTTCTACTTCCATCGGTCCAATGGCAAAGGGAAAAGCCATCCCCTTGTTGTTTCCTTGAAGGGGTAAATACCACAGGGTATTGTTCCCAAAAATCCCCACCAAACTTTTTGTACTTATCGGTTCCCCATCTTTCACCCGATCTTTAATCTCTTTATTATGACCACTGGTGGACATATCCGTTACCATCCACAAGTCTCCCTTGCGGTCAAACATTAGGTTATCCGGATTAGAAAATCCCATCCCCCCTGAAGTTGGTTCCCCTCCAGTAGCTAAGATATCCCAACGAAACGTCGTGGCCGCGGGATCATTGCTATCTTCCCTAATCTTGATGATCCAACCATATTCATAATTCATTTCCCCATTGGGTCCACGAAACACCCCCTTATCCGGTCCCCCATCACCCCCAGGAGTCCCGGAAGTAAAGGTAACGTATAACGTCCCATCTTGGCGGATTTCTGTGTCTTCTGGCCGCGCTGTACAGGTGATTCCGGCTGCATTAGCGGCAAAATGAGCATCGATTAAAATCGCCCCTTGTTTTTCTTCGTAGGTTCCTCGGTAAAGATCCCCCAAGGTTTTAAATTTTGCTTGATAAGTGGCGATCGCTTGATCCTCTTTAACTTGCATTATTCCCCCGATCGCACGATCGCTATGGGGTAAGGTCACTAAACCTCCTTGCACCTTTGAGGGTAACACAGGATTGATGGGGGTTTCGGGGGTTAACCGCACCCATTTTCCAGTCCCATCGGGGTTAAAAACGGCACCGTGTAACATTCCTGACTCCATACAGCAGGAATTATTCTTATCTTTGGGATCAACAATGGTTTTATCGGAGACAAACTTATAAAGATGACCTCCTCTGCGATCGCATCCTGAATAAACGGCCAATTTTTTCCCTGTTTCGGCCCGAAAGGCCACTGCTTCGTGACGATAACGACCCAACCAAGTATGCTTAGTCCCATAATCATTTTTATCGGTGGGATCAACTTCTACCATCCAACCGTATTTATTGCCCGCTAACCCAAACACATTTCCCCGTCCATCGAGATCCTGTTCGTTCATTAAAAAGGGGGTTACAGAGGGGTCTAAAGATGAACCGTCGGCCATCAGGGGTTCGGGGACTTGGTCTTGAATATTTTCTTCTGCACTGAGTACGGTTCCCCAAGGAGTGGTTCCGCCGGCACAGTTTTGAAAGGTTCCGATGATTTTACTGCCTAAACCGTCGTCGTAGCCCAGTTTTTCTTCTTTCTCAAAAATTTTGATGGCTGGCCCAGTCGCCTTGAGATAATGACCATCTTCTAACCCTGATATGCCAGTAATGCGTCTATCGGCTTCTGAATAGGTGCGTTGCCATTGGCCTTGAGCATTTTTTTTGAGGGAAATGACCCCTATTCCTTGATCGATTAAAGCCTCTTTCGCGATCGCTTCTATCTTAGCTTTCAGGGGATCAGTTTTAGGTAAAGCAAAGGCATTTATTTTGCCTTGATTTTCATCGGCGATCGCTTTTACTGCTTCAAAGGGAAGGGATTTCCCAATCACTTTTTCGTAGGTTTCTCGCCAAGTTTTTCCACTAATATATTCAAAGTTAATGGTTAAAAATCCTTCATTGGGTTTCGTTTCTACTAAGGATAAATAATCGTTATTGTAACCAAACCTTGAGTCTCCTACTCTGTCTCCCCATTGGGCAATGACATCATAAGTAAACCCTTCGGGCAACACCACATCATCTATCACTTCGTAGGTTTTATAAGTCAATTTTTGTTGTTCATTGCTTAAATTTTCAATAGTTAAAGGAATGGGTGTTTTAACAGGAGTAAACTGAAAAGATTGGCCGGCTTGAATAATTTTATTAACCTGTTCTTTACTGTTACCCCCTACCATAAAAGAACTAGATAAGGCTTTCGTTCCTTGAGATAATAAGGCTGTTCCTGTTGTTACTCCTAAAAATTTCAGAAGATTTCGTCTATTCATTACCATAAACTGTTCTTAACTATATAAATAGGGCTTTCTAGACAGGATACTTTAACCGGTTTTTTGATTTTTTTCTTTAGTCTGTTCTTAACCTTTATGGGTAAGTTGGGGTAAAATGGCATTGGAGCAATTTTTCTTATTCAAAATGCGTGAGTTTCCTAGTTTGAACGGTTAACATTGCAAGGGTTCGGATTATCTTTAGTTAAACCTCTATAGAAAGTTAATCAAAATCTAGGATATGCCAGAATAGAGTTACGATCACAAGGAGTAAAATATTGACAGTGCTTTCGGATCAATGGATTGATGACATTCTTCAAAGGAGTAAACATATATCCCCAGAAGATCCAATAGAACAAAAGCTCTGCGATCTATTGGTTAAAGGATGCTTTGAAAATTACTCAAATCTTTCCGATAAAAAAGGACTCCTCTTGGCTGCTGCTTTTGATTTATTAGTAGCAGCACAATATTATTCTGCTATTTCTCATAGTGGCTGGCTTTATAGCCCTGGACAAGAGCCTAAACTCTTTTTTCACTATACCAATTGTTGTCCTCGCTCAGTTCTTAAGAACGAGTTTTACTTTCATCCATCTCAAAAGCCAAGGTCAGGTAAAATTGGTACTATCACCTCAAAACTACTCGTGATTTTTCTGGGTAGTATATTTAGATACTTAGGATATGAAGAGGACGTTCTTAAGGGAACAGAACCCGTTGATCTAGTGATTGTTAATACAAAAAAACATTTAATTTTGTTTGCTGAAATTAAAGCAGCCCCTTTACTTACGCCACCTATTGCAGCCAAGTCACAAAATCTTACATTTGAAAAAGAAGGAGAAGCTATTGAAAGAGGTTATAGTTCAGTAGATAATACTAATCTCTTTAATATGCCTCTTGACATATTAATTCCTGGAAAAATCAGTGAAGATGAGTGGAAAGAAAATTATTTTCCAATTGGTTCTAGGAATAGTAGAGAAGATAAAAATTGGGGATTTCGAGGTTTAATTAAACTCATTGAAGAGTCCCCAGATTTTTTTTCAGAATACTTCACTTTTTGGACTAATGCTTTTATTGCCTATTATCCTAAAAAGACAAGTAATATTTTTTGGTTAACTAATGCTTGTGGAACGCCATCTCCTACACCTCTACAATGGCCTTCAAGAAAGCAAGCACAAGGATATGAATCTATATCTGATAGCAAAACAAGTGTTGGTATGGATAGAACCGACGATATTAAAAAAGGTATATATCAAGTCTTAAAATTAGGTTCTCAAGGAAAACCAAATACACGAAAGTGGAAATATAAAGTTGGACTTATTTCTAATATTCATGCTGCTAGACATTTTAATGAGTATCTTGAATCTTTCAAAGATATTGTATGGACAATAGATAAAACCAAGAGAGCCAAAAAAGTTGGGGATCTTCCTCAAGAACAATCAATATATAACCTTTTTGATGGAATTGTTGCTCTCACTAGCTCTTTTACTCGTGATGAATGGATAGAAAAAATATTTAATTTTATTATTGAATAAATTTTATGACTTTATTTTTTTGTAAACTCAGAAATAATATAATTCTTGAATCTGATATAAATCTTGCAGAAAGAGAACTTAAAACCTTCTTTAAGGAGATTTACCCTCTTAATAAAGCAGAGGATTTAGTGAACCATATTAATCTCCCATTAAATTGTGCTATGAATAACATTCGTACTCAAGGAATAATCGGCTATGTTGTTAAAAATAACAATACTGATATAGATGAAATTGTCACAAAGTTAAGCTTTATTCAAGAAATTTGGTGTTTAGCTGAGCATCTCAAAAATAAAAAATTTTTGTCAGCACCTTGGTCTATTAAATGCCAATATGTTAACTTTGAGATAATTATGATAATTCCCTTAATGGCAGCAGCCGAAATATTAAGTTGTTTAAATACTAATGTTGTTTCAAGACAAGATATTAAAGACTTAGCTCTCAGCCTTGCTAATTTGAAAAAACCTGTAAATTTAAGATTTAAAAGTTCTATAAATCGTAAAAATACTTCAAATCCTCATGTTCATAGTCTGCATAAATACAAAGCAAAATTCTTTCCGAGGATGATTCGCTCTTGTCTAATATCTATCTATCAAGACATTCCGAAAACAAGCGAAGGGGAAATCAGAATTCTTGATCCTTTTGTTGGCAGTGGGACTACTATTATTGAGGCATCTTTTTTAGGTTTTAATTCACTTGGTATTGATATTGACAAATTATCGTGTCTAATTTCTTTAGCAAAACTTGAAGTTCTTAATAAGAGTAGTTTACAAGATATCGAAAGTTTTATCAATCAAAAGGAAATAGAAGATTCTCCCTTGTTTGCTGATTCATTATCTTCAAGCTCGTCTAATTATTCTTTTCCCAAAAAAATAATTAAAAAATTTGAGCGTTGGGGAAACCTTGATAAAAAGAAAGAGTATGAGAATGAAATTACTAAATGGATACAGTCTATAAAACGAATTCAAAATGAAGAACTTCGGTTAATAATGTATATATGTTTAAGTGACGTTTTAACTAGAAAATTTAATATACGAATGTTAGGAACAGGTGTTGGTCGTTTTGCTTTAGAGATAGGAAAAACTTCAATATCATCATTAATGAAATCTAATCTTCGTTACTTATTAAAAACTGTCTCACTTTGTAGAACATTAAAAAGTGCATATAATTTATCTTTTGGAAAAAGTGACATAATTTGCGATGATGCAACACAATTACCACTGCTATCATCTAGCTTTTCTATTATTCTTACATCTCCGCCATACCTTCCAGCATCATCAGGAAGAGAAAACTATTTAGTAGGAAAATCAATTTCAATCAAAGCTCTTGGTTTAATGTCAGATGACGAAATAGAAAATGTCGAAGCTAAGAGCGTCGGTTCTATGAAAAATGAACTTCGACTTAATTTTGATGACCTTCCAAATCAGGTAGTTGATTTATATTTGTGGTTAAAGTCAGACTCCCTTAGAGCTATTAAAGCTGTTCCTACGGCAGTCTATTATCAGCAACTTAAACAAGCTCTTAACGAAAGTTATAGACTTTTACTTCCCCAAGGAGTAGCAATCTATATCATTGGTAAAGAAAGCGTATTCTATAAATACAGTACAAGGGAAATTTTATATCAAGTAAAATGTGATGAAATTTTTCAGGAAATTGCTGAACAAGTAGGATTTATCATTCAAGAGAAAATAGATATTCAACTAGATAAGAAAAATAAAAATGCTCGTCCACGCTCTCTGGATTCATACTATGAATCTATATTTTTTTTGAGAAAAAATTAATTGCCGTGCCAAATTCCTCTAGAAATTATGGACATTCTAGCAAGAACTTTGACTTCTCCATTGGGTTATAAACTCTTCTAAAATAGGATTAACTAATTCTGGGGCTTCATCTTGAGGACAATGGCCGACATTTTCAAGGGGAATAAATTTATCTACTGTCGGATAATTAGCCCATTCTTGTCCTATTTCAATCTTTTCCCAAGGGTCCTTATCTCCCCATAAAAGAATCGTTGGACAGGTTAAACGGGGTAATAAGTCTTCGGGTAAAGGTCCTTGGGAATAACCTGTAAAGGCTAAAAATACGTCGGCTGCGCCCTTATCTTGGGCAGGTTTAAGTAACAACTCAATTAACTCTTCTGTCACTGCCTCAGAACGATGATACGCTTGTAGAAGAATGTTTTTAACGGTACGGGGTTGAGCGATTTGGGCAAAAAAGAAAGACCCAATAGCCTTATTGGTTAAGATGCGCTGCATCATATTAGCCCCGACTCGACGATACCAGGGTAATGTCGCCTGTTTGCGTTCGTGAAGCAACCTTAAAGAACAATTGAGGGCAGCCACCCCTAATACCCATTCGGGGTAATCTACGGTTGTTTGCATGACCACCACACAACCGATAGAATTACCCACTAAAATAGCTGGACTTCCTATAACCTCTCGGCAAAAATCAGCCAACTGTTGACTCCAGGTTTCAAATGTATAGTCAATTTCTTGTTTTGGAGTCGGTTTGGCTGAACCACCAAACCCAATTAAGTCAAGGGCATAACATTGGCAATTTTCGCCTAAAATGGGGAGATTTTTGCGCCAATGTCTCCAAGATGCACCAAACCCATGAACTAAAACCACAGCCGGTCCTGTGTTTCCACAATGATTATAGGTGATAGGATAACCTCGCCAATACCAAGTTTTCTCATCCTCTAGGGTCGTAGGGTTATGAATAGAAGACTGCACCATCTCAGATTGTATGTTAAATAAGTTTATTTTATTTACTAAACTTAACACACAATATATTGTTTAGTGGCCCATACTGTATTCTGCTATTTCCCGAATCAGTAGAATTCTCGAACGAAGATAGGTGTTGATAACACAGCAATCTTCAGAAGATAGGGTTTGTTTACTACTTAGCTTGCTGAGTATCTGATTAATTAAATCTGAGTCGTTTAACCCGCTTAAGGTTTTCCCAGAACTTTCATTAATGATTGACCACAGTTGTCGCATAATTGTTGTATTCACTACTTTTTTCCTCATCTAATCTATTACGCTTGTTGCTGTCAGACTTCTTCAAAATCCTAAGCAATTTATAGGGCATTTGACATCCTCCATCTGGGAAATTTATCATATCTATAAAAAACTTTTCTTTTCATTACAACAATCTCAGTTATTGTCAGGGATTTATGAGAAACAGCCCCCATAATCTGATACAAAAATTTAAAATAGACTAAAAAGTTAAGTTTTAGTTAAAAATTTTAAATTTTAATATTCTTCTAAGATAATACAACGATATTGAGGATAATTGCAAGGAATCTTATTTTAAAAATGCTACTGGAGGAGGATACATCTTCAGATGATAGTGTAACAGGAAATTCTGTTATTAAGAAGCAAAAAACGGACAGATTACAAAAGCATCTAACCCCGTTAAAAGCGGTTTTTTCTGCTATCGTTTTATCTAATTGGTTTTAAGATAAATTAGAGCCTTTTTCGTAATACGTTACCGATGGTATGGACTAATTTTTCTAACCAATGAATTCCTGTGTCTAGCCATTCTAAAACCCTCACTAAAGGGTGTTTAACATAACCAGTGGTTTTTCCATCTGTATCGATCCAACGGGATGAATTCTTGTCTATTTTATGGTTAGACTTAACAGTAATCGATTTTTCACTGCTCCTTTTCTTCTGTAAGTTAGAGAGAGATTTATGGGGAGAAATTTTATTTTTCGGAGAGTTTACTCTTCTTTTTTTTCTTTTTTTGAAAGATTGTTTCCGTTGATGAGAAGATGGCTCAGAGTGAGATAAAAATTTAGGAGAAGAGGCAACAGGAGAAGCTATATTAACAGAGGAAACTTCTGGATATAAATCATTCCAGGATAACCAAGGATCATCTATTTTTTCAGCCACAGATCCTTGCTCACATATGGTTGATAGTTGGAACTGTTTTTGAAGTGAATTTGATGTTAATTGCTGATGGGGAATCACTTGATTAAAAAAGTAGTCAATGGCAGCATAAATCAGAAATTCAATGCGAAAAGGATCTTTATTATCAATATTTAAAGATTCACTACTTTTTTGTTGAATATGTTCTCTTATTTTTTGCAATTTTTGAGCAATAGGAGCAGATAACGGTAATAATTGTTTGCTATTTTGCTGAAAAATATATGACTTTGTTGATACAGTAGTAATGGTATTTTTGGAAGTTGTAGGAACCAAAGAAGATTCTCTAAATAAATCTAAGGACATAGCAAGGGTTCCTGTTTGCATCCAATCCATCACTTGCCAAAACCAACGAATGGGGGGCAAAACATGATCATTTTTTGGAGAAAATGGGGGAATGAGTTCTAAGTCATGCTGTTGATTTTGTTTAAAATCGTACCAATAGTTAGCAGTTTCTAAACGAATATATTTTTTTAAATGCTGTTGTTGTGTCTCAGAAAGAATATCAATAATTGTGTTATTTTCAGCCACTAAAACGAGAGCATGACTCTCTATTTCACTGGCCATTCCTTGAATCATAACAGGAGTTTTCTGATTATGCTGGTTATCTGTTTTCTGTTGCGTTTTCGTTTGGATTAAACAATGTTCTGTTTCTTTGAAAACTCGGGATAAGGATTGATCAACTGTGGGAGTAGAAGATGCAGTCTTATTTTGATGAGTAGGTAATGCTTTTGCAGTGAAACCGAGTCTTAACTGTTTACGGGTCGCTCGTCCTGCTTGTACCATCAGATAGATAGGATAAATGAGGATTTGTAGGCTCCATTCTATCCCTACTCTAAGATATTGTGCGCTATGAATGAGGCGATCGCGCCATTGGGACGATCGACGGTTAACAAAGTTAAATAATTTGCTTTTGTACGGTTGCTGGTTAGAAGGGTCCATTATTCAAATTTATAATTAATTTTGCTCTGTTTACTGTTGCAGTTTACCCTGATTTAATTTTAAAACTTGTGTTGTAAATTGTTCCACAAGTTCTAATTGATGGTTTACCATAAGAACGGTCGTTTTAGCGTCTATTGTTATAGTCTTTAACACTTCGATGAGTTGCAATGCTTTCTGACGATCTAAAGCAGAGGTGGGTTCATCTAAAAGGAGTAAGGTGGGTTCCATCATTAACCCCCTGACAATGCTGATCAGTTGTCGTTGTCCTAGGGATAGTTGTAACTCATTTCGTTCTAACCAATGATCGGGCATGGATAGTTGCGATCGCCAATAGTCCAGTCGTTGATTAATGACTGTTGAGGATAATTTTTGTAATTTCAAGGGATAAACTAGGGTATCTTCAACCCTCATCCCTAATAATTTGGGTTCTTGGGGAACTAAGACAATTTGTTGACGTAGATCAATGGCCTGAAATTGCGTTAAGGGTTGAGATTGAAAGACAATCGATCCGGTATGGGGATCTTGTAAACGATTAATCAGACGTAATAAGGTGGTTTTTCCTGATCCTGAGGGGCCAACAATGCAGTAGCGATCGCCTCTATTAACGGTAAAAGAAATATTTTCGAGTAACTGATGTCTACCGAAGGGATCACTTAACCCCACATCAGATAATTGTAATAAAGGTTCTGTTAATCCTTGCATGAGAATGGCATGATCGTTAAATCTTTATAACTAAAGTAATCTTAACAAAAATTCCCCAAAAAACACGACTAATCATCATTAAAATTTAACTTCGTTGGGGCTAATAATTGAGTTATTGAAGAACCCAAACCTTCTATGGTTCAGTCACCATCGTCATTCTAATAATTCTTTTTTTGCTACAATTAATAAAACTTAAGGATCAATAATAATCATGAAAGTGATACACCCTTATCAACCGTTATTGCTTCGTTTAGTTCATGGTTTAACGGCATTATTTCTAATTTTAGCCATGATTACTGCCTACTGGACTTATGATGTTTATGATGGTAGATGGGGACACATTCCTTTGCCTAAGTTTGAAGAAATAGAGGGTATTCATGGAACCTTTGGACTATGGACTTTATTGATTTTTCCTCTGTTAGTTTTTTATGGGTTTCATCAAGGCAAAAAGCGTTTGATTCAACCTAATACATTCTCAAATTTAACCCATATTAATCAAAAAGGTTGGTCTTATCATCTTCATCGGGTTATTAATACTTTAATGCTTATTTCTTTGACTTTTGCTGTTTTTACTGGCAAAATGATGGATGAAAAATGGTTACCCAATGGAGAACTTGATCACCTTTGGTATTCCGCCCATTTGTTATCGTGGGTAGTCATGTTTTTCAGTTTAGGTTATCATCTATTAATGAGTGCAAAAATTGGCGGGTTCGGGTTTTTTGTCTCTATGTTTAACTGGTTCTACAAACCTCAAGATAACCCCAAATATTGGAAAAATCATCTTATCCATTACACCCAACAGTTTAACTTGTCTTGGGTCAAACATTGGTGGCAAAAAACGTTTTGGATTAAGTGGGTAGAGTTATTGATATGGATAGCTTTGGGGAGTGGTTGGATACTTTCTATTCTCAAGGAAATATAATCCTAATAATGAAGTAATCTTTATGTTCATGGTAGATTGCTTCGGGGTATTTTTAGTAACAATCAAAGCTTAATGTTTAGATTACCCCTCGCAATGATAACTTAAACGTCAATAATAATTGTTTCGTAAAAATGAGACCCTTGCTTTAATTGATCATCATTTTACCAGGATTCATTAAACCATAGGGATCAACTTCTTTTTTGAAATTTAGTTGGGGAGAATCAATGGTTTTTCGTCCGCCTCCTTCTAATAAATAAGTGTGAGGGTTGGCAATACCTGCACCATTTTCTTCGTGGTAACGGATGATTTCATTGACCTTTTCTTCTGTGGTAAAATGAAACAACTGTAACCCAGCAGGAATCACTTTTCCTTGAAACTTGATAAACTCTAAATGAATCATTACCTCATCCCCAAAATGATCATAGAAATGTTCAACGTTATCTAAAGTAAAGTAAAAGGTTTGTAAATAAGTAATATTCGGATCAATACTTCTTGCATGAAGGGTGGTATGATTCCAAGTATATTCTAATAAACTGGTTCGGTTGTTGGCTTCTTCGGCTGTTTTGAAATAAGTTATTTCCCCGTTATATTCACCCACTAAATCACGAAACGCTTCTACATCATATTCAGATACCATCAAGAATGCAGCGTGTTTATTCTCCGGTAAATAGTCTTTTAACTGGGGTAAATAACGACAAATAGAAGCAGCGTGAACCGTGATTAATTTTTTAACAATACCATCACTATCCCCTAACCCTTGACCAAACTTTGCCGCTTGCATAAAATCATCGAAAATGACGATAATTTCAGCCCAAGGATAAGCAGGGGATAAAGGGATTTCTAACTGTGTAATAATACCATTAGTGCCATAAGCATGATTGACTTTCTGCACGTCATCCCCTCGTAACTCCATCACACGAGGTTCATCTTCGAGGGTAACGATGCGTAACCCGCGAAGATTACCGCGATCGCGTAATTGTCCATAGGTAATTGATCCCATCCCGACGCTACCCCCCCCAATAAACCCTCCAATGGTGGCGGTACGGTAGGTAGAAGGGGCCATGCGTAACTCCCATCCGGTTGGCCTGGACTGCTTATCAAAAGCGGCCATTTTCACCCCTGGTTCCACACAAGCAACCCCTGACTCTAACCAGAGAATTTGCTGCATTTTGGTGGTATCGAGGATAACTCCCCCTTCTAAGGGAATACATTGACCATAATTACCGGTTCCGGCCCCTCTAACGGTGAGGGGAACTTTATATTTAGCGCAAGTTTGGGCAATTTGTATGACTTCTGCTTCTGTGGTGGGACGAATAACGAGGTCTCCCCGTTTATCTTGTAGTTGTTGTTGTAAAATGGGGCTAAAATGGTAATAATCGAGGGATAATTTGGTAATTTGATGAGGATCGGTAATAATTTCTAGATGGGATAAGGCTGTTTTAATTTTATCGATGGTTTGGCTCATAATTTGTGTTAAATTTAAAAGCAAATTTATCTATTTCTAATGTAGCAAATAATGGACAATTCTTAACCATTAATTTGTTTACCGTTGTAATAAGAATAGCTGCGTAAAATAATATTCTCCGTCAGAATTTTTGGCAATTCCTACCCCAGTTAAATTGAATTTTCCTTCCATATTTTTACGATGGCCAGGACTATTAATCCACCCTTTGACCGCCACATCTGCTAAGTCAGGATAGCCTTTTATATAAGCTAAATTTTCTGCAAAGGATCGATAGGGAATGGTTTTTCCCACTGCTTTAGCCCTATTATCAAACCCATCGTGACTGAAAGTTGCTTTTTTACTAGCCATATCTCGGCTATGTTGTCTCGCAACGTAACTAATTTCTGCGTTCATGGTTAATGGAGGTAAATTTTTTGATAACCGATATTGATTAACACGACGGTTAATTTCTTGTTCTAGAGCAATTAAGAATTGACCATCTTGACCCGCTTTTTCTAATAAGGGATCAGGGTTTTTCCAAGGTTCTAAACGATTAGAAATTTCGGGGGAACGGGTAATGATAGAAGATTTTTCTTTGATAAAAATTTGCGTAAAATAGTATTTTCCCTGACTATTTTGTGCGACACCAATCCCCGTTTCATCATATTTTCCTTCAATATTTTTCAGATTGTTGGGATTATTTAACCACTGTTTAATGACAGTTTTGACGGGATTACTATCATTTTGATGGGTGGCTAAGTTTTCCACTCCTTTTTCATGGGGGGTACTAAAACTAATAATTTTTAATCGTTGTTCTAAGTTGTCATGACTGACAGGAATAATACCAGCAGCCATTCTTTCACTATGAATTCTTGCTTGTTGACTAATTTGAGGATTGAGTTTTAAGGGAGGTAAATTTTTTGATAACCGATATTGATTAATTTCTCGATAGGTGATGTCTTCGAGCGCTTCTAGAAAGGCGGGATCGGTTAAACTAGGGGGAGGGTTAGTATTAGAAGAGGAAATTTCAGGAAGAGGAATCTCTTTTAGGGGAATCGGTTCGATGGACTCACAACCGATTAAACCCACTATAACCACCCATAGCGTTAATAATCGTTGATAATAAGGAGATTTCATACAGAACAGAAAAAGCCGTTAAAATTGTTAGAAGTGTTAATAATAGTTTATGAATAGTTTAGCGTCAGTTGGCAACAAAGCGATCGCACCGAAATTAATCACTTATCCGATTGTAGAAACCTTTCACTCGATACAGGGGGAAGGGACGTGGACAGGGATGAGTGCTTTTTTCATTCGTCTGGCCGGGTGTGATGTTCATTGTCCCTGGTGTGACCAAAAAGAGTCATGGACCAGTCATATTTATCCCCAACAGTCCGTTCAAATGTTAGCCCAAACGGCTAAAGCAGCTAACCCTGCGATGGTGGTCATTACCGGAGGAGAACCCTTATTATATAATTTATTCCCCTTAACTAAAGCGTTACAAAAGTTAGGGTTACGGGTTCATCTAGAAACCTCTGGGGCCCATCCGTTTAGTGGACAGTTTGACTGGGTGACTTTTTCCCCCAAACCCTTCCAGGTTCCCCATGAGAGTATCTATTCCCAGGTTAACGAATTAAAGGTTATTATTGCCACTGAAGAAGATTTACACTGGGCCGAGGAACAAGCTGAAAAAGTTCCAGCCGAAGTGATTAAATATTTACAACCAGAATGGAATCATCCCGACAGTCAATCTTTAATTTTTGATTATATTCTTGATCATCCTCAATGGCGTATGAGTTTACAAATTCATAAATTTTTGGGGGTTAGATGATAATAGGTTTCAATTGAGTGGATTAACATTTTAGTTAAGTGAGTGTGGGGAGTCTGGGAGGGGTGGGGCGTGTGGGGAGTATTGGCCTTTTAATGTTTAACCGATGCACATGAAAATTGTTATGAGAAAAAATAGCAGTTGATTAGTTGCTCTAAGATCAACTATGATTAAAGTATGATCGTAAGGAACTAGAGCATTATGAATCCAGTTTCAGTTGCTACAACGAATGATCACCAATTGGAAGTAGCCGAAGAAAAACTCATCCAATTTTTGAACGATCATAATGAAATTGAGATGATTCTTCCGGTTATTCTGGGTATTGTCGTGACCAGTCGCTTACAATTGAGGGGAGCTAACGCCCTCATCGTTAATCTGGCTATTGCTAGTATTTCTCGCCAAATTTTTACGAATCTTAAACAAATGACTCCGATGGTAACAGCGAACAACTTTAATGGAGTTAGTCAGGTTGAAAAAGAAGAAGATAGCCAATATACGATTGTTCACTCTGTACCTGGGAGAATTCGCGTTAAAATCCCTAGATTAGCCAAAGATATACAATTTTGCGAAAGTTTATCTCAATTATTAGAAGCAGATGACCATGTCATTGAGTCCCGTATTAACCACGCTGCTGCTTCTGTGGTCATTTATTATGAGACACAAGGGTTATCGGAGATGGAACTAGGATTACGCTTAATTAGTATTATGAATAAAGCAGAAGAAACTGTTACCTAAAAAAACAGAAATTTCCCATGAAAACGATTCCCCAGATCATCCATCATATACCTGGAAGAGTCAGGTTTCGAGTTGATCGGTTAAGTTATGATCGACAGTTTGCTTCGCGTCTTCAACACCTTTTAAACGCAACCAATGGGATTAAAACTGTTCGCTTAAATCCTTGGGCTGCTTGCGTTATCATCGTTTATCATGGGGATAAAGGGTTAACTATTGAGGAATATATTGTTGCTCTTATAGAAAAGGCAGAAAATCATCATCGTTTAGATCCAGAAAAGAAACCCAAACATACCCTAGAAGAATGGTCAAGCTTAACCCTTCCTAGTTTAGCCACATTATTAGCCTTTGGAGCAAAAAAAATACCCCTTCCAGGATTAAAATTAATTGCTGTTTTTATGTTACTAAGGGCTGCCTTTCCTGTGGTAAAAAGAGCCTATAAAAGTTTATCTGATGAACAAAAATTAAACATCGATTGTTTAGATAGTTTAGCCTTAATATTTAGTGGGTTACAAGGGCAAATGGTAACCCCTGCTTTAGTCATTACCTTACACGAATTAGGGGATATTATTCGAGAAAAAACAGCGCGTTCCACAGCAATTAAAACCAGCGATTTATTAGATACGATTGGTCATTTTGCTTGGGTAGAAAGAGATAATCAAATTCTTCATATTGAAAGTGATCGGGTAAAAATTGGGGATACAGTAGTCGTTTATCCAGGGGAACGTATACCCGTTGATGGCACAGTTATTAAAGGAAAAGCCATTATTGATCAACAACAATTAACAGGGGAATCTATGCCCATTGTGGCCAAACAAAATAGTTATGTGTATGCCTCAACCTTATTAAGATCGGGAGAAATTCGCATTAGATGTGAAAAAGTAGGGGAGAAAACCCGTGCAGCGGCCAGCGTTCAACTCCTAGAAAAAGCCCCTGTTCATGACACCCGCATGGCTAACTATGCAGCTAATTTAGCCGAACAATTAATGATGCCATCCTTATGCTTAGCAGGCATGATTTTAATCATCACCCAAGACCCCCAACGGGTGGCTTCTATTCTTACCCTAGATTTTGTCACAGGGATTCGGGTGTCGATTCCAACGGCCTTTTTAGGGGCATTAAATCATACCACTCGTCACGGTATTTTAATCAGAAGCGGTCGAACCTTAGAACTATTATCAGAAATTGATACCATTGTCTTTGATAAAACTGGAACCCTCACCGAAGGAAATATTCAAGTGGTAGGGGTAGAAACCGTCAAAGACACATTAGATGCCAAAACGTTGATTCGCTTAGCTGCATCAGCCGAACAACGCATTACCCATCCCGTAGCCGAAGCGATCGCCCATTATGCCCAACAGGAAAACATTAGCCTCTTACCCCGTGACCGTTGGGAGTACGAGGTGGGGTTAGGAATGGTGGCTACCATCGCTGAAAAAACCGTATTAGTAGGCAGTCAAAAGCTATTAAGCAGTAAAGGCGTGATCATCCGAGAAACGGCTAAGATGCAAGAGAAATTCGCGTTTTCTCCCGTCTACGTCGCTTGTGATGGGGAGTTTCAGGGCATTATTTATTATACCGATCCCCTCCGTTCTCAAAGTGCTGATTTAATTCGGTGTCTACAAGAAGAATATGATATCGAAGTCCATCTGCTGACAGGAGACAACCAAACACGAGCAACAGAAGTGGGTAAACAGTTACAGATTCCCCTCTCTAACGTCCATGCAGAGGCGTTTCCTGAAGATAAGGCAAGAATTGTCCGCCACTTGCACGATCGGGGTAAAACCGTTGCTTTTGTGGGGGATGGCCTCAACGACTCGGTCGCCTTGGCTTATGCAGATGTATCCATTTCCTTTGAAAACGGGTCAGAAATTGCCAGGGACACCGCCGATGTGGTGTTGATGAATAATGACTTGACCGACGTATTAGAGGCCATCGCCATTGCCCAAGAAACGAAAGCCTTAATTAATCAAAATACCCTGATGGTGGTTGCCCCTAACTTAGCGGCCTTAGGGTTGGCGACTACCATTGGCCTTAACCCCTTGTTAGCCACCCTAGTCCATAATGGAACGGCGATCGTTGCGGGACTCAATAGTTTACGGCCGCTGGTTCAACATCATCTAGAAAGCAGTTAAGTTTGTCCAATTTATTTAGGAGTTTTTTACTGATGTCATTGATTCACTGGGATAAATCGGTTCTTAGCTTACACCTTAAAGAAATCATCGAAGATCATCATCAAAAAGGTGATTCAAGGGGAGTCGTTGGGTTAGGGGCGATTTTACTGGGAACCATTGCCCTTCCGGCTGCGGCCAAACTGGGTCGTCCTGTTCTCAAATCTGTGATTAAAAAAGGACTTTATTTATCATCTGAACTGTTTGAGAAAAAACGGTGATCTTGAGTTAACCCTGAGTGCTGTTCACTCCCTCTGATACGGAGGTAGGAAGAGCATTTTTTTGGGCTTGTTCTGCTATCACTTCTGCTTTCGCTTCGGCGATGATGTCTCCCATCACTTCCCCTGCTTCAGCTAAGGTTCCTTTCGTTTTTTGGTATAAAATGACCCCAGTTTTCACCGTTGCTTTAGCCACAGGTTTAAGTAAGGGAAGGACAACGGGGGTTAAGATTAAAGCCCCGATTCCGATGGCAAGGGTGCGATTGGGATTTTCTTGATACGCTTTTTTTAGGGTTTCTAACATTTTATTTTTCTTTCTTCAGTAAATAACTTTCTACTTACCATTATATACAATGAAAAAAAACACGCTTTTTTTAGATGAAAAGCGCGATAAAAAAACACTAAACTATGATTACATAGGTTAACTGTTTCTGAATCAATGATGACTAGGAAAAACTACCTTGTTTACGAAAACTACCGGAACTGTTACGGCCTGAGTTTTCACGAGGTTTGGCCTTATTGACTCTCATTTGCCGCCCCATCCAGTCAGCCCCATCTAAGGTTTCAATGGCAACGGTTTCCTGGTCATCGCTTTCCATTTCCACAAAGCCAAATCCTCTGGGTCTTCCTGTTTCGCGGTCTGTAGGGAGAGAAACCCGCTTAACAGTACCATATTCGCTGAAAACTTCTGTTAAATCTTCAGACGTTACATCGTATACTAAGTTGCCTACATAAATTGTCATGGGATGTCTCCAAAATGTGTTAGAAGGTTACGAGAGAATCAACTAAATCTTCGGAAACCCACCAGGCGATGTAGACAGGAACGAACCAATTACTAATCACAACCAATGCTGAACCCGAACTCGAAAAACTCTCAATCATTTATACCCTAACATAGCTTGACGGGGTTCGGCCGTGGAAACCCCTATATTTTGTAACAAAATGAAATATTAATATTGAGTTAAGGATTTTTTGGAGACATCTTAGGAAAACAACTGGATAATTTTTCCTGTTCGGGGGGACGGGTGACAAAATAATCTTCTAACCACTGACATCCTTGGTTTAAAAGTGAACTTAAGCGGGCAAATTCTGATTCTACGGGCCATATTTTTACTTTACCATCTCTTGCTACTGTTAATAGGGTTTGATTATCGGGAGTAAATTGCACACTTTCAATGGATTCTTGATGGCCTTTCATCTTCGTATGTAGCTTTCCTTGGTTATCCCATAATCTTACGGTTCCATCTTGAGAAGCGGTCATAAAATATTGTCCATTGGGGCTAAACTTAACACGAGAAATGGGAAATAAATCACTTTTTAAAGTCGTTATTAGTTGTCCTTTTGAATTCCATAACTTGATGGTGCTATCTTCAGAAGCGGTTAATAAATATTGAGAGTTTGGACTAAAACTTAACCAGTTAATGGCTTCTTTATGTCCCAAAAAAGATTGTTGTAACTTTCCTTGTAAATCCCATAGTTTTGCCGTTCCATCAATGGATGCTGTTACTATTTTTTGGTCATCTTGACTAAACATAACATGATTAATCGTGTCTTCATGGGCCTGAAATTTTTGAATGAGTTGATACGGTTGAGTTTGTAAATCCCATAACCCAACTTCTCCCGAACGATTAGCCATGACTAATGTTTGACTATCAGAACTAAAGTTAAGGCTATAAATTCGTATATCATTATCCCTTAATTCTCCTAATAATTGTCCTTGCAAATCCCATAGTTTAACCGTCCCATTATTAGCCGTTGTGGCAATCATTTGACTATTGGGACTGATACTAATCGCATTAATGCCACTATTATGTGCTTCAAATTCTTCTATCTTTTTTCCTTGTAAATTCCAGATATAAACCCTACCACTTTCATCGGCTATTGTTAATAATTTACCGTTTTGAGAAAAGTCAGCACTGGTCACATAAGTATCAAGGGTATTAAACCCATTGTTAGGCGTTTGTCTCACCGCCCACAATTTAACGGTTCCATCACTCGAAGCAGTGGCCAGTTTGGTTCCTTCACCATTCAAAGCCACATCATAAATGGGGTCTCGATGACCCTTTAAAACCGTGATTTCTTTTCCTTGTCTACTCCACAGTCTCGCCGTTCCATCACTCGAACCACTGGCTATCCAGTTACCATCTTGACTAAATACAACACTATTGACTAATTCTTGATGACCTTTCAACGTTAAGATTAAATTTCCTTGTTTATCCCAAATTTTAATGGTTCCATTCCTCGCACCCACAGCAATGCGTTGACCATCGGGGCTAAAACTAATACTATAAAACCCTAACCCATTATCTTGCAAGTTTTTGATTAAATTTCCTTGATTATCCCATAATTTAGCGGTTCCGTCCCGTGAAGCCGTAGCAATGTGTTTACCATCTGCACTAAAGGCCACGTCATCCACTGACTTTGTATGACCTTTTAACGTCTGTAGAAGGTTGCCTTGTCTATCCCAAATTCTAGCAGTATTGTCCCGTGAGGTGGTGGCAAGGCGTTGACCATTTTGACTAAACGTAACACTATAAACCGAGGCATCATGACCCTTAAGGACAGCAAGTTGTTTCCCCTCTAAGTCCCATATCCTAGCGGTATTGTCCTGTCCAGCAGTGGCGAAGGTTTGACTATCGGGACTGAAAGCCACCCCATAAATATTACCTTCGTGGTCGCTCAAAAGGGCTTTTTGTTCTCCTTGTTGATTCCATAAACGAACGGTTTCATCACTGGAGGCAGTGGCTATCCATTGACCATCTTGACTAAAGGTAACACTATTAACAGCATCTTGATGACCAATTAATTTATTTTTTTCTTGGATACGGTTAAGAATTTGTTCTAAGGCTAAAATGGGACTGGTAGCGGGATAATCTTCTAATAGTCGTCTATCTTTGACTATAGTTTGTAATTTTTGATTGGCTTCTATGGCTGATACTAATGCTTCCAGTTGTTCAAATTCAAATTGTCGCCAAGCACTATCTCCTATTTGTTCTAATTGAGTTCCCATTAATGCTTCTTCTTGCTTCTGAAAAGCGATCCAAGCTTGAGTAAAGGCAACGGTTGCGCCTAGAACGGAAAGGGTTAAAATCCCTATTCCCAAGCGGATCATTCGTTGTGCTTTTTCATTGGCTTGGGTTAAAATTTCATTGGCTTTTTGTTGAGTTTTTAGGTTGATTTCTGCTTCCCATTTATCTAAGTTTTGACTCTCGGTTAAGAATTTATAATCTAGATTACTTAAACTTTTGTCCACTGCCCAAGTTAGGGCATCTTTTAGAGCTTTTCCTCTTAATAAACGGGAATCATCTTCATAATTAGAATTAACCCAAGCTGTCAACATTTCAGAATAAGGTCTGATTTTTTCTAATTCTTTTTTAACCCATTCTTCATTAAAAACGGCTTGATAAATTTTGTTGTAAACGACTAATTTACCATTCTTTTTAACCACTAAACCAGATAATCTTAATTCTGTTTGTTCAGGACTTTCGTCACTTTTTAAAAATCCTTGTTGTAGAATTTGTTGATACATTCCTAATAGTCGACCGGCTCTTTTTTCATTCCTAAAAATTCGCTCTCTAATGGTTTTGAGGTGAACCGGTTCATCATGGGATTCCCAATTTTCAATAATAAATTCTCTAACAATTTTATTGACAAATTCTTTTTCGTGCTTAGGGGCAATCACTGAAGATTGAGTTAATAATAAATTACAAACTTTTTGGGTTAAAAAAGGTTGTCCTCCTGTCCAGTCTAAAATCGTTTTCAGAACCGCTTGAGGATGGTCAGTAATAGGAGTTAGACCAGGAGATAAAGGGTCTATTTCCTCTGAGGTAAACCCCGTTAATTCGATAGGAAAACCAATATTAAACGGGGTTTGGGTTTTATCTTGAATTAAATCAGTAGGAGTCGCAACACCAAATAGAGAAAAGACCAATCGTTCAAATTTTTTATTCTCTGCTCTTTGATTATAAAAAAAACGAATCACCGTAAAAAAGTCGTCTAGAGAAAAATTCAAACTGAGAACTTTATCAATTTCATCAATAAAGATATAAACCTTTTCTCCAGGACAATGAACCAGTAAAACATCTTCTAAAAACTCACTAAATTTTTGAATCCCTGATAATTCCTCTCGTTCTCTGAGCCAAACTTTTAAGTTAACTTTACCAATTAAATTAAATCCCAAAAATAATTGAGTTATGATACCACTATACCATTGTTTTTGAGTAATATCACTCCCTAAACTGGTAATATCAACAGAAGCACAACTCATTCCTTCTGCTTGTAGTTGGTGCATTGCGCGAACTCTTAAACTGGATTTTCCCATTTGACGAGAGTTAAAAATGTAGCAAAATTTTCCTGCTTTTAACGCTGTTAAAAGGGCTTTATCTGCTTGTCTTTCTACATAAGTCGGATGGTCAAACCCTAGACTTCCACCCACTTTATAAGTATAAGATTTTTGAATATTGGCAGTCATTATTAAGATTGATTAGTTAGAGAGTATGAGAATTTAAAAAAGAAATAGCTAACTTGTGAGCGTAGTCCAATATATCTTACTATACAACCTAAAAGTTTAGACTTCCTAGACAAATAAGAAAGTTCCTTTATAATAAGTTTAGTAAAATTTCTCTAGGTAGTGTAATTCTTATATGACGATAACAAAAGTGTCTTCAGATTCTCAAAAAAAATTTTTTCGTCCTCGTCTTTGGTTTGAAAAAGTCATGGCCTTGATAGTTTTGACCAATTATTCTTTGGTTATTTTCGATTTAACTTATATTCCTTTACGAGATTTTTGGTTACAAGGAAGGGTACAATTTTATATTAAAATTGGAACATTTGAGCGAGAAATCCCCAAACCTCCTCTAAGGGTTATACCTCAATCTATCTCTAATATGATTACTAATTATGACATTATCAAAGGAATCGAACCCTATCGAGATACAGCACAATATTTACAACGAGTCGAGGATCTCAACGAAGCATTAAATCAGTCAGTGAGTGAACAAGTATTTTCTAATTCTAATCAAGTAGAAAATAATAATACTCAAGAAAGTATCGATAAAATATTAGCTGATTTACGGAAACAAAGCACACAGATGCTTGAACAAAATCCGTTTCAAATTGCCAATAAAACAGGAACATTAGAACGCATTAAAAATAAGATGCGACAACAGGTTTTTGGAACAGAAGAAAGTTCAGCGACAGAAGCATTTCAAACCTTTTGGAGTGTTGAAAATTTTCAGGAAAATGGCTGGCGAAATCAGCTTAATTTTTTCGATGAACAAATTGAACCTTTAATCGCAACTAACTATTATCGTCCTGTAGGAGAAAGTGGTGATCCTGTTGATAACTTTGGCTTACTCGATACCCCTTTCTTTTTACTTTTCTTAGCTGAATTTTTAGCAAGAACATGGTTGATTAGTCGTCGTCATACAGGAGTAAGTTGGTTTGATGCAATGTTATGGCGTTGGTATGATATTTTCTTACTTATACCTCTATTTCGTTTCTTAAGAATTATTCCCTTAACCATCCGTTTAGATCAAGCAAATTTAATCAATCTTAAAGCGATTAAGAAACAAGCCAGTCAAGGATTTGTGGCAGGAATTGCTCAAGATATTACCGAAGTGGTAATTATTCAGGTTGTTAATCAAATTCAAGGAACTATTAAAGATGGCACCGTTCGTAATATTTTAGTTCAACAAAATGCCAATCCATATATTGATATTAACGATGTGGATGAAACCTCCGAGTTAGTGAAACTCATGGCCAATTTAGTCATTAATAAAGTTATCCCTGAAATTCGTCCTGAAGCGGAAGAATTTTTACGATATAACGTAGATAAAGCATTAACTCAAACCCCTGCTTATCAAGGTTTAGAAAACGTCCCAGGGATGAAAGTAATGCAGCATCAATTAACAGAAAGATTAGTGTCTCAACTGTATCAAGGGGTATCGGTCGGACTACAAGGATTATTAATAGAAGACCCAGAATTTGATCGACTATTAGAAAAATTAGTTGAGAAATTCAGTCACTCTTTGGGAAGTGAATTACAAGCAGAACAAAGTATTGAGCAAATTGAATCGTTGCTGAATGATTTATTAGAAGAAATCAAAATTAACTATGTTCAAAATCTATCCCAAGAAAATATCGAAAATATTTTAGAACAAACCCGCGCTCTTCGGCAAGAAGCAGACGTGACTCACTATCAATGATGAACCTGTTATCGCAACTGATAATAACCCAATAATCCTAAAGCAAACCCACCTAAACAGATGGTGATTAACAAAGACATCACTTGCCATTGAGGATACCCTAGTTTTTGCAGTTCCAACTTCGCTAAAATAGCAGCACACAGTAACACAAAAAAGTGAGCAAAATAACCAATCCAACGAAGCATGATAACAATAATAAAAGACCACAACAAAACTGCAACAATCGCTTTATTATCTGACTGAAAGCTACTACCAAAAACAATCGTGATAATAGCAACAGGAGCCGCTAAACTAGCGGTAATAAGTAGAACCACCGCTCCTGCTAAAACATGAAGCATCAAAAAAATTGTCTGGTCTTCTAGAAACCATCCCCAGGTTTCTCCTTGGTTAGCTAACCAATGGGTCCAAGCTGTAGCAGAATATCCCACATACCAACCAAAAATACCGTAAGTGAGGACAACAATAGTTAAACAAAAAAAAGGAAACCGAATCAACTGTGCCATAGCTTCATTGTAACGATCTCCCTTTGGGTATGAGCAAAATTTAGGTTTTTCTTTCAATCAAAAAAGACACGATAAACTCGTGTCTTTCAAGTCCACAGCACCACACATTAGAATCAAGACATTGCTAAATTTGGAAACTTTTGGAGAGTTACCCGTTGCCTATTTCCTAGTGCATAGTGCTGTAGTTTAGTTTTGGGGATAGACGTTTAGGACATGGCCTGAATCATATAGTCAAAATAGGGAGCCGTTTCGGCTGCATCCTCATTATTCAACAATCCTAAGGCTGCTTCCTTGAGACAACGAATGGCCTCCACCATCCCAGGAACAGGAACATTCAGGGAGTTATACATTTCTTTAACCCCAATCAAGCCAATTTTTTCGATTGGCTCTTTGCTTCCGGATAATACCCCGTAGGTGACTAAACGCAAATACCAGCCATAATCCCGTAAACACTGGTTATACTGCTTTTGCCCATAAGCGTTACCGCCAGGAGAGCGGAAATCAGGTCGTTTTTGAAACAATTTTTTCTGAGCTTGGTCAACGATTTTTTTCTCGTTTTCGGCAAGGGTTTCAGCAATGCGTACACGCTGTTCCCCGGTACTCAGAAATGCTTGGATACCCTTGAGTTCCCCACTACTAGGATATCGGAGTTCGTCGTCTGCTTTTAGAATAACTTGGCTTACTACGCTCATGATGATATCAACAACAATCTTATATCATACTGTAGTTTATCTTGAAATCGAAGACAAACGCACAGGGAGTTCATAGTAGTTTTCAATTGGGTGTTTGTATTACTTATCTAGTAATGACCGAGAGCTTTGTAGCATACAATAATTAAGTATTGCTGTGACACAAACTTCAGCTTATGCAATCTCCTCAAAGTGCAATAATAGTTTAACCGCTATATAAAACTTACTCAAATCTACTCATCACGCTTAAAGTCTGATGGTAAGATGATTTGAGTCTATTTTACTTCCTGCTTCAGCCAAGGGAGTCGGCTCTAACCTGTCCACAGGCGTAACTTCGGCCATAGCTTGACCTAGTTTTTTGAGATTTTTGGCTGCGTTTAAATCTCTATCTATTTGATAATGACATTTCTCGCAACAAAACACTCTTTCAGATAAGAGTAATGAGTCTTTTTTTTCTCCACAGTTAGAACAAGTTTTCGATGAAGGATAAAACCTATCTACTATGATGAGTTTTGAGCCATATAATTGACTTTTGTATTCTAACTGTCTTCTGAACTCATAAAACCCCATATCTGCTATAGCTTTCGCTAATTTATGATTAGCTAACATCCCTGATACATTCAAATCTTCTATCACATTGACTGCGTGGTTTTTGCTTAAATGTGATGTCAATTTATGTAATGTATCTTTTCTGAGATTGGCGATTCTTCTATGGAGTTTTTGAACTTTCAGCTTAGCTTTTTGGTAGTTAGATGAACCCCCCACCTTTCTACTTAATTCTCTTTGAAGTTTAGCTAATTTAGCTGACAGCTTTCTGTAAGAGTATATTCCTTTAAAATTTTTTCCTGTAGATAAGGTGGCTAAGGTTTTTACTCCCAAATCTACCCCGACTACCTCTAAGGTCTTCTGAGTTGCTTGAGGCTCTACCTCTATTTTAAAGGAAATAAACCAACGGTCTGCCTCTCTACTAATGGTGACATTTTTAGGTTTATGGATAGTAGGCAATCTCTCATAAGTTTTCAATTTTCCTATAACGGGAACTTGGATTAAATGAGAAGATAAAATGCGAATCGTTCCATCTAAAGTAAAGCTATCATGTCTCCCTTTCTTTTTAAATTTTGGTCTTTTTTTCTTTTTGCTAAAGCAATCACGCCAAGCAACTGCCAAATGTCTCAGGGCAAACTGCGGAGCGCATTTTGAAACTTCGTAATACCATTCATTTTGCGGTTTAACTAATTTATTTAACCATTTGTGTAAATCAATAGCTGTGGGAAATTTGATTTTTTCTGAGTCTGAACAACTCTTATTATGGTCTAAAATAGCCAAACATAAACCATTTCCCCAATTATAAGCATGACGAGCGACTCCTGCATGACGAGCCAGTTGTTGACCTTGGGTTTGATTTAATTTAAGTTGAGTTTTGAAGCCTAACAACATGGCATTTTTGAGATAATGACCAAAACTGTTAAGTTTAATTGTATCATATCAGGGGGTTAAGAAAAATAACCTACTTACTTATTAATGAGAGCTAATAATGTGAGTAATTTTAGATAAGATTGAGTAGGTTTTTGGGAACAGAATCAAGCCCCTGGAAAACTTAATCACTGGGAAGAATATTGTTCTTTTTAGTAATGATGCAAAGTTATACGTCAAGTTATACATTGCGTTTACATTATGCCACGCATCTCAAGAAATTATTAGATATATTAGAAAGTGTTGTTTATTATCTATCGAAAAGTTTGGTCATGAACAAAACATTAATTGGTGTATTAACCGTATTATCTAGTTTCAGTTTTGCTACTGTTGCTGAAGCGTCTTCTTTGGTCAAAAGCTTTACCTCTACCCTTGAAGCGGGTCAAGAAGTAGATGAGTCTGATTCAGAAGCAACGGGTACGGCTATCTTGAACCTATTACAAGATGATTTGACTGGTGAGTATTCATTACAATATAAACTGACAGTAACCGAAAATGGAGACTTAGACTTTACGTCACTGATCACCCCACCAGAAACAGCACTTACTGACGATGACCTAACTGATGTAATTAGGCTACATTTACACGCAGGCGCTCCTCGTGGTGAAAATGGATTACTTCCTTTCAACATCAGAAGCATTGATCCAAGCACTGGTGATCTTGCTTCTGATATTGATAATGATCTCATGATTAGTACCGTGGGAGGAACGACAATGATCTCAGGCTTACTAACAGAAAATGAATTTACGCCTGTTATGAATAGTTCTGTTAGTTTCGATAGTTTTGATGATATTGTATCCGAATTATTAGCAACGTCTCCTGGACAAGATACATCCCTTTATTGGAATATTCACACTTTCGGACTTCAAGGCGGTGCTATTCGTGGACAAGTGCAAGCGGTTCCTGAACCTTTGACCATTCTCGGAGCAGGTGCTGCGATTAGTTTTGGTGTAAGTTTCAAAAGAAAATTAGCCAAGAAGAAGTAATTCCTAGCTAATTTATTCTGATTATTGTCTGGTGAGCATTGCTCACCTTATTTCTTATTTTCTCATATTTTTTCTCTAATTAATCAAAAATCACCTGATTATTTTTCTTTGGCTAACACAAAAACACTACCTTCATTACCTCTACCAATGCGTAAATCATCATCGATATAAGTAATTTCTAGCCATCCTTGTTGATCCCGACTTTCCATACTAAAATCTAGAGGAAAAAACTTTTTCCCTGTTTCCAAGTCCTTAATTAATTTATTGGGAGATTTATAACCTAAAACCTTTTGTAATCCTGCAATATAGCGTTCAAATTTAACTTGAACTCTTTCATCTGATGTGGCTTCAAAGGTGGCTGCGACACTGACAATCCCTTCTAAAAAAGGAACCCCAATAATTTCTGCAATGTTGTATAGTTTCGCTTCTTCAGTACGAATACATTGATAAATTTGACCCAATTGTAATACAGGAAAACGATCTAATCCCAAAATTCCCTTACTGGTTGTATATAATAATCGCCAATTTCCCTCTAATAATTCAGGGGTTTTGATCGGTGAAGGGTTCGGGTTATGATCTTCAAGTTGTTCAATGGCCGATAATACCCTCACTCGATCCATCTCTGTTGCTAATAACCCTCTATTTTTCCCTGCAATAGTTTCTAGTAATTTTGCCTTTTCATTCATTATCAACTATTTCCTAAAATCAGTGAACAATAAAAAAAATCAAGAATGTAAAACTAATTTTAGATTCTACATTCTAAACTCTAAAATTTTAAAGTTAATGGTTAGGGATATCAAATAACACCTGAGTCATGTATTTATCAGCCCAAGCTTGCCCAAAGGCTTTCTCCAAAACACGACGGGTTTTATCGTTCTGTTGTTGCTTACGACAGTAATATTCTTGGCCTTGTAGGTTAAACTCTCGTTGTTGCGTCGAACCCGGTTGAGACTGGTTTGCTTGTTGACAATGGACCTTTAAAAAGTCTCCCACTCGCTTGAGAAAAAGCTTTTCTTCTTCTGGGGTATGGGGACGAATAAATAAACAATAATCTGAGAAAATATCACCCCATTCCGGTAAGTCCCGTTGATCACAAAAGTTAGGGGTTTCTAGTTGGGATAACGCCTGATTATAATGATTAGACAGGGTTAGTTCCGGGTTAGCTGGAGATAAATCTGCGATCGCTGCACTAACGCCATTTTTTCCGGCCACAATATCACAACCAAACATGGGTAAAGCATAGTCAGGATTGGGAAACATAACACAATGAAGAATATCTAGTCCCTGTCCTACTTTAGCTAATTCTAAGTGCATTTTACGAAATTGGGGGGATTGATAGCAACGGTTTTCAATCACCAGTCTTTCCCCTTCTAATTTCCCTTCTACATAGCCTAAACCATCGGGTAACTCGTAGGGACTTAATTCCAGATATTTTTGCCAATGAGAGATAATAACCTCAGCTAACTCACGAATTAAGGGGTGTAGGGGTAAAGTAGTGGGCGAGGTTGTTACAGTAGTCATAGGTAAGTAAGAGATGCAACAAAAGACAATATTCTCAGGATATACTGAGACTGTACCCCAATGTCGCAATGCAGACATAACTTAACTTTTGGAGATATCTATGTTTGGATTAGGATGGCCTGAAGTTGCTATTATTCTGATTGTTGCTTTATTAATTTTTGGTCCTAAAAAAATCCCCGAATTAGGTTCTTCTTTGGGAAAAACTTTACGAGGTTTTAAAGAGGAAGTGAATAACCCGACTGATGAGGATGAATAATGAAGTCAGAAGTTCCTTAACGAAGTTCCGGCTCTAGCGAACAGAAATCAGAAGTTTTTTTCTGACTTCTGATTAGAAAAGCAACAAGGCTTATTGATTAAACGATTATATTAGCGATCGCTTATTTTGCTCTGTCTCATTCAATATATCCTTACAGTTTAATTAAAAAATGATTCTTTCGTGTTTGTAAAAGCCGGTCGCATAAAACTAAATGTATATTCATAGGTAAATAAACAATATCCATAATCCCAATTTTTAATAACGTCTATCTGCTTTTTAATTTCAGCGAGAGATTGTAATTGCCAGACATTTTTTTTAACAAATCCTGTAAAAAGACCAGCAGCAACAGGAACATAACGACTTGCTTCTCTTAATCCAGAACTAGATAACGTTTCCCTAACCCTATCAGAAGTGGGACGGTAAACTTGAACAATCACTTCATTAATATAACCTTGACGAACCCAGTTTAACCAATCTTGAGAATACTTACTATAAGCAAATTGAGGGGGATTGGGAGACAAAGAAATAATCCAATTAGGATGAATTTTCTTAATAGTTTGTGAAATTTTTTGAGTTAATGTTGTCAAACTTTCGGCATAATTTCCAAATTCTCTAGGAACTGACCAATGATCATCTAATTGAATCCCAAATAAATCGGGATAAAGATAAGCCACTTCCGTAAATAATTGAATAAAATGCTTTTGCACTTCTGAATTTTGAGGATCAAGCCAAACAAAATTATTAACCACTTTACCTTGACCTAATAACCAATCAGGATGACGTTTAGCAATGGGATCGGTAGGATTAAGCATTAATCCATATTCGTACCAAGCATAAATTTTTAATCCTTGTCGTTGCCCTTGTTTAATGGCTTGATTTAAAGGATTGATCAAAGATAAACTGGTTAAATGGTTACGAAAACTAACCTTAGTCGAATAACTAACGCCATCGTTATAAACCCCAACATAAACTCGATTAAAATTGAGTCGAGAAAGTTGGTGAAAAACATCATCAAGTTGACCCGTATAGGCATAAAAAGCATTACCGACATGAGTCATCCAAACCCCTCGAATATTTTGAGAAGTTTGAGGTTGATGGGGAGGCATTTCTGTTATCTTATTCCAGCCAATAATGACTCCAATAACTAGAAAAAAAATTGTCATGAATTTGATAATACGCTTTTTCATAATGATTAGATTGAAAGCTTAAACCATACTATCTTAAGCACTAAAGTTTTTGCCAGTTTTCCCCCCTTTGTTACCCTGAGTTGTAGAAAAAAAAGTAAACTAGAAGAATAACAAATTAGTGTTAGAGCAAATTTTATGGCCCGTAGACCTCCCCCTCGTTACTCCGATCGCCGTTCTAACCCTTCTCCTTACCCTTCATCACCCTCCCCTGGTTCAAATATCAATTACGGAACCATCGCCCTGTTTGGTGGCATTTTCGTCTTAGGGATCGGAGTAGGGATCGGAGTCAGTTCCAACGCTAGTTTTGACCCCCAAAATGTAGCCTCACGAGAAGTTATTGATAAAAGTGCGCCTAATGCAGAACTTTGTGTTCAATACGGAGCGAGTGCCATTGTTACCGATATGCGGGTTTTTATTACCTTAAACCCCTTTAGCGTGTTTGTGACACAACCCCAAATGCAGCCCGGTTGCGTCCTCCGTCGTTCTAACATGAATTTATTGGAGCAAAAGCGACTAATTACCTCAGAACAAGCGAGGGATTGTCGAAATCGCATGAATACCTTTGGGTTTGTGGGTTCTTTGGACAGTCAACCTAGCATTGATTGTATCTATCCTAACGATGCAGCCGGAAACCTCTTTCTCAACCCGCCTGGTTCGGTTAACCCTCGTTCAGAAACGGAGAATTTTTAATTAAGTCAAGATTAAAATCCGTTTATCCGATAAGATGAGACAAAAATAGTTTAGTAAATTTAGTATGAATATTGATGAAAAACAAGCCATCACCATTGCTGTTGTAGGAGATGTTCACGATCAATGGGAAGAGGCTGATAATGATGCCTTAGAACAGTTAAACCTTGATCTGATTTTATTTGTGGGAGATTTTGGCAACGAATCTGTTCCCGTTGTTCGCAAAATTAGCCAGTTATCTATGCCAAAAGCGGTGATTATGGGCAATCATGATGCTTGGTACACCGCTTCTGCTTGGGGAAGAAAACAATGTCCTTACGATCGCCGTCACGAAGATTGGTTGCAAGATCAACTCGATATTTTAGGGGATCTTCATATCGGTTATGGTAAATTAGATTTTCCTCAGTTTAATCTCTCTGTGGTGGGGAGTCGTCCCTATAGTTGGGGAGGGCCCGAATGGAAAAATAAAAGCTTTTTACGCGATCGCTATCAAGTAACTAATTTTACACAATCCACCGAAAAAATAATGAAAGCTGTGCAAGAAACCAGCGAAAAAAATATCCTGTTCTTAGGTCATAATGGTCCGGCTGGTTTAGGAGAACATCCTGAAGCGATCTGTGGAAAAGATTGGCAACCGTTAGGGGGTGATCATGGTGATCCTGACTTTGCCGAAGCCATTGAACAGACTTATAATTTAGGAAAAAATATTCCTTTAGTAACCTTTGGTCATATGCACCATCGTCTTCGTCATACCCGTTCCCAACTACGAACAAGAGTAGTTAAAAATGAACAGGGAACGGTTTATTTGAACGCGGCTTGTGTCCCCCGTATTGTTGAAAAAGAAGGTCAAAAATTACGAAATTTTTCCCTAGTTTCTTTAGAAAATAATCAAGTTACTAATATTTCTTTAGTTTGGGTGGATCATCAAGGGGCGATCTCTACTGAAGATCGTCTTTATCAACAACCATTACTTTCATCCATTTATTAATAACTATGAGGTTACTGTCTCCTTTTTCTGCTAAATCTTTTAATCCTTTATTGATTTATTTTCCAGGTATGGATGGAACCGGAAAATTATTTCATCGACAAGGAGAAAAATTAAAGGATTTTTTTTCTATTCGCTGTTTATCTATCCCATCTAATGATCAAAGTGATTGGTCAACTTTAGTAGAGAATA
This sequence comes from Crocosphaera sp., assembly GCA_030065205.1. GTDB lineage: Bacteria > Cyanobacteriota > Cyanobacteriia > Cyanobacteriales > Microcystaceae > Crocosphaera. The sequence continues at coordinate 67,715 of JASJDN010000011.1, forward strand.
CAGTTACTTTGATCAAAAAAGAATTAGAGTCTTATCCTCATTCTTCTGTTTATTTATGTGGGGAATCCTTTGGGGGTTGTTTGGCCCTAAAAGTTGCTTTAGCTATCCCTGAATTAATGGAAAAAATCATTTTAATTAATCCAGCGTCGTCTTTTAATAAACGACCTTTTTTAAAGTTGGGAGTTGAATTAAATCGATGGGTTCCTGACTTTGTTTACAAAGGATCTACGGTGATTCTTTTATCGTTTTTAGGTTCCTTAGATCGCATGAAAAATAGGGACAGTCAAGCGTTATTAGCTGCTATGCAATCTCTTCCCCAAGAGGTGGTTAGTTGGCGACTTTCTTTACTACGAGATTTTGAAATTAACCCTGATAACTTAAGACAGTTTAAAAAACCCATATTACTATTAGCGAGTCAAGAAGATAAATTATTACCCTCCGTTGAAGAAGCGAAAGAATTAGTTGATTGTTTTCCCAATAGTCGCTTGACTATTTTACCCAAAAGTGGTCATGCTTGTTTATTGGAAAATGATGTTAATTTATTAAAAATTCTCCAAAAAAATGATTTTATTTCAAAAAGTAATATCTTGGATAGTAAGGTACACCTGAAATAAACATAATTGAGATTTGCCGGGTGGGCAAAGTTTTCTACTTTATGAATAGTTTACATAAATCTCTGGTTTGCCCACCCTACGGTCTAATTCGATGATTGTATTTTCTTGTGACATACCCACGTATTTCGCTACGCTTCATACGGGGCTTCCTCTTTCAACGGGTTCAGCCTCCACTTTCACAAGTTTTGTTTTGGTCTTACGTTCCCTCCGCAGGTTTTACTCACAAAAGTGGTACTAACTGTCGTACAGTTTTCACTGCACCGAGGCAGACTCCCTGTGTCCCAAGGAGTATAAATTGTTCTTCGACAAATCACTGTTTGGACTTACGCTATTGCTGCCGACTTTTTGATTCTTCAGTAATTTCTTTTCCCGATCTGACAATGTTTCTGCGCCGAAAGTATTGCTACTTTGCTTTGATGTTAGGCTGTCTGTCAATCCAAAGTTCGGGTGGGTCGCAACCACTCGATAGTATATCACAAAAGTGCTGGCTTGGCTATCTTGCCGAAGGCTCTGCGTAGCACCCCCTCGATTTTCGTTCCTCAATCGGGGATTTCTCGCCAAGAATTGGTTAAACCAGTCTCACAAATGAGAAGAATCACTATAATATTAAATATTATCCTGCTTCAAAAATGTTGCTGAAAACACTAGAAACAATGGACAAGATAATAGAACCAAATAAAGCATCCCAGAAACTATTAATCGTAAATCCTGGGGTAAAATAAGATACTAAAGAAAAAGAAATGGCGTTGATAACAAAGAGAAACAAACCCAGAGTAAGAACCGTTAAAGGCAAAGTAAATAGAAGTAAAAGAGGCCGAACAACCGCATTAATTAAACCCATTACCAAAGTAGCGATCGCAGCCACTGTAAACCCGTCAATCGTAATACCTGGAATTAAATAAGCAGTTATGAGTAAAGATAACGCCGTCAGAATCCAAGTTAAAATAAACTGAAACATAATCTTTAATGGTATTGACCAATTAATTTATCTAGTTATATTGTAATTCATGAAATTAAACAGATAAAACTTATGGCTTTCTAATACGAATCATCGCATTTTGGATTCTTGTTTTCAGAGTTGCATCTTTTTGTGCGTTCTCAGTTATCGCATTAAACTGATTAGAAGATAAGCCACTATCTTGAGCGATTGCTTTCGATTGATTACAGAATTCAACAGCAATCTCTTGAGCATTATTAGGGAGTTGTTTGATGCTTTCTGGTTGATCGCAAGCAATTTCTGGCGGTTGATCATCTATAATCGCTTCAATTTCTTCATAGGCTATTCGCCGTTGATCTTCAATTTTTAACACCGTTTGAGCATAATTTGTAACCTCTTCATCCGTAAAATTAGAGGGTGGCGGCGATGGAGTAGGGGAGAAATTAGGAACCAAACTACATCCATGAAGAATGCCGAAAAATAATACTAAACTAGACATAATAGAACGAGTGAAGATTCTGTTCAAATTCAAAAGGGAACAGTGAATAAACACCATGCGTTGAGCCGCCAAATCCATAATAATAACTGAATCCCCGCCTGGGTTTCTTTTTTTTTGAATTATTTTAACCATCATAAGTTCCTGACAATTCCCACACCAGTAAAATAGTGGGTTGACGGAATACCAATAAAATTAAGGGTTAGACTGGGTTTGAGTGTTACCTAATCTTATCCTGATGTCGCGGCTAATACCCTAATCTTCTAAAAGTTAGGGATGAATGGCGACCAAAATATAAACCGCTCGCGCGTCCATTAACAAAAAGAATTAAGCTATAATAAATATAAAGGCACTGTTGCAATACAGGGACACAACCGCCTAGTACCTACTAAAAATAGCGAAAATGGTCAGGGGTCGAAACTAAGCTAACCAACAAACCCTATTAGCTTCGGCTAAGTCTCTCA
>JASJDN010000012.1 GCA_030065205.1 Crocosphaera sp.
GTAATAGTAAGGGGTGCAGACGCAGTTAAATCCCCATCACTATTGGTGTATCGAAACACTTCACTTAGCGTTTCCCCATCATCTAACCCATCTACATCAGGATTATTATTATCCAGGGTATAACTATAACTTCCATCAGCATTCAGTAGGAGAAAACCATACTCTCCTTTGATTTCTTTTCCGACAAAGGTACTCTCACCATTGACAGAAACTACAAATAAATTGTTAGTGTTACTGTCAGAGTCATTTAAGAGAACATTTCCTGTAATGGGATTGGGTTGACTGTCTTCTTTTACGGTGTTTTCATCCGGCGCAATTTCCAAAATACGGGTTAATTTACTGCTACCTTCTCTATCATCACCAACACTGGTTAAACGAACCCCAAATTCTTCCCCAATAAAGTCTTCTAAACCTAATGCTTGATCAACATGGGAAATAATAAAACTGGTTAAACTAATATCATCAAATCCTATTCCACTTGTTCCAATTTCAACACCATAATCATAGGAGGCAGGTCGAATAACTGCATTTCCTACCCTATCGACTTCGTCAGCAATTCCTATTTCTCCTGAATTGGTGTTGGTAACATCTTCTCCCTTAACAGTTAAGCCATCAATCAGTGATTCATCACCAATATTGAAAAAGATTCCCCGAATATCTGCCAGGATTCCATCTTCAACATCAACAGTTAATTCGATTTCACCGTTGGCTAATTCCTCTAAGGTGATCAGCACTTTTGCATCTGATCCCGTAAATTGATCGAGTTGAAAACTTATCATGATTTTAAACCTTTAATTCCTAAAAAAAAGAAAATCTGTTAATTACATACATCTTTAATTGTATTTAAAATTAATTGAAAAGATAATTGAGAATATGCTGATTTTTTATAAGAAATAGTCCGTATAACCTACATTTTTTGTAAGAATTTTACTATTCCTTGAAAAAAATTAGGGTATAAATACAGATAATAGTTATATTCACTGATTACTCAAGTTGATAAAATTTTATCAACCGAAATAATACACTTTATTGCACACAAAAAACAATAAATGTTAATCATTAACCTTGTAACTGGGGTTAAGAATTTGTTAGAATATTGAACACATTGTAAAGTTAAGTTAAAAAAATCAAGCAAAATCTTTTTTTTGTGTTATGCAACAAACCTCTTTAAACTTAGTAGCGATCGCCGTTTTTGCCATGACTCTATCGGCATTATTAAGTCCTGTCTTAAATATATCACCATTTATCCCTGCAGGCACCACATTTGCTATTTTGGGACTAGCAACCCTTGACAGTTTCAGTTGGGAAGGGAAGGGATTAACTTTATTTTTGGATTTATTTACTCCTTCTCAACAGCGTCAGCGTATTATTCATCATGAAGCCGGGCATTTTTTAGCAGCTTATTGTTTAGGGATTCCTGTAACGGGTTATACGCTAACTGCTTGGGAAACCTTTAGGAAAGGAGAAAAAGCAGGAATAGGAGGGGTACAATTTGATTTTAGTCTTTTATCTGATGAAGAAAAAATCAGTAAAAATCCTTTAATTCTTGAGCGAACCTTCACCGTTTTAATGGCCGGTATTGCAGCAGAAAGAATCATCTATGACAATGTTGAAGGAGGAGAAGAAGATAAACAAAATTTACGGGAAATTATGCGAATTTTAGGACTTCGTCCTGATCTTTATCAACAAAAAGAAAGTTGGGCATTATTACAGGCAAAAAATTTACTGCTTCGTCATCAAAACGCTTATGAAGCCTTAGTTAAATTGATGGAAAAACGAGCATCGGTAGAAGACTGTCAACAATTAATTCAACAAAAAATGAGTTAACCTATCCACCTAAAGAAAATGGTACCCTATTGATTACTAACTCGATTAACCCTAAAATAAGGGTGAAATTGTGTTACCATTAAAGGATTATGCAGCGAATTTCTGCCCTAGGGTTAGATGTGGGTAAAAAACGCATTGGGGTAGCAGGATGCGACGGGACAGGGTTAATTGCGACAGGGTTAACTACCATCGAACGTCGATCATTCCTCCAAGATGTACAACAATTGCAGGCATTGGTCACAGAACGAGAGGTACAATTATTAGTGATCGGTCTTCCCTATACAATGGACGGAAGTATTGGTTTTCAAGCAAAACAAGTGCAGAAATTTGCTAAACGTATCTCAAAAGCCCTAGAATTGCCCATAGAGTACATCGACGAGCGACTCACCTCTGTCGAAGCAGAAACTAAGTTAAAAGCTCAAAAAAAGTATTCTCGCCATAATAAAGGTTTAGTTGATCGTTTAGCAGCAACTATTATTTTGCAGCAGTGGTTAGATCAACGTCGTGCTTGAACTTTTCTAGCTAAAGTCCCAATAATAGGAAAGATTTCTGAGCTAGCTGAATGTATAAAGAAGTGATCTCCCGGAAACATATATTGTTCAAATGATTTATTGGTTTGCTGATACCAGGCTCTCAATTCAGTTTCATTAGCTTCTGGATCATCTAATCCTCCAAAAACGGTAATAGGACAGTTTAAAGGCTGTTTTCTAGTATAATTATAGGTTTCTAAAATGCTAAAATCTGCCCTTAAAATAGGAATTAAAAGCTTCATCAATTCTTGATCTTGTAAAACTTCTTGTGGTGTTCCATTAAGTTGATTAATTTCTCTGATAAAATCAGACTCTGGTAATTGATGAATAGGGGGATCAAGATCGGGGAGTTGAGGCGCAGGATGACCAGACGCAAACAGGTGACATGGCTGTATACCATAGTTTTTCAGTAATTGATGAGCGACTTCAAAGCTAATTAATGCCCCCATACTATGGCCAAAAAAAGCAAAGGGTTTATCTAGATAAGGCAATAAATTGGGGGTCATATTTTCCACGAGATCACTCATTTTGGTAAAGGGCTTTTCTGATAATCTTCCTTCTCTTCCCGGTAGTCTAATGGCAGCAATTTCAATGGTATCTGATAGATGATCAGTCCAGTTTTTAAAGATTCTCGTTCCTCCGCCGGCATAGGGAAAACAAAAGAGTCTAATGAGTGCATTCTTATTCGGGTTAGGAAAATAAAGCCAAGGATTTTTGTGATTAATCATCTTTCTTAGGAACAGTTGATAAAGATTATGTAGTGGAGTTAAGTAAACACACAAAATTAATTACACAAAAACTGTAGGGTGGGAAATGTCCAAAGTTAGCTCTGGATAAGAATTTTAGCTTTTTACTGGGCATTGCCCACCGTGCAATTAATTTTGTTTAAGCACTTAGCTGTCACTTAAGTCTCTAGTCACTTTTGAGAATTGAAATTATTAATAATATTTTTTAATAAAGGCCAGTTGAGGAGTGTGGGAGGATGGAGAGCAAAACTATAAAGAGGTTTTGACAATCGGATTTGGCATCAGAAGATTGTGACCTCTGCTTAGGGTAAAGGATGACACTAGCAAGAAATTATTGCTCTTTCTTGCAAAATTACTAGATATGACTCTAGCAAATTATATTGATATTGTCAGTTGAGTTTTGAGCAAAATTATAGATTTTTTGATCCAGAACGGCTAAAAAGCTTATATATTCTGGGTTTTGGCATTGAGTGTCTTGAGAAGCAAAAAAATAATTGATTAATATTCTCATTTGGTTCTTGACGATTCTCAAAAATTGTTTTAGGATACTTCACAGACTATTGAAAAGTCTTTTCATTAAGCTCATCCAGTCAGTCTATGAATCATAAAACAAAGTAAAGAGCCAGAATATGGCTTTAAACCTTTATAAATAGCTTAAAGGTTATGAGCATCAACGTTCATCTTTAACATCGACAAAATTAACTGAAAACTGGCTTATATCTCATCTGATATAAGGCAAAATCTCTATAGGTTTGCTACCTAAAAATTCTTTTTGAATCCAACTTTTGAAATGTCAACATCCCATCGTCAGATCCAAACTAAAGATATACAAAACTGGTTGATTAAGTATGTATCAGAAAAGCTTAATCAATCTAGTCAACCAATTAGTATTAAAAAGCCTTTAGCCCTTTATGGACTAGATTCTATGGCACAGACAACCATGATTGATAGTTTAGGTCAATGGTTAGACTTAGAGATTGAGCCTACCATTATTTATGATTATCCAACTATACAAGGGCTATCAGAATACTTAGAAAAAGAAGCAAAATTTAACTTTATTTAGCCAAGTTACAATCATCGCTATTCTTAACATAATCGAGGTGTGATATGGTCAGGTGTGAACGGAGGCAAGATATTGCCGTTATTGGTATGGGTTGTCGTTTTCCAGGGGCAAAAAATCCCGAAGAATTTTGGCAACTGCTAAAAATAGGTAAAGATGCCATTACGGAAGTGCCATCGCAACGGTGGAGTATTGAAAAGTATTATCATCAAGATCCGGATAGTCCTGGGAGGATGACCAGCCGATGGGGTGGATTTTTGTCCAATATTGACCAATTTGATGCTAATTTTTTCGGTATTTCTCCCCGCGAATGCCAACATATTGACCCGCAGCAAAGACTGGTGTTAGAAGTGGCCTGGGAAGCATTAGAAGACGGAGGTATTATTCCAGAAACCCTAAGCGGGAGTCAAACTGGGGTGTTTCTGGGATTAACCAACCAAGACTATCATCGTTTGCTGTATCAACAGATCGATCGCTGCGATGCTTATTATAGTACCGGCACATCTGGGGCGATCGCGTCCAACCGTTTATCCTATTTACTGAACCTACAGGGACCGAGTTTCACCGTAGATACGGCCTGTTCATCTTCTTTGGTAGCGATACATTTAGCCTGTCAGAGTTTAAAAGCGCAAGAGTCCGATCTGGCCATTGCCGGGGCCGTTAACCTCATTATTACCCCAGAACAAACCATCGCCTTTTCTAAGACAAGAATGATGGCCCCGGATGGACGGTGTAAGACGTTTGACGCGAGTGCCAATGGATATGTCCGTAGCGAAGGGTGTGGGGTTGTGGTGTTGAAACGTCTGGAAGATGCGATCAGAGAGGGCGATCGCATTCACGGTATTATCCGAGGGACGGCCATCAACCAAGACGGGTTAAGTCAAGGGTTAACGGCCCCTAATGGGTTAGCGCAACAAAAAGTGATTCGTCAAGCATTGGCCAATGCAGGGGTCAACCCCTCTGAGATTAGTTATGTGGAGACTCATGGAACCGGTACTGCATTAGGCGATCCCATCGAGGTGAGATCCTTAAAAAAAGTGTTGATGGAAGGACGAAACCCCGATCAACCCTGCTGGTTAGGATCGGTGAAAACCAATATTGGCCATTTAGAGTCAGCCGCCGGAATGGCCGGGTTAATTAAGACGATTTTATGTCTGCAAAAAAGAGAAATCCCTCCTATTTTGCATTTTAAGCAATTAAATCCTTATATTTCTTTAAAAAATACCACTTTTTCTATTCCTACAAGTTGTGAACCTTGGTTAGTAGAGGGATCACGCCTTGCGGGGGTCAGTTCCTTTAGTTTTGGGGGAACCAATGGCCATGTGGTGGTAGAGGAAGTTTCTATTGTAGAAGACAAAGAGAACATTAACGAGGAACGTCCGTTACATCTTCTCACCCTATCGGCCAAAACGGAGAAGGGGTTAGGTCATTTGATCCAAGATTATTGCACCTATTTACAGTCTCATGGGGATGTATTGTTAGGGGATCTCTGTTTTAGTGCGAATACTGGGCGATCTCTGTTTCAATATCGTTTAGGGATGGTGTCTCAGTCAACGGAAGGGTTAACCCAACAGTTACAGGGGTTAATGAGAGGGGAAACCATAGCCGGATGTTTCACAGGAGAAGTAACAGAGGAAAGTGATCCTAGTGTTGCCTTTTTGTTTACGGGACAAGGTTCTCAATACCTGAATATGGGGCGAGAATTATACGAAACTTGTTCGATTTTTCGGGATATTATTGATGAATGCGATCGCATTTTAGAAAGTTATTTAGATGAGTCTTTGGTTAAGGTTTTATATGAGGGAACAGATCACAATCATTTACACCAGACAATTTATACCCAACCGGCTTTATTTTCCCTTGAATATGCTTTGGCTAAATTATGGGAATTTTGGGGAGTTAAACCTGATGTTGTCATGGGTCATAGTGTGGGGGAATATGTAGCAGCTTGTTTAGCAGAAGTCTTTAGTTTAGAAGATGGATTAAAGTTGATTGCAGCGAGGGGAAAATTGATGCAAAGTTTACCTCAAAATGGTTCGATGGTAGCGGTTTTAGGGACGCTAGAACAAATCGAACCGATGATTAAAGATTATCAAAATAAAGTAGCGATCGCAGCTATTAATGGAGCTAATAGTTTAGTCATTTCAGGGGAAAAAGAAACGATTAATTATATTCTTGAAAGTTTAGAAAAGCAACAGATTAAAAGTAAAAAATTAACGGTTTCCCATGCTTTCCATTCTCCTCTCATGCAGCCTATATTAGAAGGGTTTAGAGAAATAGCTGAAGAGATTAGTTATCATTTACCTCAAATTAAAATTATTTCTAATGTTACGGGACAACCTATTGTAGAAGAGATTGCCACAGCAGATTACTGGGTTAATCACATTATTTCTCCTGTTAATTTTAAGGATAGTGTTGAGACACTCTTAGAAGAGAATTGTGACATTTTCTTAGAAGTGGGAGCTAAACCTATTTTATTAGGAATGAGTCGAGGAATGATTGAAGCTAAAAATCCCTCAACATATTTCTTATCAAGTTTACGTCCTGGGAAAAGCGATTGGCAGCAAATGTTAGACAGTTTAGCCCAATTATCTGTTACGGGATGTAAGATTAATTGGCATCATTTTGATCAAGATTATCAACGTCATCGAATTTCTATTCCTACCTATCCTTGGCAGCGATCGCATTATTGGTTTGAAGGAGTTTCTCAGGTTTCAAGACCTTCTTTATATTTTCAAGGTAATGATGGTTTAGTTACTAAATCGACTAATCAATCTGAGATTAAAGAAAAACAAAAAATTTTCTCTTTAAAAAATAGACAAAAAGTTGATTCGTCTCAGTTCATAAATCAGCTTAGAAATAGTTTTAAGAATGAGCAATTGTCTTTAATTGTTGATTATATTCAAGAACAAATTGCTATAGTTTTAGGGTTGGATAAATCTCAAGCACCAGGTAAAAAAGTAGGGTTTTTCCAGATGGGGATGGATTCTTTAATGGCGGTTGAATTGAGAAACCGTTTAGAAAGAACATTTGGGTTTGCAATGTCCACCAGTTTAGCTTTTAATTATCCTAATATTGAAGCTTTGGCAGGTTATTTATTAGATCAATTAAATCATCAATGGAAGGAAAAAGAAGGCAGGAGACAAACCCCCCCTTATCCCCCCAAGGGTGGAAGGGCAGGAGGCAGGAGACCGAAGTTAGAAGAAATAGCAAGAAAAATTCAGTCTTATTCTGATGAAGAAGTTGAAAAAATGCTGATAAAAAAAATAGAAACAATATTAACTAAATAGTTTTATTTTTACGCTAAAAAACAATAAAAAAATATAAAACGATGAACAATAAACTAGCCAACCTTTCACCTCTAAAAAAAGCATTTCTCGCCCTAGAAGAAATGCAACAGAAACTAACAGAAAAAGAAAAGATTGCCTCAGACCCCATTGCTATTGTGGGGATGGGGTGTCGTTTTCCAGGGGGAAGCAATGATCCCGAAAGCTTTTGGCAATTATTAGAAGATGGAATAGACGCGACGGGATATCTATCAGAATCACGCTTAAAATTAGGTCAAAATGAGCAGATAGGCAGCTTTTTAAACACTGCTATCGATCAATTTGATGCCCCCTTCTTTAACATTGCCCCCCGTGAAGCCAACTGTTTAGACCCACAACAACGGTTATTATTAGAAGTCAGTTGGGAAGCATTGGAATATGGAGGAATTGACCCCAATAAGCTGAGAAATAGTCAAACAGGGGTATTTATTGGTATAAATTCTTCAGATTACTTACAATTACAGCTAACTCAAGGCAAAAATAAGACCTTAGATGCTTACGCTTTCACGGGAAACACCCCCAGTGTGGCCGCCGGACGACTGGCCTATTATTTGGGACTCCAGGGCCCCACTTTAGCGATTGACACCGCTTGTTCCTCCTCTCTGGTGGCGGTACATTTGGCCTGTCAAAGCTTGCGGAACCGAGAATGTTCTATCGCTTTAGCAGGGGGAGTTCAACTGATGTTAGCCCCCCAAATGTACGATATCTTAAAGCAAATGCAAGCTTTATCAGAGGATGGCCGTTGTAAAACCTTTGATGCTGGGGCCGACGGTTACGGAAGGGGTGAAGGTTGCGGTATGGTGGTGTTAAAACGATACCAAGATGCGATCGCCGATCAAGATCAGATTTTTGGTTTAATTCGCGGGACTGCTATTAACCACGACGGCAGTAGTAGTGGTTTAACAGTTCCGAACGGGTTGGCGCAAGAACAGGTCATCAAAGCCGCTTTAGCCAACGGACAGTTAGACCCTCATGACGTTAATTATATCGAGGTTCACGGGACAGGAACCCCCCTTGGGGACCCCATTGAAGTTGAGGCGTTAAGCAATGTTTATGGATGCCATAGAACGGCAGCTAACCCTTTAATGTTGGGGTCGGTTAAGACCAATATTGGTCACTTAGAAGCGGCCGCTGGTATCGCTAGTTTAATTAAGGTTATCCTCAGTCTGCAACATGAAACGTTACCCCCTCATTTGCATCTAAAAACCCTTAACTCGGCTATTTCTTGGGATATCTTACCGTTAACCATTCCTACGGAGAGAATGGACTATTTAAGACAAGAAAACTCGCCGAGACGGGCTGGTATTAGTTCATTTGGCATGAGTGGAACCAATGCCCATATTATTGTCGAAGAAAGTCCCTTGTTAGGAGACAAGGAGACGAGGAGATGGGGAGACAGGGGGAGTTCTCAAGAACGACCTTTGCATATTTTAGGGTTATCTGCCAAAGCTGAGAACGCTTTACAAGATTTAATTGAAAAATATCGCACCCATCTACAATCTCACAATAGTCTTGATTTGAATACAGGTAGCATCAAAGACCAACTCTCTTCCCCTGCTTCCCCTGCTTCCCCTGCTTCCCCTGCTTCCCCTGCTTCCCCTGCTTCCCCTGCTTCCCCTGCTTCCCCTATCTCCCCTGCTTCCCCTGCTAATAACTTAGCTGATCTTTGTTATACCGCAAATAGAGGGCGATCGCATTTTGACTATCGTTGTTTTGCTATTGCCTCTAGTATTCCTGAATTAGATCAACAGTTAGAAACCTTATCAGAGTCCATAGAAAAGGTCAAAAAACCCTCAAAAATTGCCTTTTTATTTACGGGACAAGGTTCTCAATATATCAACATGGGACGGGAGTTATACGAAACCTCTCCCCTATTTCATAATATTATTAATGAATGCGATCGCATTTTACAAAATTATTTAGATGAGTCTTTAGTTAATATTTTGTATGAAGGAATAAATGATCCCCCCCTAGCCCCTCCTTATAAAAGGAGGGAGATAGATGAGACAATTTATACCCAACCGGCTTTATTTTCCCTGGAATATGCTTTGGCTAACCTCTGGCAATCTTGGGGCATTAATCCTGATGTAGTTATGGGTCATAGTGTAGGGGAATATGTGGCTGCTTGTATGGCGGGTGTGTTCAGTTTAGAAGATGGTTTAAAATTGATTGCTGCTAGGGGAAAATTGATGCAGTCCCTACCGCAACAAGGGAAAATGGCAGTTATTTTTGCGCCCCAAGAAGAGGTTAAAGAGATTATCGAAAAGTTTGATGTAGAAATAGCAGCCGTTAATGGTCCTCGTTGCTGTGTGATTACAGGAGACTCTTTAGCAGTCGATGAAATATTTAAAAAGGTAGGGAGTTTGGGAATAGAAATTCGGTTATTGAACGTTTCTCAAGGGTTTCATTCTGCTTTAATTGAACCGATGTTAGAGGAGTTTGAAAAAGTTGCTCAAACCATCGATTATTCTCTGCCCAATATTGCGATGGTTTCTACCGTTACAGGGAAACGAATTCAAAGCCAAGAGGTTACTAAACCTGATTATTGGCTTAAAAATTGTCGTCAAACGGTGCATTTTTTTACAGGGATGCAAACGTTAAATAAACAAAACTATGACATCTTTTTAGAGATTGGTCCAAGTCCCACCTTAATAGGAATGGGTCGCCGTTGCTTACCCGAAAATGTGGGGGTATGGTTGCCATCCTTGCGATCAAACCAGTCCAACTGGGAAACAATGTTACACAGTTTAGGGGAGTTATATCGTTGCGGTGTGGCCATAGACTGGGATGGGTTTGATCAAGACTATCCTCGTCGTCGTCTTCAGTTACCCACTTATCCCTTCCAAAAACAGTCTTATTGGTTCGATACTATCCCCAACCGTGAAACCCAGTTAAACCTACCTAAAAACGCCTTTTATCAGCAGGTTTGGCAACCTCAACCCAAACAACCTCAACCTCAGCAAATAACCCCTGGCCATTGGTTACTATTGGCCGATGATCAAAATGTTGCTGTTACTATAGCGCAACAGTTAGAAACAGAAGGACATCATTGTTATCTGGTGTTTCCTGGTGGGGAATATCAAAGTATCACAGAGAAACAATGGACTATTGACATTAATAACCCCCAACATTGGCAACAGTTACTAGAGACTATTCCGAGTTGCGATCGCATTGTTCATCTTTGGAACCTCAATAGTTCCCCCACCGACACATTAACCCCCCAAACCCTACAAAACGATCAGTTACGCAACTGTGGTAGTCTTTTGTATCTTGTTCAAGGGTTAAATAGGATTACCTTTAACCCTCGTTTATGGGTGGTGACTCAAGGGACTTATGAGGGGTTATCTCTGTCTCAGACACCGGTATGGGGGTTAGGTCGAGTGATTGCCTTAGAATATCCTGATATTTGGGGCGGTTTGATTGATATTTCGGCAGATAATACTGAAAATATGATCAATAGTTTACGAGAAGAACTATTACATCCAGAAATTGCTTCAGAAGTTGCTTTAACCTCTCAACAACGTTATGTATCTCGTTTGCTTGAATATTCACCCTGTCACCCCGTCACCCTGTCACCCCCCCACTTACTGGAAAGAAATGCTTCCTACCTAGTAACAGGAGGTTTAGGAGGGTTAGGATCAAAATTATCCGCTTGGATGGTTAAAAATGGGGCAAAACACCTCATTTTAGTTGGTCGAAGTCAACCCAAACCGGAAGCTAGAGAAGCTATAGCAGAGTTACAACAGCAAGGAGTCACTATTGAGGTTAAGCAAGTGGATGTTTGCGATAGTGAGGCCGTGGCTAAGTTATTACAGGAAAATGACCATATACGGGGTATTGTTCATTTAGCCGGCTGTTTGGATGATGGGGTATTAAGTAACCAAACTTGGCAACGGTTTGAAAAAGTCCTTTCTCCGAAAATTCTGGGGGCATGGAATTTACATAAATATTCTCGCCACTTATCCTTAGATTTTTTTGTTTGTTTTTCTTCTATTGCTTCTGTTTTAGGTTCACCAGGACAGGGAAATTATGCAGCAGCCAATGCTTTTGTAGATAGTTTATCTCGTTATCGTCGTCATCAAGAATTACCGGCCTTAACCATCAACTGGGGACCTTGGGCAGAAACAGGTATGGCTGCTAGTTTAGATAATAAAGGTGAAAATAGATGGCAAAGCGCAGGTGTTGAATTTTTAAATATTAAACAAGGATTAAATAGTTTAGGACAATTACTACAGAATAATGTTACCGAAGTAACGGTTTTTCCTGTGAATTGGAAAACCTTTTTACAACAGTTCCCCATTTATCAAAATTTTGGGCTATTATCTAATATAATTAATCAGCATGATTTACAGCCTCAAGTCAGTTTATGGGAAGAACTCAACCCCTTATCTCCTAAGAAAAGAAAAGCGCGATTAATAGAAACCATACAAGAAGATGTTAACCTCTCTCTAGGGTTAACATTAGATAGAAAATTAGACCCACAATTAGGCTTTTTTGACTTAGGAATGGACTCATTAATGGCCTTAGAATTTAGAAATCGTTTACAAACTCGTTTAGGGCGATCGCTTCCTAATACCTTAACGTTTGATTATCCCAATATTCAGGCTATTACTAACTATCTTTTAGAACAGTTTGAAGATGAAAAAGAAACCAATAAAGATAATAAACAAACCGAATCATCAGTCAATGTAGACTCTTGGCAAAAATTGGAGGAACTTTCTGATGAAGATTTATCTGCCTTTATTGATAATGAATTTAATAAAATTATAGGAAAATCGTAGGGATTGACGGCGGTCAACCCCTACAGAAAAACCCATTTAAAAACCATTAATTAACAAAAACAGTAAAAAAAATGAACAATAAAAATAATAATTTAAACCAACTTTCCCCCTTACAAAAAGCAGCCTTAGCCGTCAAAGAAATGCGGGCTAAACTAGAGAAAATAGAACGGTCACAAAGAGAACCCATTGCTATTGTGGGAATGGGCTGTCGGTTTCCTGGCGGTATTAATCGTCCGACTGAGTTTTGGGAAGCATTATGTCAAGGAATAGATGCTATCACCGATATTCCCGAAAACCGTTGGAATGTGGACGCATATTACGATAATAACCCCGATACGCCAGGAAAAAGCTACAGTAAGCGAGGGGGTTTTATTGATAAAGTGGATGAGTTTGACGGGGCATTTTTTGGCCTCTCTCCTAGGGAAATAAACCCGATGGACCCGCAACAAAGACTCTTATTAGAAGTCAGTTGGGAAGCCTTAGAAAATGCGGCCATTGCCCCCCATACCCTGATGGGGAGTCAAAGTGGTGTCTTTTTGGGCATTAGTGTTAATGAATATGGCCACGCAACCGTTGGGGGAAACCCCGATGACATCGACGTTTACACCGCCACAGGGAACGCTTTAAGTATTGCCGCCGGTCGCCTTTCCCATTATTACGGTTTCCAGGGGCCGTCTTTTGTCGTTGACACCGCTTGTTCGTCCTCTTTGGTGGCTATTCATCTCGCTTGCCAAAGCTTACGGAAGCAAGAATGTGATCTTGCCATGACTGGAGGCAGTTTTTTGATGTTATCCCCCAATACCCTCGTTTCTGTTGCAAAAATGAAAGCCTTATCTCCTGATGGTTATTGTAAAACCTTCGATGGAACGGCCGACGGTTACGTAAGGGGAGAAGGTTGCGGCCTGGTAGTATTAAAACGACTCTCCGACGCAGTAGCCAACGGGGACAATATTTTAGGGGTTATTCGGGGAACAGCTATGAACCAAGATGGCCGCAGTAGCGGTTTAACGGTTCCCAACGGCCAAGCCCAGCAAGCTTGCATTCGGGCTGCCCTCAAAGATGGCCAGGTTAACCCCTCTCAGGTTCATTATATCGAAACCCACGGGACAGGAACCTCTCTAGGGGACCCTATCGAAGCTAAGGCGTTGACAGAGGTTTTCTGCGGAGAAAGTAGAGAAACCCCGTTAAACTTGGGGTCTGTCAAAACCAATATTGGCCATTTAGAAGCGGCGGCAGGGGTCGCTAGTTTAATTAAAGTGGTGTTAGGGTTAAAAAATAAGCAGATACCGCCTCATTTACACCTAAAACAGTTAAATCCTCTCCTTGAAGGCTTACCTATTCACATTCCCACTCAACTGACATCTTGGGACGTGAAAGCGGGTGAAAAACGAATGGCCGGCATTAGTTCCTTTGGGTTTAGTGGGACGAATGCCCATCTTATTATTGAGGAGTGGAATGGTGAGAAGGCAGGAGGCAGCAGGCAGAAGGCAGGAGGTTATTTTCTCTTACCTTTATCGGCTAAAAATAGTCAAGGGTTGAAAGATTTAGCTAGAGAGTATGACGACTTTTTAAATAATAAGCCTAATTTGAATTTAGATGACTTATGTTTTACGGCTGCGGTGGGTCGAGATCATTTTAATTATCGTCTGGCTGCGGTGGGACAAAGTAAGGAACAGCTACAACAAGTATTAAGAGATTTTCTTGAGTTAGATGAAAGTGTTCCGATTTGCAACAAGCCTAAAATTGCCTTTTTATTTACAGGTCAAGGGTCCCAATATATCAATATGGGTTATGAACTTTATGAAAATTATTCTGTGTTTCGAGAGGCATTAAATGAGTGTAATAGTATTCTAAAGTCTTATTTAGATCAACCTTTATTAGAGGTCTTATATGAAAGAAAAGATCAGAATCTTTTAGAACAAACAGTTTATACTCAACCTGCTTTATTTTCCCTTGAATATGCCTTGGTTAAACTCTGGGAATCTTGGGGCATCGAACCTGATATTATGATGGGTCATAGTGTGGGAGAATATGTCGCAGCTTGTGTGGCAAAAATCTTTAGTTTAGAAGATGCTTTAAAATTGATTGCTTATCGGGGTCGTTTAATGAATGATTTACCTCAAAATGGCTCGATGGTAGCGGTATTGGCATCTGAAAAAGAAGTAAAAGCGATCATAAATCAGTTGAATAATCAGGTTGCTATTGCTGCTATTAATGGTCCTAATAGTGTGGTGATTTCTGGAGAAAAAGAAGCGGTTAAGGAAATGGTCACTAAGTTAGAAAATGAGGGAATTGAAACTAAATATCTCAAGGTTTCTCATGCTTTTCATTCTCCATTAATGGAACCGATGCTTCAGGATTTTTTTGAAGTTGCTCAGGAAATCACTTATCATCAACCTCAGATTGATATTGTCTCTAATTTAGGAGAAACGACTAAAAACATGGCTAATGCTGAGTATTGGTGTCGTCATGTTAGGGAAGGAGTACAATTCTTTGAGAGCATAAAAACTCTAGAAAGTCAAGATTTTCAATTATTTTTAGAAATTGGAGCAACCCCAACTTTAAGTAAAATGGGAAAACGTTGTTTTGATGATATCGGTAATAGTGTTTGGTTGACTTCTCTTCATCCCAAACAGTCCGATCAACACATGATTCTAGAAGCTCTAAAATCTTTATATAGTCAAGGCTTAAATATTGATTGGTATAAAATTTATAAAAGTAAACAGTCTGAAGAAATAACTTATCAAAAAATTTCCCTACCAAATTATCCCTTTCAACGAGAAAAGTATTGGCATAGTAGGGGCAAAAATCAGACAAGAGATGGTGAAAATATAACCATCGAAAATCAGGGGAAAATAAAACCAGATAAAACCATCAATTCTCCTCTATTAGATCGCCGTATTTCTTCTCCCTTAGAAGCCATACAATTTCAATCAATAATCAACCTTAATCGCTTGCCTTTAGTTAAAGATCATTGTATCAATGGTACACCCTTAATGAACTTGGTTCTCTATCTTGAAATAGTGGCAGAAGGCATTAAAGAAATTTGGGATTTGCCTCTGGGTTACATTCAAGATTTAAACATTGTTGAAGCCTTAACGTTTCCAGATGAAAACAGTTACAAGATCCAGCTTATATTAAAGCCCCAGGATGAGAAAACGATCAAATTTCAGATATTTAGTCAAACTTATGAGTCTAAAATAAATTGGAATCTTCATGCCACTGGTATTGTTCTTTTAGAAACCCCCGAAAGAGAAAAAAAAGACAAAAAAAATCTCAATTTAGCTTGCATAAATAAGACTAATTATGATACCCTTACAAAAGGTAAGTTTTACAAAAATCTTGAAAACAAAGGAATTGTTCTCGGCGCAAGCTGTCAACAAATAGAACAAATTTGGCGAAAAGATAGAGAAGCCATTGTCAGCATTAACCCCAGTCCTCCTAATTCTTATTATTTGCCCCTAGGAGAGATAGATGCTTGGATTCAACTACTTTTAGCTATTTTTCATCAAGATACTGCCACTTACTTAATTATCGGTCTAGAAAGCTTTCGTTCTTACTCCTTCAGCCATTTTACCTCCCAAAAATCCTACACACCTAATACTCCTCACACTCCCCTTTATTGGGGGTATGGCCAGCTAACGGATAGTCAAGATCAAGGGGGAACGGTTTTCGGACACCTCTTCCTCTATGATGACGACGGCAACTTAGTGGCTGAGATAATCAACGCAAAGCTAAAACGGGTTAAATTTGATCAAAACAGACATAAAAAGCATTATGTATCTCAAAAAACACCAAAAATTACCCGTCAACAACTATTAAAAGCCAATACAGCCCAATGTCAAACCTTAATAGAAACCTATATAAAAGAAACCTTAGCCCAGTCATTGCAGATATCCCCCACCCAAATAGACTCCCAACAGCCTTTAATTGACCTTTTAGACTCCTTAATGGCCATGGAATTAAGAAGTTATTTAGAACGGGATCTCGGTTTATCTGCGTCCCTGGAACAACTGTTAGGCGATCGCAATATTCAACAACTGGCCAACAGTTTACAAGAACAAATTACCATCACTCAGATGACAGCTTCAACCCTAGAAACAGCAGAAGAAGACTGCGAGGAAATGACTTTATAACCGCCTTTATTTCCTTCTTGAAGGTGGGCAATACCCACCCTACCCCTTAACTGTAACATTTATTTTTGTCCAGGTACTTAATATGGATCTCAATCAATTATTAACAGAATTATCTCAAGCTGGTGTTAAACTTTGGGCGGAAAATAATCAATTAAAAATCCGTGCTGCCAAAGGAGTATTAACCCCACAATATAAAGAGCTACTTAGCCAAAATAAGACAAAAATATTAAAAAATTTACAACAAAATCAACAAAACCAAAATAATAAACTACCCTCGATTATTGCTAATCCTGATCATCGTTACGATCCCTTTCCTCTAACGGATATGCAACACGCTTTTTGGGTCGGTCGTATGGGAGTATTAGAATTAGGTGATGTTGCCAATCATGGTTATTATGAAATTGAGGGACAGGAGCTTAATCTAGATAGTTTAACTTGGGCATTAAATCAACTTATTAACCGTCATGATATGTTACGAGCGGTTATGTTACCCGATGGACAGCAACAGGTTTTAAAAAAAGTCCCTGAATATGAAATTAAAGCCACTGATTTAAGAAAAAAAGATAAAAATACGATTATTGAATATTTAAACAACATTCGTCAAGAAATGTCTCACCAGGTTTTACCTTGGGATAAATGGCCACTTTTTGAATTTCGAGCAACCCTTTTAGATGATAAAAGAATTAGACTTCATATCAGTTACGATTTACAGATTTTTGATGCTTGGAGTCTCTTTAGACTATTTGAAGAATGGTTTCAACTCTGTCAAGATCCACAAGCAATTTTACCTCCCTTAGACTTTACTTTTCGGGACTATGTTTATGCCGATAAAGCCTTACAAGAAACGGAATTGTATAATAAATCCCGTGACTATTGGTTAAGTCGAATTCTCACCTTACCCTCTGCCCCAGACTTACCCTTAGCCAAAAATCCCAGTACCGTCAAAAAACACGAATGTAAACGGTTTAATGGGGAATTAGATCGAGAAAGTTGGCAACAGTTAAAACAACGGGCCAAGGCCGCCGGCATGACTCCTTCAGGGGTATTATTAGCCGCCTTTACGGAAGTCTTAACCCGATGGAGTAAAACACCGAAATTTACCTTAAATTTAGCCTTATTTAACCGGTTACCCTTTCATACTCATATTCACAACATTTTAGGGGACTTTACCTCTGTCACACTCTTAGCGGTAGATAACTCACCCTTAGACAGCTTTCAACAACGGGCCCAACGACTGCAACAACAACTCTGGCAAGACTTAGATCACCGTTATTTTAGTGGGGTTCGGGTGATGCGAGAATTAAACCGTCTTCGCAGAGATGTCCCCACCGCTATGCCGGTTGTCTTTACCAGTACCTTGGGGTTTGAAGCCTTGGGCCAGGAAACTTCGGCTTTTGATCGCTTGGGTAAGATGGTTTATGGGGTGAGTCAAGCTTCTCAAGTGTGGCTAGATCATCAAGTGAGTGAATACCACGGGGCCCTGAAGTTTACTTGGGACGCGGTAGAGGCGTTATTTCCCCCAGGAATGATCGATGATATGTTTGAGGCTTACTATAGCTTGTTGCAACAGTTAGCCACCTCTGGGGAAGTATGGCAAGAAACCAGCTTAGACTTACTTCCTGCCTCTCAAGTTGCCCAACGTCAGGCTATTAATACCACCGAGATGCCTTTACCGAATGTGACGTTATGGGACTTATTTACCAAACAAGTCCGTCAAACCCCAGATAATGCTGCGGTGATCACATCAGGACAGACTTTAACCTATGAAGAACTCTATCAAAAATCCTGTGCGATCGCCCATCAACTCCAACAGTTAGGGGCAAAACCCAATCAATTAATTGCCGTTTTCATGGAAAAAGGATGGGAGCAAATTGTGGCAGTTATGGGTATTCTTGGGTCTGGGTCCGCTTATGTTCCTATTGATCCCCATTTGCCTCAAGAACGCATTGATTATCTTTTAGAAGATAGTCAAGTTGAAGTGATTTTAACCCAGTCTTGGGTATGGGAAGAGAACAGAGAAAAATATACCGTCATCCCTATCGATACCCTCCCACACTCCCCACACCCCCCACACTCCCCACACTCTCCCAACGATCTGGCCTACGTCATCTACACCTCCGGAACCACTGGGCAACCCAAAGGGGTGATGATCCCTCATCGCAACGTGGTAAATGTGGTTACTTATACCAATGGACGGTTTGGGGTCAATGAACGCGATCGCATCCTTGGCTTAACGTCTCTTAACCATGATCTCTCTGTTTATGATATTTTTGGGGCCTTAAGTTCCGGGGCCGCTTTGGTGTTGCCAGATGCCCAACGGGTCAAAGATGCCCAACATTGGGCTGAGTTGATACAGCAAGAAAAGGTGACCTTGTGGAACTCTGTGCCAACGATGATGGAGATGTTGGTAGAGTATTTAGAAAATTGCCCGAATTTAGACATAAATAACTTACGATTAGCTATTTTAGGGGGGGACTGGTTGCCCTTGAGTTTGCCCAACCATTTGCGATCGCTGACAGATAAGGTGACACTACTGAGTATCGGCGGTCCGACAGAAACCACCATCTGGAACATTGGTTACGAGGTGGACAAGGTTGATCCCAACTGGAAGAGTATCCCCTATGGTCAACCAATGGGCAATAGTCAATATTATATTTTGAATGAAAGACTAGAAGATTGTCCGATGTGGGTTCCTGGTCAGATGTATTGTGCTGGAATACAGGTGGCTAAGGGGTATTGGAATAATGAAGAAAAGACAAATAAAAAGTTTATTATTCATCCAAAAACAAGAGAAAGAATTTATGAAACAGGAGATTTAGGTTGTTATTTGCCTGATGGAAATATCCAGATTTTAGGAAGAGTTGATTTTCAAATTAAGATTCGTGGACATCGAATTGAGCCATTGGAAATTGAATTAATTTTATTAAAACACCTTGACATAAAGTCGGTTTTAGTTAATTATAAAAATAGTAAGTTAATCGCGTACATCATTCCTCACGCTAATTCATCTCCTAGAATTGCAGGAATCAAGGCTTATCTAAAAGAGAAGTTACCTGATTATATGATTCCTTCTCACTTTTTCTTCCTAGAGTCCTTCCCTCTCTCAGCTAATGGAAAAATTGATCGTTTAGCTTTACCTCAGTTTGATGATGTTATTGATAGCAACTATGAGAATTATGTCGCCCCGAAAACAGAATTAGAACAAATTATTTCTAATGTTTGGAAACAAGTATTAGAGGTAGATAAAATCGGAGTCAATAGTAACTTCTTTGACTTAGGAGGAAACTCCTTATTAATCACCAAAGTTTATAACAGCTTAAAGCAGTCTCTACCCGATAACAGTAAAAACTTTTCTGTGGTTGAACTGTTTAAATATCCTACCATTACCACGTTTATTAACTACTTAAATAAAAGTCATGATTTAGAAGAACCAGTTAATGATAATCAACAATTAGTCAATAAAATTCAAAAAGGTAAAAATCGCATACAACAAAGACGCAGACGCGCCCAACAGACCTAAGATTTATTAATTCTTTTTTGTCAACTATTTAATCATTAGGGTTTAATTATGGAACTTGAACAAACAGGGTTGGAAATAGCTGTAATTGGTATCTCAGGAAGGTTTCCAGAGAGTAACAGTGTTGATGAATTTTGGCAGAACCTTCTCGATGGTAAAACATTGACCTCTATTTTCTCTGACCAAAATGGGGAAAAAATAGAAGCCGGGTCAATTTTAAAAGATGTAGATCAATTTGATGCCTCATTCTTTGGTTTTAACCCCAGAGAAGCCGAAAGATTAGATCCCCAACACCGTCTATTTTTAGAATGTGCCTCAGAAGCCATAGAAACAGCCGGCTATGATTCGGATCGAGAAAAACGCCCTATTGGTGTGTTTGCAGGGGTGGGATTAAGTACCTATTGGTTTAACAATATTTATACCAATTCTAAGCCCTTAACCATTAAAGAAGGACTGCAAAATATTATCGGTATTGATAAAGATTATGTCCCCACGTTAGCCTCCTATAAATTGAATTTAACCGGCCCTAGCGTTAGTGTGGGAACCGCCTGTTCTTCCTCTCTTGTCGCAGTACATTTGGCCTGTCAAAGTCTTCTTGCAGGGGAATGTGACATGGCCTTAGCAGGGGGTGTATCCGTCAAAATACCCCAAAACGAGAAAAACCTCTGTCCTGGAGAGATCGTCTCCCCAGAGGGCAAATGTCGCGCCTTTGATGCCAATGCCAAAGGGACAGTCGGGGGAAACGGTGTGGGTGTCGTCACCCTAAAACGCCTAGAAGATGCGATCGCCGATGGGGACTGCATCTATGCAGTGATCAAAGGGTCAGCTATGAACAACGACGGGGCCCTGAAGGTGGGTTATACGGCCCCTAGTGAGACGGGACAGGTTAAAGTCATCAAAGCAGCCCAAATGATGGCAGAAGTTGACCCGGACACCATCACCTATATGGAAACCCACGGAACCGGAACGGTGTTGGGGGACCCCATCGAAGTGTCGGCCATGACAGAAGCGTTTCGTAATGGGACCGATAAAAAGGGTTATTGTGCGATCGGTTCAGTTAAAACTAATGTGGGCCATTTAGACGCAGCAGCAGGAATTACAGGGTTTATTAAGGCAGTTTTAGCGGTCAAACATGGCTTATTACCCCCTAGTTTACATTTTGAACAGCCTAACCCCCAAATTGATTTTGAAAATAGTCCTTTTTATGTCAATACAACCCTAAAAGAATGGCAACCCAAAGAGATGCCACGACGGGCTGGAGTTAGTTCTTTTGGTATTGGGGGAACCAATGTTCATCTCATCCTAGAAGAACCTCCCACCTTGTCTAAAAATAGTGTTTCGAGATCCCATCAATTACTGTTATTATCGGCAAAAACACCAACGGCTTTAGACGCAGCAACTAGAAATTTAGGAGATTATTTAAACCAACACCAAGGGGTTAATTTAGCGGACGTTGCTTATACGTTACAGGTGGGACGAAAACAATTTAATCATCGTCGGATGATGGTGGTTGAAACAGTACAAGATGCTGTCTCTCTTATTGAGTCTCATGAAGGAAAAAGAATCTTGACTCAAGAAGCAGAAGATAGTAATCAGTCCATTGTTTTCATGTTTACGGGACAAGGATCTCAATATGTGAATATGGGTCGAGATTTGTATGACAACGAAACAATTTTTAGAGAAATTTGTGACCAGTGTTTTGAGATTTTAAAATCTCATCTTGATGTGGATTTAAAAGAGATTATTTATCCGAATACTGAGAACTTAGATATTGCTAGTCAACGGTTACAAGAAACAGCCTTAACTCAACCTGCTTTATTTATTACTGAGTATGCTTTAGCTAAGTTATGGATGTCTTGGGGCATTATGCCAAAAGCCATTATCGGTCATAGTATTGGGGAATATGTAGCCGCTTGTTTAGCTAATGTATTCAGTCTTGAAGATGCTTTAATGTTGGTAGCTAACCGAGGCAAGATGATGCAGAAATTGCCATCAGGAACCATGTTATCGGTTAATTTATCGGCTGAAGAAATAGAACGCTTTTTAGATAAAAATCTTTCTTTGGCTGCAATTAATAGCCCTGATTTATCTGTGGTTTCTGGAAGATTAGAAGCTGTAGAAGAATTAGGAAAAATATTAACAGAAAAAAGCATTAATTACCGTCGTTTACATACCTCTCACGCTTTCCATTCTCCTATGATGGAATCCATTGTTGAGCCTTTTACAGAATTAGTTAAAACCGTTTCTTTGAATGTACCCACCATCCCCTTTATTTCCAATGTAACAGGGAATTGGATTCACGATCAAGAAGCCACTGCACCCATTTATTGGGGACGACAGTTAAGACAACCGGTTAAGTTTTCTGCTGGTCTTAGTAAATTATTAGAACAAACTTCATCCCTTTTCTTAGAAGTAGGGCCAGGACGTACTTTAACCACATTAACCAAACAAATTAACCCTCAATTAACTGTTTTGTCATCTTTACGTCACCCCAAAGATAAAGATTCAGATATGGCTTTTATTCTGCAAACTTTGGGGCAACTATGGTTAAAAGGAGTAGAAATTAATTGGGATAAATTTTATCATCAAGAAAATCATCATCGTCTACCTTTACCTACCTATCCTTTTGAACGTCAGCGTTATTGGGTCGAACCCTCGCAAGACTCCCAAACTATCAATAATACTGAAAAATTAGAGCTTAAAGATTGGTTTTATTTACCCTCCTGGAAACGATCAAAAGCACCCTCATTAGAGAGTCCAAAAAATGATAATTGTTGGTTAATCTTTCTAGATAATTTTGGGATAGGAGATAGGTTAGTCAGCAAACTAGAACATGACTATCAACAAGAAGTTATTCAGGTTACCAAAGGAGATCACTATCAAAAAATTAGTAAAAAACAATACATTATTAATCCTGAAGAAAAAGAAGATTATCAAAATTTAATTGACAATATATTTGCTACTAAAAAAATACCTAAAATTGCTCATTTATGGTCAATTAATTCTCCTGATCGTTTGCAAGAATGTCAAACATTAGGCTATCAATCATTAATTTATTTAACACAAGCGATTGGTCAGAGAAATTTAGAGCATTTATTAAGCTTAAATGTGATTTCAACAGGATTACAAAGTGTCATCGGAAATGAAGAAATATGTTCTGAGAAAGCCACTTTATTAGGACCGATTAAAGTCATTCCCCAAGAATATGTAAATATTACTTGTCGCAGTATCGATATCATTCTATCTGATCAGAATTTAGATGATAATTTGATAGCTGAATTAATGACCCCTATCCACGAGACAATAATTGCTTATCGTGGTCAATATCGTTGGGTTGAACACTACGAAAAGATTACCTTAGAAAATACAGAAAATCCTCTGCGTTTGCGACAAGAAGGTGTTTATCTAATCACAGGAGGAACAGGAGGAATAGGCTTAGTTTTAGCTGAATATTTAGCCAAAACAGTTCAGGCTAAATTAGTGTTATTAAGTCGTTCTTTTCATACAGAAGCACAAGAAAAAATCAATCGATTAGAACAACTAGGTTCAGAAGTTTTCCTATTACAAGCTGATGTATCAAATGAGAAACAAATGACAGCAGTATTCGACAAAATCAAACATAAATATGGTTGTATTAATGGTATTATTCACGCAGCAGGAATGCTAGGAAAAGCAACCATTCAACAACAAAGTAAAGAGTTATCCGAATCGGTCTTTGCAGCCAAAATTAAAGGTACTTTGATTCTAGAAAAACTCTCTCAAAATCTTTCTTTGGATTTTATCTATTTATGTTCTTCTATTAGTACAATTTTAGGAGGATTTGGACAAGTTGATTATGTTGCAGCGAATAGTTTTCTCGATAAAATAGCCTTAAAAAATTCTAGTCAGAAAATGACTTCAATTAATTGGGATATGTGGCAAGAAGTTGGACTGGGAGTTAAGTATTTTTCAACTCAGCAAAATCTACAAATACCAAACTATGCTATTCTTTCATCGGAAGGAATAGACGCATTTAACCAAATTTTGAATGAAAACTTATCTCAAGTTCTGGTTTCGACTCGTTCCCTAGAAGCGGTAATTAAAACTCATCAACAAAATAAATATCAGTTACAAAATGGGAAAAATAATGAACCAATAAACAACAAAAACCAGGGGTATGAACGACCGAAGTTAGGTAATGCTTATGTGACTCCCCGTAACTCAATAGAACAAATCATTGCTAATATTTGGCAGGACATTTTAGGAATAAAAGAAATAGGAATTTATGATAACTTTTTTGAATTAGGGGGACATTCATTACTAGCGACAAAAATAACGTCTCGCCTACAAGAAAGTTTACAAATTGAGTTACCTGTTAGTAAACTTTTTGAATATTCAACCATCGCCGAACTTAGTAATTATTTAGATCAAAAGACTTCAAAACAAGCCAACAATACAATAGCAAGAATCAAGTCTGTTTCTCGTGATTCTTATCGTCTCAATCATTAAAACCAATAAAAATATCTAAAGTCATCGTTCACTTTTCATTGTTTACCTATTATGAACTCTCAACAAAATATGATCTCTATCAATAACTACCTTGACATCTTTGATGAAAAAGATATTTACATTTTTCCGACTTCTTCAGCACAAGCTAGACTTTGGTTTTTAACAGAGTTAGAACCTGAGAGTTTTGCTTACAATGAGCAAGTATTAATTCATCTAAAAGGAAAACTTAACTCGAAAGCGATAAAAGATAGTTTTAACGAAATTATCAACCGCCATGAAATTTTACGTACTCTCTTTACTAGCAACAATGGCCAACCTGTCCAAATTATTTTACCTAATTTAACCTTAGATTTACCTCTTATCAATTTAACTGAGTTATCAAAAACAGAGCAACAAGACACAATTAAGCAAATTAGTCGACAAGAAATAGAAACCCCTTTTAAATTAACCGAAGTTCCTCTAATTAAACTCAAACTATTACAACTCAATCCTCAAGAAAATTTACTCATTATTACCTTACATCATATTATTACTGATGGTTGGTCAGGGGAAATTTTAATGAAAGAATTAGCCACATTGTATGAAGCATTTTCTTCTAAAAAATCTTCTCCATTAGAACCTTTAGACATTCAATATGCCGATTTTACCCTATGGCAAAATGAATATCTACAAAGTGATACAATTATCGATAAACTCAATAATTGGAAAGACAAACTAGCCGATATTCCGCCCTTATTAGAGCTATCAACTGACTATTCTAGACCGGCTTTACCAAGCTATCAAGGCGGTTGTAAAACGTTTACCTTAAGTCAAGAACTGAGTCATAAATTACAACAACTAAGCCAAAATAATGATTCAACCTTATTTATGACCTTATTAACAGCTTGGGGAATTTTATTATCTAAATATAGCCAAGAAACAGATATTGTTATTGGCTCCCCTATTGCTAATCGAAATAAAACGGAAATAGAACCGTTAATTGGTTGCTTTGTCAATAATTTAGCCCTAAGAATAAACTTATCAAATAATCCTACTTTTACCGAATTATTACAACAAGTTAGACAAGTTTGTTTAGGTGCTTATAATGATCAAGATGTGCCGTTTGAAAAATTAGTTGAAATATTACAACCCCAAAGAAACTTAAGCAATCATCCTATTTTTCAGGTAATGTTTGCGTTACAAACTGCCAATAGTCAAACCTTTCAATCATCCACCATAGACTTTACTATTTTAGAAAAAGAAACCATTATTGCTAAATTCGACTTATCCCTAGAAATAAGAGTCACAAAAAATGGTTTGAGCGGAAATATAGAATATCGCAAAGATTTATTTAAAGCTTCTACCATCGAAAGAATAGTTAATAATTTTCAAGTGTTATTAAATTCGATTCTTTTGATCCCTGAAAGCCCTATTTCTAATTTATCTTTGCTCAGTGAATTAGAGAAAAATAAAATCTTAAAAACTTGGAAGAACGAGCAACTCAAACATCCACAAACTGACTGTATTCATCATTTATTTGAAGTCCAAGTTAACCAAACCCCTCAAGCAGTAGCCGTTGAATCTGAAGGTAATCAATTAACCTATTATCAGTTAAATGAAAAAGCGAATCAATTAGCTCATTATTTACAAAGTTTAGAGGTCAAACCTGATAGTTTAGTTGGTCTTTTCATTGACCGTTCCTTGAACATGATGATAGGATTACTCGGTATTTTAAAAGCAGGAGGTGCTTATCTTCCCCTTGACCCTGCCTATCCCAAAGATCGACTCAATTATTTATTAGATGATGCTCAAGTTGATGTTTTAATTACGACAAAAAGTCTCAGTCATCTGTTACCAGCAACCTCAGCAAAAATTATTTATTTAGATCAAGATTGGTCAAATATTGCTGCATATAATAATAGTAATCCTGTTAGTGCCGTTAATCGTCATAACTTAGCTTATATTATTTATACATCAGGCTCCACAGGAAAACCAAAAGGGGTAATGATTGAACATCAATCTTTAGTTAATTTTACTCAAAGTTCTATCAAGCAATATAATATTAATTCTCAAGATCGTATCTTACAATTTGCCTCTATTAGTTTTGATGCCGCCGCAGAAGAAATTTATCCTTGCTTAAGTTCTGGTGCTACATTAGTGTTAAGAAATGATGAAATGTTAAGCTCTGTGAATACTTTTTTATCTCAGTGTAACCATTGGCAATTAACAGTTTTAGATTTACCCACTGCCTACTGGCAACAACTAACTACAGAAATTTTTAAGAAGCAAGAAAAACTACCTAATTCTATTCGTTTAGTTATTATTGGTGGTGAAAAAGTTATCCCTGAAAAAATTAGGAACTGGCAAAAAAAAGTAGGAGATTTTCCACAATTATTGAATACTTATGGACCGACAGAGGCCACCGTGGTTTCTACTATTTATTCGGTTGAATCTTCCGAAACAATTGATCAAGAAGTTCCCATCGGAAAACCCATTGAAAATGCAGTTACTTATATTTTAGATAACGAATTGAATCTTTGTCCCATTGGTGTTCCTGGAGAATTATATATTGGGGGTTTAGGTTTAGCCAGGGGTTATCTCAATCGTCCTGACTTAACGGCTAAAAGCTTTATCAAAAGTCCTTTTGAGCAATCGCAATTATTATATAAAACAGGAGATTTAGTCAGATATTTAGCCACAGGAGACATTGAATATTTAGGAAGAATTGATAATCAAGTAAAATTAAGAGGTTTTCGTCTTGAATTAGGGGAAATTGAATCTACTTTAAGTACATATCCTAGCATCAAAGACGTAACCGTTATTGTTAGAGAAGACGACTCTAACAATAAACAGTTAGTGGCTTATTTAGTAGGAGAAGTTAGTTATAAAAATATTGGTCAGATTCGAGAATATTTAGCCAATAAATTACCTTATTATATGATTCCGTCGGGGTTTATGATCTTAGAAAAACTCCCTTTGACTCCGAACGGAAAAATTAACAAAAAAGCTTTACCTATTCTTGAATCTGAATTATTTAATCAGACGGAAAATTTTATTAAACCCAAAACTGAAACCCAAACGATTGTTACTTCTATTTGGTCTGAAATTCTTAAATTAAAACGAATTAGTATTAAAAGTAATTTTTTCGAGTTAGGGGGACACTCTTTACTAGCAACTCAAATTATTTCTAGGATTAGAGAAAAATTTAATATCAATATTCCTTTAAAAAGTTTATTTGAGTCTCCCTCTATTGAACAGTTAAGTATTAAAATCAACGATCTATGTCAAGGAGATAATATACCTCAAATTCCCACGATCAATTCCCAGAAAAAACCTGAACTTATTCCTCTTTCTTTTGCTCAACAAAGACTTTGGTTTTTAGATAAACTAGAAGGAGCTAATGCCGTTCATAACTTACCAGGGGTATTAGAAATAACGGGAAAATTAAAGCGAGAAGCCTTAACAAAAAGTCTTCAAGAAATTATTAATCGTCACGCAATATTAAGAACGAATTTTGACAGCAAAAATGGTAGACCGTTCCAAATTATTCATCCTAATACAAATTTATCCCTACAAGTTTTTGATCTTCGTTCCCAGGCAGAAACAACAGTGCTTGAAGATATCATTAATCAAGACTTCAAAAAGCCTTTTGATTTAAAAGAAGATAATCTATTTAGGGTGAGTTTGATTCAGTTAGAAGAAGAAAAACATATTCTTCTGATGATGATGCACCATATTATTTTTGATGGCTGGTCAATGAATGTATTAACTGAGGAATTAACCCAATTATATGAAAGTAATGTACACCAAACGTCAGTGAAATTCCCCCAATTAACCATTCAATATGCTGACTTTGCCCTATGGCAACGAGATAATCTTCAAGGTGAAGTATTAGACCATCAGCTAAACTATTGGCAAAAAAAATTAGTCGGTATTCCATCGTTATTAGAACTCCCAACGGATTATAATCGTCCTCCTGTTCAAAGTTTTAGAGGAAGTTATCAAAGTTTTTTACTACCCAAAGTTATCCAAGACAAACTAATAGAAATCAGTCATAATAATGGTGTAACATTATTTATGACCCTCTTGGCGGCTTGGAAAGTTTTACTCTCCAAATATAGCCGAGAGAAAGACATTGTGATTGGTTCCCCTATTGCTAATCGCAATAAACCGGAAATAGAACCTTTAATTGGGTTTTTTGCTAATACTTTAGCTCTGAGAACTAATTTATCTAATAATCCAACTTTCAAAGAATTATTAACTCAAGTCAAACAAACTTGTTTAGAAGCTTATGCTCATCAAGATATTCCGTTTGAAAAGTTAGTGGATGTTTTAAAACCTGAAAGAAATTTAAGTCATCATCCTATTTTTCAGATTATGTTCGTCCTCCAAAATACAGATAAAGGGGTGTGGGAATTACCAGGAATAACCTTTAATTCTTTAGAGCGTAAAGATGTTATAACGTCAGAAAAAGAAACCATTGCCAAATTTGATTTAACCCTGATGATGAAAGAAACAAAACAGGGTTTAATCGGTGAGATTGAATATCGTCAAGATTTATTCACTCCATCAACTATTAAGAAAATGGTTAAGCATTTCGAGATTTTGTTACAAGAAATTTTAAAAAAGATAGATCAAAAAATTGGTGAGGTATCAATTTTAACGGGAGCAGAAAAGAAACAATTAATTATTGATTGGAATCAAACCAAAGTAGATTATCCTGACAACAAATGTCTTCACCAACTATTTGAAGAACAAGTTAATAAAACCCCTAATGCTGTGGCTTTAATTGAGGGAAATAATTGTTTAACTTATCAACAATTAAATCAAAAAGCCAATCAACTTGCTCACTATCTCAAAAAATTAGACGTTGAAGCAGAAACATTAGTTGGGGTGTGTGTAGAGCGTTCCCTAAAAATGGTAATAGGATTACTCGGTATTTTAAAAGCAGGAGGAGCTTACGTTCCTATTGATGCGAATTATCCCCAAAAACGTATTGACTATTTATTAAATGATGCTAAGATTGCCTTCTTACTAACCGAAGAAAAATTAAAAGATAAATTTTTAACAGATGTCAATCATCTTATTTTGTTAGATAGAGATTGGAAAACAATTGAGCAAGAATCTAATAGTAATTTCCCATTAAAAATTAATGCAAAAAATCTTGCTTATATTATTTATACCTCAGGTTCTACAGGTAACCCAAAAGGGGTAATGATTGAACATAAAGCATTAATAAATTATCTCTATTGGTGTATTCAATATTATCAAGTTGCTCAAGGAAATGGATCTTCTGTTCAATCTTCTATTGGATTTGATGCCACTATCACCAGTTTATATTCTCCTTTATTAACAGGAAAAACAGTTACTTTACTACCTGAAAAAGACGAAATAGAAGAACTCAATCATTATTTACGCTCTCATAACTCTAGTTTAGTCAAGATTACCCCTGCTCATTTAGACATTCTTAATCACTCTATTTCCAGCGAAGAAGCTTCTGATAAAAGCAACGTATTTGTCATCGGAGGAGAAGCATTATTTGCTAAACAAATTGAATTTTGGCAACAACACTCGCCTGACACAAGACTTGTTAATGAGTATGGCCCAACGGAAACGGTAGTCGGATGTTGTATTTATGAAATTAATCCTCACAAACCGCTATCCCAAGCTGTTCCGATTGGTCGTCCTATTGCTAATACTCAACTCTATATTTTGGATGATTATCAACAACTTGTACCTCAAGGAGTTATTGGAGAATTATATATTGGTGGAGAAGGATTAGCAAGAGGTTATCTTCATAAAGAGTCCTTAACAACTCAGAAATTTATTCGTAATCCCTTTGATACAAATAGAGAGACTAGACTGTATAAAACGGGAGATTTATGTCGATATTTAGACGATGGAACCATAGAATATATTGGTCGTATTGATAATCAAGTCAAAATTCGCGGGTTTCGCATTGAGTTAGGGGAAATAGAATCAGTTTTAAAAGAGCATTCGGATGTTAAAGAAGTGGCTGTTATCGTCACAGAAGAAGAACAAAAAGCTAAACAGTTAGTTGCTTATATCACTGCTAATATTAGTCACAATAATTTATCAGAGATTTTAAAAAGTTATCTCAAAGATAAACTTCCTGACTACATGATTCCGAATCTTTTTATTCTATTAGAAAAAATGCCTTTAACCCCCAATGGAAAAATTAATTATCAGGGGTTACCGAGTAGTGAGCATTATTTTACAAATAAACCAATTATTCCCCCCCGTAACCCTGTTGAAGAAACATTAGGAAATATATGGAAAGAAATTTTAAACCTGGAAACCGTTAGTATGAATCATAACTTTTTTGAACTGGGGGGAGATTCTATTGTCAGTATTCAAGTAGTTTCTCAAGCGAAGCAAGCAGGTATTCAAATCACAGCGAAACAACTGTTTGAATATCAAACTATTGGAGAATTAGCGACTGTTGCCCAAACTCAAACATCGGTCATTGCTGAACAAGGATTAATCATAGGAAAGGTTGAATTATTACCCATTCAAACCTGGTTTTTTGAACAAGATTTTGCTGAACCAAATCATTGGAATCAGTCAATTTTATTGACTGTTGAACCTGAGATCAATCATGAACTTTTAAGAGAAAGTTTTCAACAGTTATTACATCATCATGATGGCTTACGCTTAACCTTTGAAAACATTAATAATAATTGGCAACAAACTTATGAGTTATATAATGTTATGTTTCCTTTGGAAATCATTGATTTATCTAAGATGAAATTGTCGGAACAAACTCAACTAATTACAACTAAAGCAAATGAGGTTCAACAAAGTTTTAATCTGAGTCAAAGCCCCTTAATCAAAGCCATTTTATTTCAGCTTGGTAATAACCAGCCGAGTCGTCTTTTAATTGTGATTCATCACTTAGTGGTTGATGGTGTTTCTTGGCGAATTTTATTAGAAGATTTGGTTTCTGTTTATCAGCAACTTAGTCAAAATAAAGAGATTCAACTACCTAGAAAAACCACATCATTAAAAAAATGGAGTGAACAATTACAAACCTATGCTCAATCAGATAAAATCAAAGAAGAGTTAGACTATTGGTTAACCCTATCTCAGCAAAAAATAAACCCTCTTCCCTTAGATTATTCCGTTTCTTTTCAAGAAAATACCGTTGACTCTACTCAACTGCTCAAAGTCTCGTTAAATAAGTCAGATAATCAGGCATTATTGACCGATGTTGCTACTGCTTATCAGACACAAATTAATGATGTTTTATTAACTGCTTTAGTCAAAGCATTTTATCAGTGGACAGGTCAATCTTCTTTGTTAATTAACTTAGAAGGTCATGGTAGAGAGGAATTATTTGATCAACTGGATATTTCCAGAACAGTTGGTTGGTTCACCACCCTATTTCCTGTTTTATTAACCTTAGACCAAACCAATGATCTAGGCGATCATTTAACCAGCATAAAAGAACAACTCAGAAAAATTCCCAACAAAGGCATTAACTACGGAATTTTACGTTATTTGAGTAATAATGAAACCATAAAACAACAATTAAATATGATAAACAAGCCCCAAATTAGTTTTAACTATTTAGGACAATTTGATCAAACAATTAAGAAACCTCCTTTATTAAATATTGCCCCAGAATCTAGTGGCATAAATTTTAGTCCTAAAGCCCACAATAGTCATCTAATCGAAATTAATGCAGTCCTAATTTCTGACCAACTAGAAATCACCTGGAGTTATAGCACAAATCTTTATAAAGCTGACACAATTCAAACCTTAGCTGATAACTATGTTGAAGCATTACAGGAGTTAATTAAACACTGTCAATCAATAGATGAAGTTAATTATACTCCTTCAGATTTTCCTGAAGCAAATTTAAGTCAGGAAGACTTAGATAGTCTCTTTCTAGAACTTGAATAAACGCGTTTTTAATCATTATTTAGTCCTGAAACTCCTTAAACTATCATGGTAAATCTTTCTCAGAAACAAACAAACAAAGCAAAAAATATCAAAGCCATTTATCCCCTTTCTCCGATGCAAAAAGGGATGTTATTCCATGCCCTATACGAACCCAATTCAGGGGCTTATTGTGAGCAACTAATTGTTAAGTTTGACGGTCAACTTAATCAAGCTGCTTTCAAAAAATCATGGCAAGCTGTTATTGAACGTTATGACATTTTACGTACTGTATTTATCTGGAAAACGCAAGAGCAACCCCTGCAAGTAGTTAGAGAAGATGTCACCCTTCCCTGGCAAACTTATGACTGGCGAGAACTTTCTTTAGATGAACAAGAAAAACAGATTAATTTACTATTAGAAAAAGATAAAAGTCAAGAATTTTTTCTCAATAAAGCACCTTTAATGAGATGTTATTTAATTCAAACGGCTGAGAAAAAATTTCAATTTATTTGGAGTTATCATCATATCTTATTGGATGGTTGGTGTCAGCCTCTTATTTGGCAAGATATTTTTCAATTTTATCAAGCTTTTTCTCAAGGAGAAAATTTATATCTAACCCCACCCTTACCCTATCGAAATTATATTAACTGGTTACAAAAACAAGATCATCAAACTGCAAAAACGTTCTGGGAAAATAACCTAAAAGGTTTAGAAAGTCCTACGTTAATAGAGATTGATCAAACATTTCAACCTTCAACAGAAAACAACTCAAATTATCAAGAAAGTTTTCGCACATTAGGAAAAAATCTAACTCATCAATTACAACAAGTATGTCGTGAGTCTCATCTTACCTTAAACACCATTTTTCAAGGGATTTGGGCTTTACTATTAAGCCGTTATACGGGAGAGTCTGATATTATTTTTGGTGCTACGGTATCAGGTCGTTCACCTGAGTTAACAGGTGTAGAATCAATGGTTGGGCTATTTATTAATACCTTACCCGTGCGCCTTAAAATTGATGAAAATCAATCCTTTATTTCTTGGTTAAAAGAAGTTGGGAAAGAGCAAGTTGAACGAGAAATCTATAGTTATAGTTCTTTAATCGATATTCAAGAATGGAGTGATATTCCTCGGAATTTTCCTTTATTTCAGAGTATTGTAGTCTTTGAAAATTATCCTCTAGATAGGTCTTCTTTACCGAAAATGGGTGACGTACAAATTGAAGAATTTCAAGAGTTTGAACAAAATAACTATCCTTTAACTTTGACTATTATACCAGGAGATAATTTAGAGATTAATTTGAGTTATAATCCGAATTATTTTTCTCAGCCAACAATTGAAAAAATACTTGATCATTTAGAAATATTACTCACAACAATTCCTGATAACTTATTTCAACCCATAAATCAAGTTTCTTTATTAACAAAACAAGAAAAAAAACAATTATTAATTGATTGGAACAATACTCAAGTTGACTATCCTCAACATACATTAATTCACCAATTATTTGAAACACAAGTTAAAGAGACTCCGACGGCAACAGCTATAGAATTTCAGGGAGAAACCCTAACCTATTACCAATTAAACGAAAAAGCCAATTGTCTCGCTGCTTACTTACAAGAATTAGGGGTTAAATCCAATGTTTTAGTGGGAATTTGTCTCGAACGTTCCCCAGAGATGGTAATCGGTTTATTAGCCATTCTCAAAGCAGGAGGAGCTTATATTCCTATCGATCCCGTTTATCCGTTGGATCGCATTCATTATATGTTAGAAGACTCGCAAGCTCCAGTTTTATTAACCCAAAAATCTCTATTATTTCAGTTTACTAATTATCAGGGTAAAAGAGTTTGTTTAGAAGACATTTTTTCAAAAAATGCTCAACAATTTACTCTCACCAAATGGGCGCAATCTCAGAATAATATTATTTCCTCATTTCAAGCTAAAAATTTACACTCAACCGACCTTGCTTACGTTATTTATA
The DNA here is from genome assembly GCA_030065205.1 of Crocosphaera sp. Lineage (GTDB taxonomy): Bacteria > Cyanobacteriota > Cyanobacteriia > Cyanobacteriales > Microcystaceae > Crocosphaera. Next base: position 34,277 of record JASJDN010000012.1, read on the forward strand.
CATCAGGATCAACTGGAAAACCAAAAGGTGTCAAAATTAGTCATCAGTCGGTGGTTAACTTTTTATTAGCTATGAGGAAAAAGCCAGGTTTATCAGCCCAAGATAAGTTGTTAGCAGTCACAACTTTATCCTTTGATATTGCTGCTTTAGAAGTCTATTTACCTTTAATTGTTGGGGCAAAAATCATCCTAGCAAGTCGAGATGTAGCCGCAGACGGGCAACAATTAAAAACCCTATTAAATGAGTCTCAAGCCACAGTCATGCAGGCTACACCGGCTACTTGGAGACTATTATTAGCCGCAAAATGGACAGGAAATCCTAATTTAAAAATTCTGAGTGGCGGGGAAGCTCTTTCAACCAATTTAGCGAATCAATTAACAACAAAAGCTAAGTCAGTCTGGAATGTTTACGGACCAACAGAAGCAACCATTTGGTCAACGTGCTATCAAGTTAAAAAGGAAGAAAAAGGAAGCATTTCTATTGGTCGTCCCATTGATAATACAACCGTTTATGTTCTTGATTCTTATTTACAATTAGTCCCTGTTGGGGTTATTGGAGAGCTATATTTAGGTGGAGAAAGTTTAGCCAAAGGATATCTTAATCGTCCTGAACTAACGGCTGAAAAGTTTATTAAGAATCCTTTTATACCTTCTCAAAAATTGTATAAAACTGGGGATTTAGTTCGATATCGACCTGATGGAAATCTTGACTATTTAGGACGTACAGATCATCAAGTTAAAGTTCGAGGATTTCGCATTGAATTAACGGAAATAGAAACCGTTATTTCTCAATATCCAGTTATAGAACAAGGGGTGGTGACAGTTCGAGAAGATAGCTCAGAAACTCAGCAATTAGTCGCTTATTTATTGGGTAATATAACAGAAAAAACCTTACATAAGTTGAGGCAATATTTACAAGAAAAGTTGCCAAGTTATATGATTCCTAATCGGTTCCTTCTTTTAGAAGAACTGCCTTTAACCCCCAATGGAAAAATTAATAGACGGGCTTTACCCGTACCTGATACTAAAGAGTTTAATGATAGTGATGACTTAGTCAAACCTCAAAATCCAACCCAAGAAATTATTGCGTCTATTTGGTCAAAGGTTCTTAATTTAGAGGTTATTAGTATTAAACATAACTTTTTTGAATTAGGAGGCCATTCTTTATTAGCGACGCAAGTTATTTCAAGAGTTAGAGAAATATTTGCCCTCGATATTCCCTTAAAAAGTTTATTTGAAGCTCCAACTATTGAGCAGTTCAGTCAAATAATAGCAACAACTTATCAAGATGATATTGTTGAAATTCCTGATCTTATTAAAGTTTCTCGCCCTGAGCAGATACCTCTTTCTTTTGCACAACAAAGATTGTGGTTTTTAACCCAACTAGAAGGAGCTAGTTCAGCTTATCATATGCCAGGGGTTATTTATTTGAAAGGTCAAATCAACCATAAAGCCTTAGAAGAAAGTCTGAATCAAATTATCAGTCGTCATGAAGTTTTACGGACTACTTTTCAACCCTTAAATGGGGAAGCGATACAAGTTATTCATCCTGAAGAAAAAGTAAAGTTGAACATTATTGATGTCAGAAATCAAGATCAGCAGACAATTGAAACGATCATTGATCACGAAATCGAAAAACCCTTTAATCTAGAAAAGGATAGTTTAATTAGAGTCAGTTTAATTCAGTTAAGAGAGACAGAAAATATCTTAGTTGTAACAATGCACCACATCATTGCTGATGCTTGGTCAATTAAGATTTTGATCAAAGAATTATCAGCTTACTATGAATGTTTTTTAGACAATAAACCTTGTCATTTACCAGAACTACCTATACAGTATGCTGATTTTGCTATTTGGCAAAGAAGTAATATAGAAAAAGATGTTATTAGTCAACAACTGGCTTATTGGAAACAACAATTAAAAGGCATTCCCTCATTATTACAACTCCCTACCGATCATCCTCGTCCCCCTCTACAAAGTTTTAAGGGAGCTTATCAGAAGTTTGTAATTAGCTCTAACTTAAAGCAAAAATTAACACAACTCACTCAACAAAATGGAATGACATTATACATGACCTTTTTAGCTGCTTGGACAGTATTGATGTCACGATATAGTCAAGAAGAGGATGTGGTGATTGGTTCTCCTATTGCTAATCGAAATCGAACAGAAATAGAACCCTTAATTGGCTTTTTTGTCAATACTTTAACCTTAAGAATTGACTTATCAAATAATCCCTCATTTACCCAATTATTAAAACAGGTAAGACAAGTTTGTTTAGAAGCTTATCATCATCAAGATATTAGTTTTGAAAAAATAGTTGAGGAGCTACAACCCGAAAGAAACTTAAGCAATAATCCCATTTTTCAAGTAATGTTTGATTGGGGAACAGAAGAAGATGATCAATTACAATTACCAGGATTAAACTTAGAGGTTATAGAACGAGAAAATTCCATTGCTAAATTTGACTTAACTCTATCAATGACGGATACAAATGAGCAAATAATGGGAGAAATTGAATACAGTAGTGACCTATTTGAACCCTCAACAATTAAAAGAATGGTTGAGCATTTTCAGGTACTTTTACAAGCTATTATAGATAAGCCTGAGCAAGCAATCAAGCAGTTAAATATTTTAGGAGAAGCGGAAAGCAAACAACTGTTATTTAACTGGAATAATGATCAAATTGATTACCCTAAAAATCTTAGCATTCATCAATTATTTGAAGCACAAGTTAGCAAAAATCCTGAAGCAGTCGCTTTAGTATTTCAAGGAAAAAAGCTCACTTATCAACAATTAAATCAACGGGCTAATCAACTAGCTTATTACTTACAACAATTTAACCTTAAATCTAATAGTTTGGTTGGGGTTTGTTTAGAACGCTCTCTGGAAATGGTGATCGCTATCTTAGCTATCCTAAAAGCTGGCTATGCTTATATTCCTTTAGATCCCCTTTATCCTCAAGAAAGACTAGACTATATGATATCTAATGCTGAACTATCGGCTTTAATTACTAACCAATGTTTAACCGATAAACTGAATAAGCAAGACTGTCCTATCATTTGTTTAGACATAGAAAAAGAGCAGATTTTACAGCAAGGAGAAACTAATCTGAATCAGCCAGTTAACCCAGAAAATTTAGCATATATTATCTATACATCAGGGTCAACAGGTAAACCAAAAGGGGTTATTATTCCTCATAAAAATCTTGTTAATGCTTATTACGCTTGGGAAAATACCTATCAGTTAAGTACCCACTGTCACAGTCACTTACAAATGGCTAATTTCTCCTTTGATGTCTTCTCAGGAGACTTAGTTCGTAGCCTTTGTTCAGGGGGAAAATTAGTGCTTTGTCCCAGAGAAACATTATTAGAGCCTGAAGCTTTATATCAACTTATGAAAGATGAAAAAATTGATACGGCTGAATTTGTTCCTGCTGTTCTCAGAGCATTAGTTGAATATCTAGAAACTAAAAATTTCAGGTTAGATTTTATGAAATTATTAGTCGTAGGATCTGATAGTTGGTATGTTAAAGAACATGAAAAAGTAAAGGCGTTATGTGGTCAAAAAACTCGATTTATTAATTCTTATGGGGTGAGTGAGGCAACCATTGATAGTTCTTATTTTGAACAAACCAAACTAGATTTAAACCAAGAAAAATTAACACCTATTGGTCGACCATTTCCGAATACTAAACTGTACGTTTTAGATACAGCTTTGCAGCTGGTTCCTGTCGGTGTACCTGGGGAACTTTATATTAGTAGTATTGGGTTAGCACAAGGTTATCTTAATCGCCCTGATTTAACAGAAGAACGCTTCATACAAAATCCCTTTGATTCATCTGAAAAGTTATATAAAACAGGGGATTTAGTTCGTTATCTTGCTGATGGTAATTTAGAGTTTTTGGGTCGCATTGACAATCAAATTAAACTGCGAGGATTTCGCATAGAATTAGGGGAAATTGAAGCAATTTTATATAAGCATTCTTTAGTCAAAGAAGCCGTTGTACTTGTTAGAGAAGATCAACCCAATAATCAACAATTAGTGGCTTATGTAACCTGTCATCAAGCACTTGAAAATCTTCCTAATAACCTCATCACAATACTGAGGAATTATGTCAAAGACCAGTTACCTCATTATATGGTTCCTAATTACTTTTTATTGTTAGAAACCCTACCGCTAACCCCTAATGGTAAAATTTCTCGTCGTAAATTACCGATTCCTGATTATTCTCTTTCACAAGAAACCAATGAGATTATTTCTCCAGAAACACCCATGCAAGAAATGGTGGCTTCTGTGTGGTCAACTGTATTAAAGATAGAATCAATTAGTATTCACAGTAATTTCTTTGAGCTTGGCGGACATTCTCTTTTAGCCACTAAAGTTATTTCAAAAATTCGAGATAACTTAAAGGTAGAAATTCCTCTCAAAAGTTTATTTGAAAACCCAACAATTCAAACCTTGAGTCAAGCTTTAGAAGCAATTTCTGAGCAGCCAACATCCGTTAACCTATTACCCATTAAACCAAGCTATCGCCCTTCATTGATTCCCCTTTCTTTCTCTCAGGAAAGACTATGGTTTCTTGAGCAGCTAGAAGGCAAAAACTCCGCTTATACAATGACAGGTGCTTTACAGTTAACAGGTTCTTTAAATTTAGAGGCACTAGAAAAAAGCATTAATACAATTATCTCTCGTCACGAAATCTTAAGAACAAGTTTTGTTGTTCAAAATGATAAACCGACTCAAGTTATTAATGCGAATGCTGACGATTTATACATTCAAATCAGAGTATTAGAAATCGAATCTGATACAGATATTCAAACCCTAATTGATGAAGAAGCAGTTAAACCTTTTGATTTAAGTCAAGATAGTTTAATTAGAGTCAGTTTGATTCCCTTACAAAAAGATGAAAATATTTTAGTTGTTGCCATGCACCATATCATCTCTGATGCTTGGTCAATTGAGCTATTTATTCGAGAATTGTCGACTTATTATCAGCACTATTGTCAAGGAGAAAAACTGTCTTTCCCTCCCCTCAAAATTCAATATGCTGACTATGCTATTTGGCAAAGACAATGGTTAGAAACTGAGTTATTTGAGCAACAATTAAGTTATTGGAAAGAGCAACTAAAAAATGCACTCACTTGCCTTAACTTACCCCTTGATAACCCTCGTCCTCAAAAACAAAGTTATGAAGGAAACATATCACAATTTAATTTATCCTCTCAGTTAACAGAGCAAGTGAAAGGGTTATGTCAAAGGGAAGGTGCGACCTTGTTTATGACCTTACTTACTGCTTTTAGTGCTTTGCTATATTGTTACAGTGAGGATGAAGATATCTGTGTAGGTTCTCCTATTGCTAATAGACAAAGACAAGAAACTCAAGATTTAATTGGATTTTTTATTAACACTTTAGTTTTACGTACTAATTGTTCAGATAATCCTACCTTTAGAGAACTTTTAAGTAGGGTAAAGACTATGGCAATTAATGCTTATTCTCATCAAGAAGTACCATTTGAAAAGATAGTAGAAACGTTAAAAGTTGAGCGTGATTTAAGCTATAATCCTCTATTCCAAGTCTGGTTCGTCATAGATGATGAGGAATTTTCTGAACTGGTTTTACCTGATTTAACCTGGAAAATGAAAGATGTTAACTATAACTCAGTTCGTCATGATTTGAGTTTAAGACTTTCAGAAAATGAAGGGATTATGAATGGTTACTTTGAATATAAAACTAGCTTGTTTAATCAAGACACTATCATCTCTATACAGGAAGATTTTAAGCTAGTTTTAACGGCTATGGTTAATGAACCTGACCAAAAGTTAACTGATATTAAAGCTATAGTTCATCAGAAAAAAGAGGAAAGACAAGCTCAAAAAGAACAAGTTTTACTCAGTAATATGCGTCAAAAGTTCAACCGTCGCAAACGTCGATAATTCAGGTTTTCCTACCTTGTTGTTATCTAATTAAAGTAGAAAGATACTATGACACCCAAAACTTTTAAAACCGCTAAACGACGCTCTATCAACTTAGTTGATCCTCAACTAACGAAACAATATGTATTAGATAATTGTCCAATTCCTGTGGTTATTGAAGCCACACACAAACCAGTGAATCTCTTATCTTGGAGTCTTAATAATCGGAATTTGATTAATACTCATTTACAAAGAGAGGGAGCTATTTTATTTCGTAATTTTGAGATAGGAAAGCTCGATAATTTTGAAAATTTCATGACTTATTTATGTGATAATCTTCTCGATTATTCTTACGGTTCTACTCCCAGAAATAAGCTGGAAGGAAAAGTTTATACATCTACAGAATACCCTCCTGAGCAATCAATACCCTTACATAATGAGATGTCTTACACATCATGTTATCCTTCAAAAATTGCTTTTTATTGTCTGAAAGCAGCCGAACAAGGAGGAGCGACCCCTATTGCTAATAGTCGAAAAATATTTGCAAAAATTGACCCTAAAATTCGGAACACATTTCAAAACAAAGGAGTTATGTATGTTAGAAATTATAGCGATAAACTAGATTTACCTTGGCAAACAGTCTTTCAAACTGATGATAAAGCTAAGGTTAAGGCTTATTGCCAACAATCGGGTATTAATTTTCAATGGATAGGAAATAACCTCAAAACTTGGGAGGTTTGCCAAGCAGTGGTTAAACATCCTCAAACACAAGAAATGGTTTGGTTTAATCAAGCTCATTTATTCCATATTTCTAGTTTACAACCAGAGGTAAGAAATAACCTTTTAGCCATTTTGAAAGAGGAAGAATTACCCCGTAATACTTATTATGGCGATGGTACACCTATCGAAGATTCAGTATTAGAAGAAATCCGTCATATTTACCAACAAGAAGCGGTTTGCTTCCCGTGGCAATCAGGAGATTTATTACTCCTTGATAATTTATTGACGGCTCATGGCCGTCAGCCTTTTAGCGGCTCTCGTCAGGTAGTGGTGGCTATGGGATAATTTTCTGCTAATTATTGATAATTATTTTTAATTATGGTATTCTCTATTGAGAGTGAGGAGGGATGATTATGTCAGACTTTGAAACGACTTTAGAACCAGACATCAATGAGGGTTTTCGTCTATCCCCTCAACAAGAACGAGTATGGTTATTACAATGTTTAGAACCTAGCTATGAGTATCAGATTGATGCCTTACTGAATATTGAAGGAAACCTTGATATTGAACGCTTAAAAACAGCAATATATCAGGTTATGGAACGTCATGAAATTTTGCGGACGACCTTTCCTTGTTTACCTGGAATGAGTATTCCGTTTCAGCAGATATTAAGAACACCTAAATTAGATTGGCAAGAAGAAGATTTAAGAGAGATTAACCCTAATTTTGACAATCAAATCCTAAGATTGGTGCAAACTCAGTTTAATAAAATTTCTTTTAAGTATGATATAGTCCCCCCCATTAAGTTTAAATTGGTTAGGTTATTAGATCAGCAGTTTATCTTACTCATTCGCTTATCTGCGTTATGTGGAGATAGTCAGTCTTTTGATCTCTTTCTTCAACAAATAATAGATGCTTATAGATACCAGGAGACGGGTCAAAGTTTAGGTGATGTTGAGATACAATATGCTGATATTGCTGAATGGTTTCATGAAATTTTAGAAGAAGAAGAAGGAACTATTGCTAAAGATTATTGGCGCAAAAAAGGACAAGACTATGAGCCAGAATCTTCTTTAGTAATTGAAAAAAATAATCAACAAGTTCCTGATTTTATCCCTCAGTTAGAGAACATTGAGTTATCTTCTGAGATTTTTGGAAAAATTCAACAGTTGACAGAAAACTGTAATATTGACTTAGAAAGCTTCTTTTATAGTAGTTTTTCAACGTTTATCTACAAAATTACTGGAAAAACAAGTTTTTTCTTAGGAAGAAAAACCCAAGGACGTAGTTACGAAGAATTAGGACAAGGAATAGGGTTATTTGCTAAATATTTACCGGATCAAGTTGAGTTAAACGAAACATCAACTTTTCTGGAAATACTAGAAATGAGTCAATTGAAACAGTCAGAAAATAAGAAATGGCAAGATTATTTTACTTGGGATAATTTTTCCAGGAAAGAAAGTAATGTAAGTCAAACTATTTTGTCACACTGTTTTGAATGGGATCAGGTGATCTCAGAAAATAGAGTCAACAATATTTCTTTTTCTACCATTGATAAAAGGAATGTAATTGAACCTTTTAACCTTAAGCTAATTGTTCAAGAACAATGTGGTAATTTAAGACTATATTTTGCTTATAATGAGCAAAAATTTGGCAATAAAACTATTAAAAATTTATGCAATCAGTATCAAATCTTATTGAATACTCTAGTAATTAACCCTACACTCTCTATCGATCAATTAAATATTTTAAGTGAGAATGATAAACAAAAAATTCTCATTCAGTTTAATCAAACTAAGGTGGAATATTCCCAAAATAACTTAATTCATCAGCAATTTGAACAACAAGCTAAACACTACCCACAACGAGAGGCTATTGTTTCGGAAAACCAATCATTAACCTATGAACAATTAAATCAAAAATCTAACCAACTTGCCCATTATCTCATCAAAAAAGGAGTCAAACCCGATACGATTGTTCCCCTATTAGTTGAGCGTTCCCTAGACTTTATAATAGGAATGCTGGCTATTCTCAAAGCAGGGGGTGCCTATCTTCCCCTCGATGCAACCTTACCCCAAGAAGCTTTAAAATTGCGCTTAGAAGATGCTAAAGCGAGTATAATTGTTACTCAAGAGCATTTGACGCAAAATTTAGCTGATATTCCTTTAAATATCCTGAATTTAGATCAAGACAAGGATAATATTGCCCAAGAATCCACCAACACCCCCCATACTCCAGTCACTGCCGAAAATTTAGTATATGTGATCTATACGTCTGGATCAACAGGGAAACCCAAGGGGGTTGCAGTGGAACATAGACAACTGTGTAACTACGTTTATGGAATTCAGAATAAGCTAGACTTACCTTCAGGGATTAATTTTGCTAATGTATCTAGTTTTGCAGCAGACTTAGGTAATACGGTCATTTTTCCTGCCTTATGTACAGGAGGCTGTGTTCATATTATCTCTCAAAATCGGATCATGGATGCGGAAAAATTCGCCGAATACTTTGATCATCATTCCATTGACTGCTTAAAAATTGTCCCATCGCACCTATCTACCCTATTAATCGCTGCCAAGCATCCTGAGAAAGTATTGCCCAGAAAACGACTAATTTTAGGGGGAGAAGCGTCAAACTGGCAATTGATCAGCAAAATCAAACAATATGCCCCCAATTGTTCCATCTATAACCATTATGGACCCACAGAAACCACCATCGGGGTGTTAACCTATGCGGTTACCTCCGATAAACCGGTCAGCGACTTAAACACCGTTCCCTTGGGGACTCCCCTTCCCAACACCCAAATATACATTTTAGACAGATATCTGCAACCCGTTCCCATTGGAGTCCCAGGAGAACTGTATATCGGCGGTCATAACCTCTCTAGAGGCTATCTGAACCAACCAGGGTTAACAGCAGAGCGATTTATGGAGAATTACTTTGATAAACAGACAAAAATATACAAAACAGGTGATTTAGCTCGATATTTGCCCGATGGAACCATAGAATTTTTAGGAAGAAGTGATCGCCAAGTGAAAATAAGAGGGTTTCGTATTGAGTTAGGGGAAGTCGAAGCAACCCTGAGACAACACCCTCAGATACAAGAAACCCTGGTCACCCCTTGGGAACTATCCCCCGAAAACACAGGCTTAGTGGCTTATTTAATCGCTTCAGGAGAAGAAAAGCCAGAAAAAGCCCAATTAAATCACTTTTTATCCAAAAAACTGCCTGATTTTATGATTCCCAACCATTTTCTTTGGTTGGATACCTTCCCTTTAACTGCCAACGGCAAGATTAACGATAAAGAACTGCCTTCCCCTGACAAAAGCAATATTGCAAAGAACTATGTTGCTCCTAGAACTGCCATAGAAGAGATTTTATGCGACATTTGGTCAGATTTGCTGTCTTTAGACAAAGTAGGAGTCAATGATAGCTTTTTTGAGCTAGGGGGACATTCTCTTTTAGCCACTCAACTCATTTCTCGTACCCGTCAAACCTTTCGCGTTGATATCACCCTCAGAGACTTATTTGATGACCCTACCATCACCCATTTAAGCCAAACCCTAGTATCCCGTGAACCCAAACCCGGCCAAACAGAAAAAATCGCCCAAACCCTCAAAAAACTAAACAGTTTATCCCCCGAAGAAAAACAAAAACTGCTGGCACAAAAACGACAAGGAGGACAACAATAATGCGTGCAGAAGACTTAGAATTGTTTGAATACCTACTCGAAGATGAAGGGGTGGAAACCGCCTCACCTCAAGGCATTCCCCCACGAGACAACCCCGATGAGATACCCTTATCATCGGCCCAAACGAGACTCTGGTTTCTTACCCAGTTAGACCCTGATAGTTGCGCCTATAACTTACCTGGGGCGTTGCAATTAATAGGAAACCTGAATATTCAAGCTTTGGAGAACAGTATTAACGAGATTGTCCAGCGTCACGAAGTATTAAGAACAACTTTCAAGGAATTTAAAGGAAAACCGCAAGCTTGCCTGATGCCCAGTTTAAGCTTGACCATTCCTATTATTGATCTGCGGGGACATTCTCCAGAAGAAATCGCAAGAGAAGTAGAACGTATCAGCCAAGAAGACGAAGAAACGCCTTTTAACTTGGCTAAAGACCCGTTAATTCGTTTAAAACTGTTGCATTTAAGGGATAATGAACAAATATTGCTGTTAAATTTGCATCATATTGTGGCCGATGCTTGGTCAAAAGGGGTCTTTATTGAAGAAATCAGACAACTGTACCATGCCTTTTCTCAAGGGAAACCCTCCCCTTTACCGGTTTTACCCATTCAATACGCCGACTTTGCCGCGTGGCAGCAGAAACGCCTCCAAGGGGAAGCATTAGCCCCACAATTGGACTATTGGAAGCAGCAACTAGGAGATACTACCCCCATTACCTTGCCTATTGATAAACCCTATCCCCCCACCCAAACTTTTAACGGGGCTTATGAATCTTTTGTTATCCCTTTTGATGTTACACAACAATTAAAAGCCTTAGCAAAGCAACAGGATGCCACCTTATTTATGACCTTGTTGGGAGTCTTTTTTGTTTTATTATATCGCTACACTCAGCAAGAAGATATTTGTATCGGTTCTCCCATTGCTAACCGTAGTCACCCAGAAATTGAGCCATTGATTGGGTTTTTCTTAAATACCTTAGTTTTACGCGTTAATTTAGCGAATAATCCTAATTTTTTAGATGTATTAAAACAGGTCAAAAAAGTCTGTTTAGATGCTTATGAAAATCAAGAATTTCCGTTTGATCAATTAGTGGAAAAACTACAACCAGAACGTCATTTGAATCAGTCTCCTTTGTTTCAAGTGATGTTTACGTTACAGAAAAATACAGCAGAAGAAAATCTTTCTTTGCCTAGGTTATCGGTGGAAGTAATAGAGAAGGAGTGGAAAACAGCAAAATTTGATCTTTCCTTGAATATGGAAGAGACAGAACAAGGATTAGAAGGGGTATTTGAATATAAAACAGACCTCTTTAAGCCCGAAAGTATTCGGGGAATGGTTAGCCATTTTTTAACCCTTTTAAAGAGTATTGTTGATAATCCTAATCAACCGATTCAAACCTTACCCTTATTAATAACGACAGAAAAAGAAAAACTATTAATTGAGTGGAATAAAACCGACTTTGATTATCCCCAAAATACCTGTTTACATCAACTATTTGAGAAACAAGTAGAGAAAACTCCTCACAGCATTGCTGTAGAATTTGAGCAGGAAAAATTAACTTATGCTCAACTCAATGAAAAAGCCGATCAATTAGCCTATTATTTGCAACAAATGGGGGTTAAACCTAATGATTTAATTGCCATTTGTGTCGAAAGGTCATTAGAAATGGTCGTCGGACTTTTAGGCATTCTTAAAGCAGGAGGAACCTATATTCCTCTTGACCCTGCCTATCCCCAAGAACGCATCAATTATATTTTAGAACACAGTCAAGTTGAGGTCATTTTAACTCAGTCAAAACAAGGGAACAGGGAACAGGTAACAGGTAACAGGGAAAAATATACTCTCATCCCTATCGATACTCTCCCACACTCCTCCCACACTACCCACACTCCCGACTCCCCCCACACTCCCGACAACTTAGCCTACATCATCTACACCTCCGGTTCTACAGGAAAACCCAAAGGAGTCCAAATATCTCACCAAGCGATTGTCAACTTTCTCTGGTCGATGGCCCAACAACCAGGGATTAACTCTCACGACGTTTTACTATCAGTTACTACCCTCTCTTTTGACATAGCAGGGTTAGAAATCTTCTTACCCTTAATCACAGGCGCAACCGTGGTTTTAGTCAGTCGAGAAACCGCTATTGATGGAATCGCATTAAGTCAAAAAATAGACCAATGTAACGCCAATATTATGCAAGCTACCCCCGCTACCTGGCAGATGTTAATTGATGCCGAATGGAAAGGAAAGAAAGACCTAAAAGTTCTTTGTGGTGGGGAAGCATTAAGCCCAACCTTAGCAAAACAACTACTATCAAAAAGTGGTGAACTATGGAATATGTACGGACCCACAGAAACCACCGTTTGGTCAATGGTAGAAAAGATAGAAACAGCAGAAAATATTACCATTGGTCGTCCTATTCATAACACCAAAATTTATATTCTAGATAAGCAGTTACAGCCTGTCCCTGTAGGAGTAACAGGAGACCTTTATATCGGAGGGGAGGGTTTAGCTAGAGGCTATGTAAACCGTCAAGATTTAACAGAAGAAAGATTTATAAAAAGTCCCTTTGATTCAGGCAAAAGAATCTATAAAACAGGAGATTTAGCCCGATACTTACCCAATGGAAAAGTAGAGTATTTAGGCAGAAGTGACTATCAAGTAAAAGTCCGAGGCTTTAGAATAGAAATGGGAGAAATAGAAAGCCAGTTAAATCAACATTCAGGGGTGAAGAATTCCGTAGTAGTTACCAAAAAAGAACCATCAGAAATGAGTTACTTAGTTGCTTATTATATTCCTAAGAAAGAAAGCAATATCACCATTGAAAGTTTAAGGGACTTTTTGCAGACCAAACTACCCAATTATATGATTCCTTCTACCTTTTTTGCCTTAGAGGAATTCCCCTTAACCCCTAATGGAAAAATTGACAGAAAGGCATTGCCTAAACCTGATCAAACAATTTTAGATCATCAATATATTGCCCCTCGCACTCCCATTGAAAAGCAATTAGTAGCCATTTGGCAAGATATTTTAGGGGTAAGCGTTGGCATTGATAATGACTTCTTTAAGTTAGGAGGACATTCTCTATTAGCGACTCAAGTTATTTCTCGAATTAAACAACAATTAAACATAGAAATTCCCTTGCGATCGCTATTTGAATCTCCTACCATTGCTCAATTAAGTGTGATTATTAATAATGACGTTAAGACTACTAATTTAACTCAAAAACCCACCATTAAAAAGGTATCAAGAGATCAACCTTTACCCCTATCTTTTGCTCAACAAAGACTATGGTTTTTAGATCAATTAGATCCTGGAAATTCTGCTTATAATATTTCAGGGGCAATTCAATTACAAGGGTATCTTAATGAAGAAGCATTAGAGAAGAGTCTGAATGAAATTGTCAGACGACATGAAATATTAAGAACGACGTTTCAGACTGATAAGGGTCAACCCATTCAAGTCATTAATTCCCAGTTAAATATTCCCATCATTAAACAGGAATTAACATCTGGTTCAGTAAGAGAAAAAGAAACAGTTATTAAACAAATTGCTATCAAAGAAGCAGAAACCCCTTTTAATTTACAACAGGGGCCATTACTGAGGATGAAACTTTTAGTTTTGGAAGATAATAATTTTATTTTAATGTTTACCTTACATCATATTATTTTTGATGTTTGGTCTAGTGGGATTATTATTAATGAACTGTCTACTCTCTATAACGCTTTTTCTAAAAATAAACCATCTCCTTTACCCGATTTATCCATTCAATACGCAGATTTTGCTTACTGGCAACATCAATGGTTACAAGGAGATATCTTACAACAAGAATTAAGTTACTGGCAACAAAAACTATCAGATTTACCCTTGTTAAATCTAGAAAAAATTGAATCTAAACTTAATTCTTTTTCATCTCAAAATCTATCTAAAAGTTCTCAATCTTTTACCCTATCAAAATCATTATCACAACAGCTTAATGATTTATCTCAGCAAAGCGGTGTCACTTTATTTATGACGATTTTAGCCGCTTTAAGCACCTTACTCTATGGCCATACTGAACAGGATGACATTATCATTGGAACCGATGTTGCTAATCGTAACCAAGGGCAAATTGAGGGGTTGATCGGCTTTTTTATTAACATTTTATTGCTGAGAACTGACCTATCGGGTAATCCTAGTTTTCGAGAATTACTATTAAGAGTCAGAGAAATAACCTTAGACGCTTATGCTCATCAAGACTTACCTTTTGGCAAATTGGTAGAAACCCTAAAACCGGAAAGAAGTCTCAATCAAACCCCCTTATTTAAAGTCTTATTAGTGTTTCAAAATGCGCCCGTTCCTCCCTTAGAATTACCGGGTTTAACCCTTAAACCTCTCGAACTTTATGAAGGAGAAGCAAAATTTGATTTAGTTCTCTTTATTGAAGAAACTGAGGAGGGAATGATAGGAACGTGGAAACATAAACCCGACAAACTTAACCCCAATACCCTGTATCAACTATCGAAACGGTTTCAAACCTTACTACAAAATATTGTTAACCACCCAGACTTAAAAATTGAGGAATTAGAAATGCAAACTGAAGCAGAAAAACAACAACAAATTAAGGAACAATCTCAACGAGAGAAAGCTAAATTTAATAAATTTAAACGATTTAAAACCCTTAAACCTAAAGCAGTTTCTCTATCAGAACAGCAATTAATCAAAACTAAACAATTTAAAGAAAATCAATCCTTACCATTAATTATTCAACCTAATCTTCAAGAAATAGATATAATAGATTGGGCTAAAAATAACCGACCCTATTTAGAAGAAAAATTGCAACAACATGGAGCAATTTTATTCAGAGTATTTAACTTTAATCAAGTGTCTGAATTTGAAACCTTAGCACAAGCAATATGTCCCAATTTATTTGGGAATTATGGAGATTTACCCAGAGAAGGAATTAGTAATAAAGTGTATGGTTCAACCCCTTATCCTGCGGATAAACCTATCCTATTTCATAACGAAAGTTCTCATCTTAATAGTTGGCCTCAGAAAATCTGGTTTTTCTGTGTTCAACCGGCAGAAAAAGGAGGAGAAACCCCTATTATTGACTGCCGAAAAGTTTATCAAAAACTGGATCGAGATGTTAGAGAAACCTTAAAGACAAAACAATTAATGTATGTTCGTAACTACATCAAAGATTTTGACGTGAGTTGGCAAGACTTTTTTAAGACAGATGACAAAAAAGCCGTAGAAACTTACTGTAAAAAGAATCACATAGATTGGGAATGGTTGCCAAACGATGGATTAAGAACTAAAAAAGTTTGTCCGGCAATAATTGAACATCCCGTGACGAAAGAATGTATCTTTTTTAATCAAATTAAGCTACATCATATCTCTTTTCTTGACCCTGATGTTAGTCAATCTTTATTGTCTAATTTTGGTTATGAAGGATTACCTCGTAATGTTTATTATGGTGATGGTTTTGCCATTGAAGACGAAATTATTAATCATATTAAATCGATTTATCAAGACCTATCCGTTAGCTTTGCGTGGCAAAAAGGAGATGTATTAATGTTAGATAATATGTTGACTGCTCATAGTCGTAATCCCTATCAAGGCAAACGTAAAATAGTGGTTGCTATGGGCGATATTATTAGTTTAAACCATAGATAATTAATCTTTTTCAATCCCTTTAGATTACTAACTTACTTTAATAGTTACAGAATAGAATCATGACTAATCAAAATATTCAAGGATTCCGTCTTTCTCCACAACAAAAATACTTATGGTTACAACAACAAAAGGTTAATCAAGAATTGAGTAATCCTTTTTGTTCACAAGTTGCTCTTTTAATTGAAGGAAAATTACAAGAAAATCGATTAAAAAAAGTTCTAGAAACTATTATTAATGGTCATGGTATTTTACGAACAAACTATCACATGGTGAAAGGAATTAAGTTTCCTGTCCAAGTCATTAACCCTTCTTTTAACTTAAACTGGCAAGAAAATGATCATGTTAATCAAAACATTGATCAACAAATTGAATCTATCTTTCAAACCTATCGAGAAAAGTTATCGAGTTTAGATCAAGATAGCTTAGTTTATTCCTGTTTATTAACCCTTTCAGACAATAAACATCTTTTAATCATCAGTTTACCTACTTTAAATAGTGATGCGAAAACCCTTGATAACTTAGCTCAAAAAATTCATCAATTGTATCATAACTTTGATAATAACGAAGAAATAATCCAATATTTACAGTTTTCTGAATGGCAAAATGAACTATTAGAAGAAGAAGACGCAAGGGATGGATTTGATTATTGGCAGCAACAAAAAAAACAAGTAATATCTTACTTAAAACTTCCGTTTGAAAAATCTAATTTAAACCTATTTAACCCTCAAGTTTATACGATAGAGATAAACGAAGAAATTACAGAAAAAATCAAAACTTTTATTACAGCTTACGAAATTACCATTGATAACTTTTTACTCACTAGCTGGCAAATTCTCCTATCAAAATTAACCACAGAAACCAAAATTACCGTTAATAAAGCTTATGATGGAAGAACTTACGAAGAATTAGAAGATATCATAGGATTAACCAGTAAATCAATTCCGATTCATACTACAATCGATGATTCAACTTCCCTAAAAGACTTACTCATTAAAACCCATGAAACCGTTAATTATCATCGTCCTTGGCAAGAATATTATTTAGGAGATGAAAACGATGATTTATCCGTAGCATTCGAGTGTCAAACCCATCCAAAACAGTATCAAGGGGATGAACTAACTATTCGTATCTATCAACAGTATAGTTGTTACCACCCTTTTAAACTGAAACTCTTTTGTTTACTGCAAGGCCATACTCTAAAAATACAACTTTATTACAATCAAAGTTTATTCAACTTATCAGACATTCAACAGTTTACAGAATATTTTGAAACCCTGATCAACAATATTTTAAGTCATCCCCATGCCCAAATAAAAGACTTAGAAATCCTAAATCCTAACCATCTTCACCATCTACTAATTGCTCTCAATCAAACCAACAAACAACATCCTAATGTTAATTCCTTTAACCAGAAATTTGAACAACAAGTTAAACAAACGCCCCATAATATCGCCGTTATTTATGAAGACCAAAAACTCTCTTACCAACAACTAAATCAAAAAGCCAATCAACTCGCCCATTACTTAATAAAACAAGGGATCAAACCCGATACCCCTATTCCTGTTTATGGCGATCGCTCTTTAGATATATTAATCGCCCTCTTAGGCATTATGAAAGCAGGAGGAGCTTATTTACCCATCGACGCAACCCTACCCATCCCAGGACTAAAACAACGTTTAACCGAAGCAAAATCCCCCCTAATTATTACCCATAAATCCTTAGTAACTCCTCAATCTTTACCCGACTATCCCATTATTGATCTCGATAAAGATTGGCAAATAATTGCTCAATATAGTGACGAAAATCCACAAATTCAATTAACCTCTAAAAACCTCGCCTATATCATCTTTACTTCCGGTTCTACCGGTCAACCCAAAGGGGTAGCCATCGAACACCAACAACTCCTTAATTACCTCCATAGTATTATCACAAAATTAGACCTTCCTCATAACGCCAACTTTGCCCTTATTTCCACCTTTGCCGCAGACTTAGGCCATACTTGCATCTTTCCCTCCCTTGCCACCGGTGGATGTCTGCATATCATTTCTCAACAACGGGCGACTAATGCAAAAGCCCTCGCCGACTACTGCCAAACCCACCTCATCGACTGTTTAAAAATCGTTCCCTCCCATCTGGCAGCCCTCCTAACAACCAATGCAGAGGCTTCCATTTTGCCCCGTCAGCGACTCATATTAGGGGGAGAAGCAGCCCCTTGGCAACTCATTGACCAAATTCGACAAAAAGCCCCTAACTGCTGTATTTTCAACCATTACGGCCCCACAGAAACCACCATCGGCGCGACCACCTTTCCTATAGAGTCCCACCATGACACCACCGGAACCGTCCCCATTGGTCGTCCCATTGACAACACCGCCTTATACATCCTCGATCGCCACCTTAAACCGGTTGCTATGGGGGTTGCAGGAGAACTCTATATCGGGGGTGCAGGGGTCGCGCGGGGCTATCTCAACCGCCCAGAATTGACCGCAGAACGCTTTATTGATAACCCCTTTAACCCTGAAGATCGATTGTACAAAACAGGTGATCGGGTTCGCTATCTGGGGGATGGTAACATCGAATTTTTAGGGAGATTAGATAATCAAGTCAAAATTCACGGATTTCGGGTTGAATTAGGAGAAATTGAAGCGGTTTTACAACAACATCCCCAAATCTCTCAAGCGGTAGTTATTTGTAAACAAGACCGTTTAATTGCGTATATTGTCCCCAAAAAAGCGACTTTAGAAACCAGTCAATGGCGACTCTTTTTACAAGAAAAATTACCCGACTATATGATCCCTGTTACCTATGTTCACTTAAAAGCCCTTCCTTTAAATAAAAACGGTAAAATTGACCGCCAAAAACTTCCCGATCCCGACCTTCAAAACCAGGCTCAATTTGTTCCCCCACGAAACGATATAGAAGCCCAACTATGTCAAATTTGGGCTGAAGTTCTAGGGCTAGAAAAAATTGGCATAGAAGATAACTTCTTCACCCTTGGGGGTCATTCCTTACAAGCCATTCAATTAGTTTCAAAAATTTCTATGGTTATGGATCGTGATATTTCCGTAAAATCCCTATTCGTGCGCCCAACTATTGCCAAATTCAGCCCACTTTTACAAGCAAAATTCAACCCATCTCCAGCCATGAATTCCTTAACTCAATCCAAACCATTATCAAATATTTCATCCTTTATACAAGTGGAACATCGTTCCCTATTATCTTTACTAATTACTGGAAAAATTCCACCGGTTCAATCGGCAGCCTTGACTTATTATGGTTCCCCTGACTTTGAAGCATTAGAGCGGTTAGGCTGGACTCCACAAACCTTAATCGAAGAATTTTCCGATAATCTTCCGATGGTTGGCTGTATCATGGAAACCCCACTTGGCTCAATTGCAGTTATCTGGTTGCCTCGCTTTGTTCATGAATTGTACCAGGATCAAACTGATCTGGTTAACGTTATTATTGAAGCCTTAGAAATGGCGAAACAAATAGGTGTTAAAGTTGTCTCTTTGACCGGCTTATTACCCTCAGCAACTAACTACGGAAAAGCAGTAACCCAAGCCATATCTAAGGACAAAGATTTACCCGCTATTACCACAGGACACGGAACCACCAGTGCAACCGTTGTCCTATCTATCGAAAACATTTTAAGAGAAGCCAATCGTCAGATATCCCAAGAAAAAATCGGATTTTTAGGGTTAGGTTCAGTGGGAATTAGTACCCTGCGTCTCATGTTAAAAGTGTTACCCCATCCTCAAGAGATTTTACTGTGTGATATTTACAGTAAATTAGATGAACTCGAAGCAATTAAACAAGAAATAATCAATGAATTTGACTTCAAAGGAGACGTGCATCTCATCATCTCTCAAAATGAAGTTCCCAAAGCATTTTACCAAGCCAGTTTTATCGTAGGCGCAACCAACGTTGCTGATATTTTAGACGTTAATCAACTTAACCCTAAAACCCTAATTGTTGACGACTCAGCCCCCCATTGTTTCCCCGAAGAAGAGGCTATCCAACGATTAACCACCCATCAAGATATCTTATTTACAGAAGGGGGAGTCTTACGACCATCCAAAGAAATCAAACGCCTTGTTTATTTACCTAATAATATTAAGAAAGCGATGACAGAAGAACAAAGAAATAATTATCTAGATCGTCATCCTTTCAAAATTACAGGATGTGTCTTTTCCAGTTTACTTTCAAGCCAGTTTCACCATTTAACCCCTAACATCGATTTAGTGGATTTAGAAACCTCATTCAACCACTATAAAGTCTTAAAAGAATTGAATTTTAGAGCGGCAGATTTATTTTGCAGCGACTATCAGTTACCCTCCGAATTAATTAAACAGTTTCGAGAAAAATAAACCGTTTACTCTTCTGATGTAACCCTAATTATCAACAGTAATAAAAACCCATGAAAATTGCCATCGCTCAACTTAATCCCACCATTGGTAATATTACCAATAACAGTCAAAAAATTCTCGACGCTGCTTACCAAGCTTCTCAAGAAAACGTCCGTTTATTATTAACCCCAGAACTTTCCTTATGTGGTTATCCTCCCCGTGATTTATTACTCTATCCTAGCTTTATTCAATTTTTAACCCATAAACTAGAAGAATTAGCTCAACAATTACCCCCTCAATTAGCCGTTTTAGTCGGTACGGTTACTGCTAACGAAACAGCAACTATTAACGGAGAAAAACCCCTATTTAATAGTGTTGCCTTATTAGAAGAAGGAACCATAAAACAAATTTTTCATAAATGGTTGTTACCCACTTACGACGTTTTTGATGAAAATAGATACTTTGAACCTGGAAAAAAGCCTAATTTATTGCAATTATCCCTTAACAACAATTCTCAAGAAACCATAAAAATTGGTGTTACTATCTGTGAAGATTTATGGAACGATGAGCAATTTTGGCAAAAACGCTCCTATCAACATAATCCTTTACAAGACTTAGTTAACTTAAACATTGATTTGATCGTTAACTTATCCGCTTCCCCCTATCATCTTCATAAACCTGAACTACGAAAACAAATGCTGCAAGCGAGTAGTTCTTATTATCAAATTCCGATTATCTATGTTAATCAAATTGGCGGAAATGATGATCTAATTTTTGACGGTAATAGCTTTATTGTTAATCAAAAAGGTGAAATGGTTCTACAAAGTCAAGCCTTTACTGAAGATTTTAAAACCTTTGAATTTAATGCCAAAAAAATAAACTTAAATCCAATTAATTATCTACCTACAATTGAAGAAGAAGAACTATTTTCTGCCCTAGTTTTAGGGCTAAAAGATTATGCCAAAAAATGCAAATTTACCCAAGTAATTTTAGGGTTAAGTGGGGGAATTGACTCCGCTTTGGTTGCCGCGATCGCCACTGAAGCTATGGGAGCCAATAACGTTTTAGGGGTATTAATGCCCTCCCCCTACAGTTCTGATCATTCCCTCAAAGATGCCCTTAACTTAGTCAAAAATTTAGGGATCAATCACCATATTTTACCCATTGGTGACATTATGAAAACCTACGATCAAGTCCTCAATCCCGTATTTTTAGACACAGAATTTGGTATTGCCGAAGAAAATTTACAAGCCCGAATTCGTGGTAATTTATTAATGGCATTAGCCAATAAATTTGGTTATTTATTATTATCAACAGGAAATAAGTCAGAAATGGCAGTGGGTTACTGTACCTTATACGGCGATATGAATGGGGGTTTAGCCGTCATTGCCGATGTCCCGAAAACCCGTGTCTTTTCCCTCTGTCATTGGTTAAATCGTCATCAAGAACTCATCCCCAATCATATTCTCATTAAACCCCCAAGTGCTGAACTCAAACCTGGTCAACTTGATCAAGATTCCCTTCCTTCCTATGATAAACTTGACAAAATTTTAGAACGTCATATCAATGGCCATCAATCCTTAGAAGAAATTTGTCAAGCAGGATTTCAACCCAGTCTTGTTAAGCAGGTGTTCAAATTGGTAAAACGGGCTGAGTTTAAACGGAAACAAGCCCCCTTAGTGTTAAAAGTGACAGATACGGCTTTTGGAACAGGTTGGCGTATGCCTATTAGTGGGACTTTCGTTTGACATTGTCGCGATCTTGTGTAATACTAAGGTTTAGCATTGAAAAATGCGGGTGTAGCTCAGTGGTAGAGCGTCACCTTGCCAAGGTGAATGTCGCGCGTTCGAATCGCGTCACCCGCTTCCTAGATAAAAAACTTAGGGGGAGTTAACAAAAATAACTCGCTCTCTCCTATGGGATTAATAAATGTTGGTAAACTTACGCCAATTATCCCCGCCTTTTTGACGATTAAAGTACCTTGACAACTTCCCCATAATAAGGTCTCTGACCAGTTGCCTAAGTCCGGTTGATGACCGACAACAGCGATGGTACTCTCATCATGATGATAATCAGAATTTAGCCACCAATCAACCCAAGAGTAAAGACTACCCCCAGGAGACAGGGGGATAAATTCTTCTAATGTATGAGTTAAGCCTGCGTTTTCTAAGATTGTAGCAGTTTGACGCGCTCTGAGCAGGGGACTGGTTAAAATGATGTCGAAGCTAATGTTGATCTGTTTTAACCGTTGAGCCACTTTTTGGGTTTTGTCCTTCCCCAACTCCGTTAAGGGACGCGCTTCATCCCTAATGATATTGTCTCGTTCGACTGCAATGCCGTGACGAATAAGATACAGTTGTGTCATACGGTAACTTGTTGTAATGAGGTGTTATGAGTAAACCAATTTATGAAATTGTAGACGAATTACCCACCAATAACATGACGGTAAAAGTCTTGAAAACCCTTGATTATGTAGTTCCTGGGGAATGGGACAACTTGGTAGGGTTTGAAAATACCATTCGCACGGTAACAGGAGAAACCGACGAAGAAATGATCCAACAAATCGGCGATCGCGCGGTTCATCTTTTTAATGATAAATCCCAAGGATATCAACGGGCCCTGTGGTTATATCAAACCGTCGATAGTAGTGATAGTGCGTTGGGTGCTGCGGCCTTAGCCAATAAAATCGGAGAAAAAGTTTCTTTTTTAGGTTTTTTAAACAAAATTACCCCTAATCCCGATAAAGCTCAAGCGATTGACTTATCCTTAAAATTGGTCACCGAATTAGTGGCCTTTTGTCAAATTAATGGCATTCCAGGGGATAGTATCGGGGATTTTGTGGCTTCTTTAGGGGATTATAGCGGAGAATCCTTGATGAGAATGGCCGCTTTAGTTTGTTTAGATGGTTTAATTCCTTTAGGACCTGATTTTATTATCAAAGTAGAATCAAGTCTTAACAATCTTTCTCCCAAGGAATTAGAAAATAATGGCACCTTTAACAACATTAAAGAAGCCATTCCTGGCAATAATACCCATAAGCAACTCAATTTTATCGGAGAAAGTTTTGATTCTGTGAAAGGATGGATGTCTGGGTTTGTTCAAGAAAAAGATGTGACTCGAGAGGGACTTTTTGATCGTGTCAGTCGTTTTATCGAATATTCCGAAGACAAATTGGATTATTTAGCAGCATTTTTAGACATGACAACCAACTATTATGAACATACTGGCACCCAAACCTTAGCCAGACGGTTAATAGAAAGAGCAGTGGCAGAAATATAACTGTAACATTTGTTAATGAATGACGATGGAGGGGCCGCTTAACCCCTACACTGAGAATAGCCAGACTTTGGTAGCGCATTTAGAAACCATTAAGGGAAATATCATGGCAACTCCATCGGACCAAACGCAAAAAAAACCCCTAGAAATTCGGGAAATTCAAGAATTAGCGATCGCTATCTCGGCCAAAAATCTTAATCCCACTATGCTCTCTCAAGAGTTTCTGAAGCAAACAGGAATTGTTCCTAATGAGTGGGAACTCGGTAAACAACCCGTTTTAGGACAAAATCTTTCACAAGTAACGTTTCAAAATGGTGTGAGTATCGTTGCTCAACCTCGTACCATTACTTTTATGGAGTCATTAGGGGCAAAAAAACCTGAAGAATTAAACATCCCTAATGTTGCTCGTCAATACGTAGAAAAACTCGCGAATGCAGAGTATCAAGGCTTATCTATTACCCCTAAAAGTTTAGTTCCCTTTCCAGGCAATGATCAAGGGGCCAGAAGTTTCATTACTCAAAATCTTTTATCTCCGGGTGAGTGGCAAAATTATGGGAATGCACCCTTACAAGCCGGTTTAAATTTACTCTATCAGCTAGATCGTTGTCAATTTAGCTTAAGTATTAATGAAGCTAAAATCCAAATGCCCGATAAATCTGCTATTCCGGCTCTCTTATTTGCGGGTAATTTCAACTATAATTTAGCCGCAGAAAATCCTCAAGAGTTGATGACTAAGTTAAAGCAAGGAATTGATGATTGGCAAAAGGATTTAAACGCCTTTCAAGAAGTAGTCAATCAAAGATTTTTAGCGCAACAACAACAAGCCAGTTTATTTCCTACAACCTAGTTAATCCTAGGGGGTTAGGCGTTAATGTTTAGGGGTTAGGAAATAATTTCTTAACCCCTTTTGTCTATTTATTTTTCATTGTGAGGTGGCGAGGGATCTCATGCACGTCAACTATTGTCCTATGTAATTCTATAATACTTCGAGAAAAATGATTCAACTTAAATTAGCGTCTCAAGATAACAGTAGAGTTGATTTAATTGCCTTTTTAACTCTAGTCATTGCTTTGATTTCTATTGCTTTTGCTCCTATTTTTATCCGTATTAGTGAAATTGAGTTAGGAGCAAATGGCACTGTTTTTAATCGATTATGTATCTTTTTTATGGTTTTTGGCTTAGCTCAAACCATTAGACAGCGATTTTCTTCTTCTGAAACTATTTCAATAGAATCCTCTTTAAATACTAAGAACTGGCTACTTTTATTATTAGTCGGAATCATCTCTATTACCTCTTTAGGACTGTGGGCAATTTCTTTACAATATACCAGTGTTGCTAATTGTATGTTGTTAAATAATATGACTCCTATTTTTACCAGTATTGGGGCTTGGTTATGTTTTGGAAAACGCTTTGATACTAAATTCATCTTAGGAATGCTCTTAGCTATATCAGGGGCAATTTTTCTTGGTTTAAAGGATTTACAGGGGATGAATGGTCATTTAATTGGGGATGCTTATGCCCTATTATCGGCTGTTTTTTTAGGCATTTATTTTTTAATTGTTGAACAGTTAAGAAGTCGTTTTTCTGCGACAACTATTTTACTTTGGCGGTGTGGAATTGGGAGTATGATATTGATTCCCCTTGTCTTATTAACGGAAGGAAAGTTATTTCCCACTGCTTGGCAAACCTGGTTAGCAGTGATAGGATTGGGTCTAATTTCTGAGGGGTTAGGACAACGATTATTAGCGGATTGTTTAGATAAATTTTCCTCTAGTTTTATTGCCATGTTCTTATTATTAGAACCTATTGTAAGTGCGATGTTAGCTTGGTTGATTTTTGCTGAAGGTTTAAATTCAATTACAGGGCTAGGTTTTGTGATTATTCTCACAGGAATTTATCTAGCACAATCAAGTGATGCTGCTGTTCATGAAGGATAATTAATGTTTTAAGTATAGTTATGCCAGTGGACTCTTTGTCAACTGGTTCCTTGTTTTTCTGGGAAAAATTTTGTAACCTACCATATCAATAGCAATCCGTTACTATATTTGGATAAATCATGAAAACACACATTAACTATCTTCAATTATTACCCTCTATTTTAACTGGCCTTACTCTCAGTTTAACTCTAAGTTATCCTATGATTGGGTCTAAAGTGTCTGCACAAGTTCCGTTATCTCAAACCAAAGACTATTTTGCTCAAGCTAATATAACCGTTGCCGATTTACAGGGGTTTAATGGTGTCGTTAAATCTATCGCTGTTACCCCCGATGGTAACTTATTATTAGTAGGAACAGGAGACGGTTTACTGAGTGCCATTGATTTAGAAACCAAGGAAACCCTGTACAATAAAGCGGTTTTAGTTAATAGTTATTCTTCTATTGCGTTCAATGTGGAAAAAGATGTTTTAGTGGTGGGTGACGATGAAACCGTCATGATTTTAAGTCTATCCAACGGCAGAAAATTAAGTTTTCTGAGAGAACATACGGGAAAAGTTAGCGATGTTGCGATTAGTCCTAATGGTGAACATATTGTTAGTGTCAGTGGAGATGATCGTACTATTAGAATTTGGGATCTTGAATCTGGGGAATTGATTCAAACCATCGGGGCCAATATTGGGCCGACTACTAGCGTACAATATACCCCTGATGGGACAATGTTTATTACCGGTGCGATAGGAAGCGATCGCACATTTAAGTTTTGGGATGCAACCACTTTTGAATTATTAAACACTTCTTCTCAACAACCTGGGTTTATTAACGATTTGAAAATCAGTAATGATGGAACCCAATTAGTGGCCGCTGTCCGCAATTTTGTTAAAAGTTGGGATCTCACCACCCTCAAACAAGTTCGGTCAATGAAGGGACCAAAATTAGAGATTAATACCATCGCCATTTCTCCCGATAATCGTACCGTGGCCACAGCGAATAAGGAGGGAACCATTATGTTATTTGATCTAGCCACAGGGCGCAAAATAACCACCTTACAGGGTCATCGGGGATGGGTGTTATCCCTTGCTTTTAGTCCCGATGGTAACTATCTTTATAGTGGTGCAGAGGATAAAATGGTTAAGGTTTGGCAACTGCAACCATAGTCATTTTTAGAAGAGGATGGGATGGGATGGACTTAACTCGAATCATTGATGCTTTTTTATCTGCTATCTCGTTGCAAGATGGGTATCTGAGTTTGGACTTCTGTGATCATTCATTGGTTAATTGTGGTGATTTGGTTATTTTTCCTTTCTCTGGTTTCTTCAACTCTAATTCTGGACAAAGGGATACATAACCGTCTCCTTCTCTTTCAATAATTGCTGTAAATTGTTGTATTGTTTGCATTTTGATTAATATTTTTGAGATTAATTTTTACTATTATAACTAATCGTTTAAAATAGGATTGCTATCCCAATCTATATTATCTATTGTCTTTCATCAATAACTGAATTAGAACCATTTATTGATCAATTTGTCAAGTATAAAATAAATAATTTTTGTAAATATAAATTTGAGTAAACACTCAGTCAATTTGTCAATATTTGTAACAAAATATGTCATGTTTCTTTGCAAAATGTGTCAAATCATCGAGTAACCACTCCATTTGGCCTCGTTTTCTGATACAAACACAGAGGAGTGTTATTTGATTTGGGGGCGTAACTTTCTCCCTGGATGTTGCATCGTTCCCAACTTATTTAGACCATCATAAAAACAAAGGAGCCTTATCATATATGTTTACCCATGTCAAGTCCACCATTCGCCATATCGTTCCGGAGGCAACTAATGGTCGTTCTTTGCTAAAGGTGGTCTATGTGGTGTTAGAACCTCAGTATCAAAGTTCCCTTTCAGCGGCCGTTAATGCTATTAATAAGAATAATCCTAAGTTAGCCATTGAAATCAATGGTTATTTAATCGAAGAACTTAGAAACCCCGAAAATTACGAAGAATTTAAACGAGATGTGGCAGAAGCGAACTTATTTATCGCTTCTTTAATTTTCATTGAAGACTTAGCAGATAAGGTAGTTGAAGCGGTTAAACCCCATCGTGATAACCTAGATGCGGTGGTGGTGTTCCCTTCCATGCCCCAAGTGATGCGCTTAAATAAGTTAGGTAGCTTTTCTATGGCCCAGTTGGGACAGTCCAAAAGTGCGATCGCCCAATTTATGCGAAAACGCAAGGAGAATTCTGGGGCGAGTTTCCAGGATGCTATGTTAAAGTTATTGCGGACACTGCCTCAAGTATTGAAGTATCTGCCAGTGGAAAAAGCGCAAGATGCTCGCAATTTTATGTTAAGTTTCCAATATTGGTTAGGAGGGTCTTCTGAGAACTTAGAGAACTTCTTAGTTATGTTAGCGCATAAATATTCCTATCCTGACCTATTTGGGGATAAGCAGGTTGACTACAAAGAACCTATCGTTTACCCTGACATGGGGATATGGCATCCTTTGTCCATGAAAATGTTTGAGGATGTGCCTTCTTATATGGAATGGTATAACAGTCGTCGAGATATTTCTGATGATTTAAAAGATCCTCTGGCCCCTTGTATCGGACTTATTTTGCAACGGACTCACCTTGTCACCGGAGACGATGCTCATTATGTAGCCATGGTGCAAGAATTAGAATGTATGGGGGCAAAAGTGATCCCCGTGTTTGCCGGAGGGTTGGACTTCTCTAAACCAGTAGAAGCTTATTTCTGGAAAGAAGGGAACGAAAAAGTACCCATCGTTGATACCGTGGTATCCTTAACAGGGTTTGCTTTAGTGGGAGGTCCGGCGCGTCAGGATCATCCCAAAGCCATAGACTCCTTAAAACGCCTCAACCGTCCCTATATGTGTGCGTTACCGTTGGTATTTCAAACCACCGAGGAATGGGAAGAAAGCGATCTCGGGTTACATCCGATCCAAGTTGCCCTACAAATAGCCATCCCTGAATTAGACGGTGCCATCGAACCTATTATACTCTCAGGACGGGACGGAAACACCGGACGGGCGATCGCACTTCAAGATCGTATCGAAGCAGTGGCGCAACGGGCGATGAAATGGGCTACTTTAAGGAAGAAGCCTAAACTCGATAAAAAAGTAGCTATTACGGTGTTTAGTTTCCCTCCCGACAAAGGAAACGTGGGAACTGCTGCCTATTTAGACGTATTTGGCTCAATTTACGAAGTCAT
Source organism: Crocosphaera sp. (assembly GCA_030065205.1). Lineage (GTDB taxonomy): Bacteria > Cyanobacteriota > Cyanobacteriia > Cyanobacteriales > Microcystaceae > Crocosphaera. Next base: position 63,043 of record JASJDN010000012.1, read on the forward strand.
CAAAGCCTTACAGGGAAATGGTTACGATGTGCAGGAGATTCCTGACTCTCCCAAAGAACTCATGGAAGCGGTCATACACGACGCACAAGCCCAATACGCCTCACCTGAGTTAAATATAGCCCATCGGATGTCGGTGGAGCAATACGAACGGTTAACCCCCTATTCTGTGAAGTTAGAGGAAAACTGGGGACCCCCTCCGGGGCATTTAAACAGCGACGGACAGAATTTACTGATCTATGGTAAACACTTTGGTAACGTCTTTATTGGGGTACAACCTACCTTTGGTTATGAAGGTGATCCCATGCGGTTACTGTTCTCAAGATCCGCTAGTCCTCATCATGGTTTCGCTGCTTATTACACTTATTTAAACCAAGTTTGGAAAGCAGACGCGGTCTTGCATTTCGGAACTCATGGATCACTGGAATTTATGCCAGGAAAACAGATGGGAATGTCTGGTGATTGTTATCCCGATAGTCTCATTGGAAACATTCCTAACCTATACTATTATGCAGCCAACAATCCCAGTGAGGCGACCATTGCTAAACGTCGCAGCTATGCTGAAACCATCTCTTATTTAACCCCACCGGCGGAAAATGCAGGGTTATACAAGGGATTGAAAGAATTAAGTGAGTTAATTGGTTCTTACCAAACCTTAAAAGATGGGGGTCGTGGTGTTCCTATTGTTAACACCATCATGGATCAATGTCGCCTAGTTAATTTAGATCAGGATATCGATATTCCTGATATGGATGCTAAAGACATGACCCAAGAAGAACGGGATAATATTGTCGGTTTAGTTTACCGAAAATTGATGGAAATTGAATCTCGTTTACTGCCTTGTGGACTCCATGTAGTGGGTAAACCTCCCACCGCAGAAGAAGCGATCGCAACTTTGGTAAACATTGCATCTTTAGACCGAGAAGAGGAAGGAATCACCTCTTTACCTCGCATTATTGCTGATAGTTTAGACCGAGAAATTGAAGAAGTCTATCAAAACAGCGATCGGGGTATTTTAGAAGATGTAGAATTACTGCAACAAATCACTTTGGCTACCCGTGAAGCGGTCGCATCTTTAGTTAAAACTCAGGTAAATGCAGAAGGAAGAGTATCTCTTGTATCTAAGCTCAATTTTTTGAACATGGGTAAAAAAGCCCCTTGGGTAGAAACTTTACACGATTTAGGATACACAAAAGTCGATCAAGATAAGTTAAAACCCCTGTTTGAATACCTCGAATTTTGCTTAGAACAGGTTTGTGCCGATAATGAATTAGGAGGGTTACTAAAAGCATTAGAAGGGGAATATGTATTACCTGGTCCCGGTGGTGATCCTATCCGAAACCCTAACGTTTTACCCACTGGTAAAAACATCCATGCGTTAGATCCTCAGTCCATTCCTACCCTTGCTGCGGTCAAGTCTGCAAAAATAGTTGTAGATCGTCTCATCGCACGTCAAAAAATTGATAATGGGGGTAATTATCCCGAAACCATTGCTTGTGTATTATGGGGTACGGATAACATCAAAACCTATGGTGAGTCCCTGGCACAAATTATGTGGATGGTAGGGGTTAAACCTGTCCCCGACGCATTAGGAAGGGTCAACAAATTAGAGTTAATTCCCCTCGAAGAATTAGGAAGACCTCGTATTGATGTAGTGGTAAACTGTTCTGGTGTTTTCCGTGACCTGTTTATTAACCAAATGAACTTATTAGATCAAGCGGTTAAAATGGCAGCAGAAGCAAACGAACCCATCGAGATGAACTATGTTCGTAAACACGCTTTACAGCAAGCAGACGAAATGGGAATAAATGTCCGTGAAGCTGCTACTCGTATATTTTCCAACGCTTCTGGTTCCTACTCTTCTAATGTAAACCTAGCGGTAGAAAATAGTAGTTGGGAAGAAGAAAAAGAGTTACAAGATATGTATCTCAACCGTAAAAGTTTCGCCTTTGATTCAGACAATCCTGGTATCATGAAAGATAACCGCAAAGTGTTTGAATCAGCTTTAAAAACGGCAGATGCAACGTTTCAAAACTTGGATTCTTCCGAAATTAGTTTAACAGATGTCTCCCATTATTTTGACTCTGATCCCACAAAAGTTGTAGCAAACTTACGAGGAGACGGCAAAAAACCGGCTGCTTATATTGCGGATACAACCACTGCTAATGCACAAGTTCGTACATTGTCGGAAACCGTTCGTTTAGACGCGCGTACCAAGTTATTAAACCCTAAATGGTACGAAGGAATGTTATCTCATGGTTACGAAGGTGTGAGGGAACTTTCTAAGCGGTTAGTGAATACAATGGGATGGAGTGCAACCGCAGATGCAGTAGATAACTGGGTGTATGAAGATGTTAATACCACATTCATTGAAGACGAAGAAATGTGTAAACGTCTGATGAATTTAAACCCTAATTCTTTCCGTAAAATGGTCGGTACATTACTCGAAGTTAACGGACGAGGTTATTGGGAAACCTCCGAAGAAAACTTAGAAAGACTGCAAGAGTTGTATCAGGAGGTTGAGGATAGAATTGAAGGTGTAGAATAAGATAGTAGGGTGGGCAATGCCCACCTTACTCAATATCTTTTTAATATTTTAGAATGAGTAATAGAACTAGAATAATCTATTTTCATCGCCGTAATTTTTTGCTTGAAAAGTTTGAGTTGAATTGACTGGTTAAATAAATTATCGTCTAATATTCCATCTAAATGACAAAAAAATATAAAATTTACATGGATGTCTGTTGTTTCAATCGTCCTTTTGATGATTGGTCACAATTACGAATTCGTCTTGAAGCAGAAGCTATTTTAACAATTATTAATTATTTTCAAACAGAAGAGTGGTTATTAATTGGTAGTATAGCTATTGACTCAGAAATTGAACAAACCCCTGATCTAGAGAAAAAACAACAAGTTAAGGATTTACTAACCTTTGAGGAATATAATTATGATGACTCCAATGGAATTAAACGAAAAAGGTTTTAAAGCATTAGTTAATGCACTGGGATATGCTGATGCTATTCGTTTCTTAAAGCTATATTATTACGGTAAAGGAGATTATACTAAAGATCGTCATCAATGGTTAGATACAATGAATCTTGATGATATTTTTGCTGATATTAAAGAGCGAGAATCTAAATAGTTAATGATATTAAATAAGGTGCATTACACTTCATTAATGCACCCTACACAATAAGCGATCTCACTACACGGATTTCTTTGAGAACGCACTCAAGAAAAATGAGACAAAGTCGCCATAACATTGATTAAACCGCAACTGTTTCATTAATCGGATTAATGATTGTAAATTGTTCAGGATAAAGAATCACATTTTCATAATCATAATCTGTTATTAAACTATCATCAAGAATTCCTAAATCAACTGCATATCCTTCAGGATTTTCATAACATTCAACAATAGTTCCTTGTGTTCCTTTAGGGATAACACTTCTAACAGAATTGGTTTTAATATCGACTAAGGTAATAATTCCATCATAGAGTTTTGCTTTCATTTTATGTTACTCCTTTTATTGAAAAACTTGTAGCCAATTTGTAATTAATCTAGGAATAGTTTGATTATTATCAATTTGCCATTTTGTGACTAATTTACCCTCTCGATTATTTAGACCAGTTATAGATATAATAACAGTAAATCTGTTTCCATATGGACTGGGTTCATTGAAAATAGCTGGAGTATGTTCTAGTTGTGAACGTATTTGATGAATAATTGACTCAACAGCTATGTGACGATTTTGGAAACTATCTATATTATAACCAAGTGCTTCAAAAGCTTTCCATTTTCCTTGATTATTCGGGTTGGATGGATTCATGGAATATTCTGTAAACTTCCGAGGATCAATCTCAGCATACTTTGCCATTGGTAAGGGATTACCAGATTGCCAATTTTGATCCATATTTATAGGTTTTGAAAATACTGTTTATATCTTTTTTATCTTACCATAAAAATCCTTAAATTAGGTGCATTATACTTCGTTGTTGCTTAATTGATAGTCTACAAGTCGCTATATTGAAAGGTGTTTTAAACGGTCAAAAAGAACTCGCTAAACTTCCTAGAAATATTCAGCAAAGAATTGCTAAGAAAATAATAAAAATGAGACTAATTTAAGAATTAAGACAATTACTCAGGAAAAGTTCAGTTATCAAGGCGATCGCGTCGGTTGATTTGGTAAATATACCAGGGTGTAGAAACAACATAAAAACCTATTGTTAAGCAATTTTACGGAGAATACCCTAGATTTCCACTGCAAATTTTAAGCTTTATTCCAAAGTGTCCTAGAATACAACTTTCATTGTTAGGATAGGGATCTTGAGAATTCTATCGAAAACTCCTATGAATCAAGCTGTCGTTGCTGTTATGGATGGGACCAAAGCCCGCTTTTTCACCCTAGAAGAAGCCGAGTTTCCCGAATACGAGTCAAGCCCTAATTTAGTAGAACACGAATGTTTAACCAATACGACTAAGGAAATGGCGGGACGAGAACTATGGGCCAATACCAAAGGGCGCAACCGAGGATCGCGCACTCAAGGCCATGGTTATGATGATCATCGTAGTAACCATCTCAGTGAATATGAACGAAATTTTGCCAAGGATATTAGCCAAAAAATTACAGATTGTCTTCAGGAATGGGAATCCCATTTCATCCTTTTAGTGGCTGAACCTCAAATGTTAGGATTAGTGCGTGAGTTTTTATCACCCCATTTGTCCAAAGGCATTAAACTCGAAGAATTAGCAAAAGACCTTTGTAAACTCAAACCGTTAGAACTTCATGAATATTTAGCCCATAAAAACCTAATCCCTGCACGGAAAGCGGTGGTACTTTGATCCATTTCCCCACTATAACCTGGTGATATAGTGGGGTATTATCAATTAATCCTTTAAAATTAAGGGGCTAACAACAGAAGTCAAAAATCTCCTCAAACGTACTCATTTTTTCTGCTTAGTTACGCTCAAATACCTAGACAAAAAAGAAAAATTGAGGTAAAGTCTTATCAATCCGATTAAGTTTACGGAGTTGCCGACAGAGGATAACCCTACCAGCTAAGCATTGAAGCTTAGGTATCTGGCGTTTAGTAAACGTGCCACAGGCGTAGTGCAGGTTCCATAGTCAGTGAGAAGTTAGAAGCCTCACACAACACAAGAAAGCTTTTGTACCGCTTTCGATACATATCACCGTGAGTTACACGGGTAGTGCCTGTAGACAGAGTGCCGCCGACGGTTCTGGGAGAAGCAGGAAGTGAACAGCCATCCGATGAAGAATCGGGACTTATTCTTAGTGAGTAGGTTTGCATAAGTTTCATGTAACGGATCACTGGTAACTAAGATATGATGAGCGATCGCTTAACCCCAATGTGGCAATGGCAGTCCGCCGAAGGGTTGCCCTATTTAACCTGTTCCTTACTACAAGCTTGGCCCCACGGCTTTTTTACCCAACCGTTTCATCCCAAAACCCCCGAAGATTTAACTAAAATTTTCGATCCTCAAGCCCAAACCTACCGCGTCAAACAGGTTCATGGCAACCGTGTTCTTTCCCCTGGTGAAATTATAGAAGAGGTAACCGATGACGGTTTTCCTCCGGCTGATGGCATCATTGCCAACTTGGAAAACCAAGCCATTTGGGTCGCTAGTGCTGATTGTACCCCTGTTTTGATTGGGGATGAAGTCACAGGCAATATTGCAGCCATTCATGCAGGATGGCGAGGAACCGCTAAACGGATTGTACCAGCAGCGATCGCCCGTTTACAAGCTTGGGGTAGTGTCATCGAAAATTTACGTATTGCTATGGGACCGGCCATTAGTGGAGAGGTGTATCAGGTGTCTGAAGAAGTGGCAGCAGAAGTGGGGGCGAGTTTGTTTGAAAAGGAGAAAATAGATAGTTTAGAGGGCATTTTAAAGCCCTTAGAGAAGATTTCTAATCCTGCGATCCTACCCGATCCCGAACCTGGGAAAGTTCGTTTAGATGTGCGTCGGATTAATCAATTACAACTGGAACAATTAGGGATTAAAGCGCAACAAATCAGCATCGCCCCTTATTGTACCTATCAATCTCCTTCTCATTTCTTTTCCTATCGTCGTACTCATGAAAAGAAGGTGCAATGGTCAGGAATTATGAAGTTGAAGGGATGATTCAATCTTTCCCCAGTTTAATTTAAAATCTGACCCTTAGCGCACTGGCTTAAACGACTTGCCAACTTCTCTAAAAATGGGATAATAATTAATAGGTATTTCAACCATAGTTTATCAAAAAAGACATATTTATTTATAGAACTTAAAATGATCCCTGATGGTTGGCAAAGTATTATAAAGAAAATTCAATATTTATTACTAACATAGGTAAAACTTAATCCTCTTATTAGATAATCGGAATAGAGAGAAGAGATCAATTATTCTCTTTGAACTGAAAAGCGGAAAACAACTTAATAATTCTTTTACGAGAGTTGGAGGCAGATGGTATGAAACTCAATGATATGTTACAAGGATTTGTACAATATTTCACAGAAGGCTTTGCCAGAATTTTTAGTCCGGCTAAAGACGACTATAAAGATATTGGGGTACAGCCTTATGACTGTAAACCCTATGTCAAAACAGCTACCAAAAAAGTAGCTTGAGACTAATTCTTCCTATTAATTAAGGGGCAAACATATGTTCGCCCCTTTTATTTAATTGTGAAATTTTTGGTGTGTGAGGTAACGATAACTATTGACTGTTTCAACGATAACCCTTATTTTTGAGCAACGGTAAATTTACCCCAAATGTCGGGAGAAAGCCTCGGACAAGGAACGAAGTCCGCAGGATGAATCCCGACCAATAAATAAAACACACAGCACTTCTTTTTCTGTGCTACAATAGTTTGCGTAGTAG